>NZ_JAHWXK010000002.1 GCF_023091155.1 Microbacterium sufflavum | reverse complement strand
CGGCGGGCCGTGCTGCTGGCCTGGGCTATGGCCACTGGCGTCGATGTCGAGTGGCTGGAGTCGGGTGACGCCCCGCGGAATCCGGTGGGCCCTGCCGGGATCGAACCGACGACATCCACGGTGTAAACGTGGCGCTCTACCAGCTGAGCTAAAGGCCCTGGTGCGCTCAGTCTATCCGGCGGCGCATGCGCACCCACGTCGTGGAAGAGGGATAGGCTGAGGTCGGCGCGCGTTGTGCACGGCCGACAAGGCTGCCCGTGTCGCTTCCCGTTTCCTTGGCATGACCTGCCAGCTTGACGAAAGGTTCCCCCGTGACCGTCCACGACCAGGATCCGTACTCTCAGGGCCCCCTCGACAGCGATCCGGAGGAGACCGGCGAGTGGCAGCAGTCGCTCGATGAGCTGGTGGATGCCAAGGGACACGGCCGCGGCCGTGAGATCATGCTCAGCCTGCTCAAGCGCTCCAAGGAGCTGCACCTGAACGTGCCGATGGTCCCCACCACGGACTACATCAACACGATCGCTCCCGAGAACGAGCCGGAGTTCCCCGGCGACGAGGAGATCGAGCGCCGCTATCGCGCCTGGATCCGCTGGAACGCGGCCATCACCGTGCACCGGGCGCAGCGTCCCGGCATCGGTGTCGGCGGTCACATCTCCACGTACGCGTCCTCCGCCGCCCTGTACGAGGTGGGCTTCAACCACTTCTTCAAGGGTGCGGACCACCCCGGCGGTGCCGACCAGATCTTCATCCAGGGTCACGCCTCCCCCGGCACCTATGCCCGCTCGTTCCTCGAGGGTCGTCTGACCGAAGACCAGCTCGACGGCTTCCGCCAGGAGAAGTCGCACGCCCCGAACGGCATCCCCTCCTACCCGCACCCGCGGCTGATGCCCGAGTACTGGCAGTTCCCCACCGTGTCGATGGGGCTCGGCCCGATCAACGCGATCTACCAGGCGATGTCGAACAAGTACCTGGAGAACCGCGGCATCAAGGACACCTCGCAGTCGCACGTCTGGGCCTTCCTTGGCGACGGCGAGATGGACGAGGTCGAGAGCCGCGGTCAGCTGCAGGTCGCGGCGAACGAGGGCCTCGACAACCTGACCTTCGTCGTCAACTGCAACCTGCAGCGCCTCGACGGACCGGTGCGCGGCAACGGCAAGATCGTGCAGGAGCTGGAGTCGTTCTTCCGCGGTGCCGGCTGGAATGTCATCAAAGTCGTCTGGGGCCGCGAGTGGGACGACCTGCTCGCCCGCGACACCGACGGCGCGCTGCTGAACCTGATGAACGTCACGCCCGACGGCGACTACCAGACCTACAAGGCGGAGTCGGGCGCGTACATCCGCGAGCACTTCTTCGGGCGCGACGAGCGCACCGCCGCCCTCGTCAAGGACTACTCCGACGACGACATCTGGAACCTCAAGCGCGGCGGCCATGACTACCGCAAGGTCTACGCCGCGTTCAAGGCCGCGACCGAGCACAAGGGCAAGCCGACCGTCATCCTCGCGAAGACCGTCAAGGGCTACGGGCTCGGCCCGCAGTTCGAGGGCCGCAACGCGACCCACCAGATGAAGAAGATGACGCTGGACAACCTCAAGACGTTCCGCGACGCGATGCACATCCCCATCACGGACGCGCAGCTCGAGGAGAACCCGTACCTTCCCCCGTACTACAACCCGGGACCGCAGGACGAGACGATCCAGTACATGCTGGAGCGTCGTCGCGCGCTGGGCGGCTTCCTGCCGGAGCGCCGCTCGACCCACGTGGGGCTCTCGCTCCCCGAGGAGAACGCGTACGCGCTGCCGAAGAAGGGCTCGGGCACGCAGGAGATCGCCACCACCATGGCCTTCGTCCGCCTGCTGAAGGACCTGCTGCGCTCGAAGGAGTTCGGTCACCGCATCGTGCCGATCATCCCCGACGAGGCGCGCACGTTCGGCATGGACGCCTACTTCCCGACCGCGAAGATCTACAACCCGAACGGTCAGCACTACACGTCGGTCGACCGGGAGCTGCTGCTCGCCTACAAGGAGAGCCCGCAGGGCCAGATCGTCCACGTCGGCATCAACGAGGCGGGCGCCCTCGCGGCCTTCACCGCGGCCGGCACGTCGTACGCCACGCACGGCGAGCCGCTGATCCCGATCTACATCTTCTACTCGATGTTCGGCTTCCAGCGCACGGGCGACGCCCAGTGGGCGGCGGGCGACCAGATGGCACGCGGCTTCATCATCGGCGCGACCGCCGGACGCACCACCCTGACCGGTGAGGGCCTCCAGCACGCCGACGGCCACTCGCACCTGCTGGCCGCGACCAACCCGGCCACCGTGTCCTACGACCCGGCCTACGGCTACGAGATCGCGCACATCGTCCGCTCCGGTCTGGAGCGCATGTACGGCGGCGAGCACGAAGACCCGAACGTCATGTACTACCTCACGGTGTACAACGAGCCGATGGTGCAGCCCGCCGAGCCGGCGGACGTGGACGTCGACGGCATCGTCCGCGGCATCCACCGCGTCTCGGTCGGCGAGGGCGACGGGCCTCGCGCCCAGCTGTTCGCGTCGGGCGTGGGACTGCCGTGGGCGATGGAGGCGCAGGAGCTGCTCAAGAACGACTGGGGCGTGATCGCCGACGTGTGGTCGGTCACCTCCTGGACGGAGCTGCGCCGCGACGGTCTCGCCGCCGACGAGCACAACTTCCTCCACCCCGAGCAGGAGCCGCGCACGGCGTACCTCACGCAGAAGCTGCAGGGCGTCGAGGGTCCGGTCGTGGCGGTGAGCGACTTCATGCACGCCGTCCAGGACCAGATCCGTCCGTGGGTGCCGAACCGCTTCGCCACGCTCGGCGCCGACGGTTTCGGCTTCTCCGACACGCGTGCCGCTGCTCGTCGCTTCTTCAAGATCGACGGTCCGTCGATCGTCGTGCGCACGCTGCAGTCGCTCGCGGAGGAGGGCACGGTCGACCGTTCGCTCGCCGCACAGGCCATCGAGAAGTACCGTCTGCACGATGTGAACGCCGGCACCAGCGGTAACGCAGGCGGGGAAAGCTGAGCCTTCGGTGACACCGTCGTCTGCCGCCGGCATGGACAAGGCCGCGACACTCACCTGGCTGCGCCGGATCTCCGGTGACATCGCCTCGGTGACGATCAAGCGGCTGGAGGACACGCTCCCGTGGTACGCCGACATGCCACCGGCCCGCCGTTCTGCGGTCGGGCTGGTGGCGCAGGCGGGCATCACCTCGTTCATCCAGTGGTACGACGACCCCACCTCGACCCCGTGGATCGCGGCGGACATCTTCGCCGCCGCGCCACGGGAGCTCCTGCGCAGCGTGAGCCTGCAGCAGACGCTCCAGCTCATCCGCGTGACGGTGGAGGTGACCGAGGAGCGCGTCGCCGGCAAGGGTGAGCATCTCCGCGAGGCCATCCTGCTGTACTCGCGCGACGTCGCGTTCGCCGCGGCCGACGTGTACGCCCGCGCCGCAGAGGCCCGCGGCCTGTGGGATGCGCGCCTCGAGGCACTCGTGGTGGACTCGATCCTCACGGGAGAGGCCGACGAGGAGCTGCCGAGCCGCATCGCCGCCCTGGGCTGGCACGGACACGGCGAGGTCGCGGTGCTGGTCGGCACGACGCCTCCGCAGTTCGATGTGGACCTCGTGCGTCGGACGGCGCGGAAGCTCGCAGTCGACGTGCTGATCGGCGTGCAGGGCTCACGGCTCGTCCTGGTGCTCGGCCGTGCCCGCGTGGCCGGACAGGAGGGCGAGGACGAGGAGCTGGGCTTCCAGGAGATCGCCGCCCGGCTCGAGCCGTCGTTCGGGCCCGGCTTCGTCGTGCTCGGACCCGCGGTCGCCGCCCTCGTCGATGCGAGCCAGAGCGCCAGGGCGGCCCTCGCCGGCTTCGCGGTGGCTCGCGCCTGGCGGAGCGCACCGCGACCGGTGGAAGCCGACGACCTGCTGCCCGAGCGCGCTCTGGCGGGCGACCCCCTCGCGAAGCAGACGCTGGTCGAACGCATCTTCCGCCCACTGCAGGCCCATTCGACCGATCTGGTGACGACGCTGTGGAGCTACCTCGACAACGGCCGCTCGCTGGAGGCGACCGCGCGCGAGCTGTTCGTGCATCCGAACACCGTGCGCTACCGCCTCAAGCGCGTGAGCGAGGTGATCGGGTGGGACGCCACGGGCCCGCGCGAGGCCCTCATCCTGCAGACGGCCCTCATCCTCGGGTCCATCGGTGCCGCGGAGCAGGTGCGTCGCCGCCCTTCCGCACGGCGCCCGCCGCGGTGACGCTGCCGGGCCCTGTGCGCCACACACAAGGGATCCTCGCAATCTTGTGATGGATCATCCACCGCTCGTCGGCAATCGTTGGCAGACTGGGTGGGTGATTGTCGTCGTCTGCCCTGGACAGGGCTCGCAGACCCCCGGTTTCCTCGCCCCCTGGCTTGACCTCGACGGCGCCGAGGAGCGTCTCGCCTCCTTCTCCGAGGCGGCCGAGGTCGACCTCCGCACCCACGGCACCGTGTCCGACGCCGACACCATCCGTGACACGCGCATCGCGCAGCCGCTGATCGTCGCCGCGTCGCTCCTCGCCGGAGACGCCCTCGTGCAGCGGTCCGGCCGCCGTGCGGACGGCATCGCCGGTCACTCGGTCGGCGAGGTCGCCGCCCTCGTGGGCAGCGGGGTGATCGACGAGACGACCGGCATGCGTCTGGTGGGGATCCGCGGCCGCGCGATGGCCGATGCCGCCGCGCAGACCCCCACGGGCATGAGCGCGGTGCTGGGCGGCGACGAAGAGGCGCTGCTCGCCCGCCTGGCAGAGCTCGGCCTGTCCCCCGCCAACTACAACGGCGGCGGCCAGATCGTCGTCGCCGGACCGCTGCCGGCACTGGCTGCTCTGGCCGAGGAGCCGGTGAAGGGCACGCGCGTGGTGCCGCTGCAGGTCGCCGGCGCGTTCCACACCTCGTACATGGGCTCGGCGGTCGCCGCGCTCCGCGACGCGGTGGCCGACGTGTCCCCCGTCGACCCCGACATCACGCTCTGGACCAACCGCGACGGCTCCGTGGTCTCCGACGGCGCGCAGGCGCTCTCGTATCTCGTCGACCAGGTGTCGTCGCCGGTGCGCTGGGACCTCTGCATGGCGTCGTTCGCCGAGGCGGGCGTCACCGGGGTCATCGAGCTCGCCCCCGCCGGCGCCCTCGTCGGCCTCGCCAAGCGCGGGCTCCGTGGTGTGCCGACCGTAGCCGTCAAGACCCCCGAAGACCTCGACGCAGCCGTCGCGCTGCTGAACGGAGACGCCGCATGAGCGCCACGCTCGCCCAGCTCACCGGCCCCGCGTACACCCGCATCTACTCGTACGGTGCCGCGCGCGGCGAGAACGCCGTCCCGAACGACGACCTGATCGGTCCGATCGACTCGAGCGACGAGTGGATCCGCCAGCGCACCGGCATCGTGACTCGCGTGCGCGCCGACAAGGGAACGGATGCGATCGACCTGGCCACCGCCGCGGCCGCCGAGGCCGTCGAGAAGTCGGGCGTCCCCGCCGACCAGGTCGACCTCGTGATCGTCGCGACGATCAGCAACCCGAAGCAGACGCCCTCGGTCTCGGCGATCGTCGCCGACCGCGTCGGTGCGAACCCGGCGGCCGCCTACGACATCAACGCCGCCTGTGCGGGGTATGCGTACGCGATCGCGCAGGCCGACGCGCTCATCAAGGCCGGTACGGCACGCCACGCTCTCGTGATCGGCACCGAGAAGCTGTCCGACGTGGTCGACCCCACCGACCGCAGCATCTCGTTCCTGCTCGGCGACGGTGCCGGCGCTGCACTGATCGGCCCCAGCGAGACGCCGGGCATCTCCCCCGCCGTGTGGGGTTCGGACGGCTCCAAGGCCGACGCCGTGGGCATGAACGCCACCCTCACCGAGTTCCGCGACGGCGAGGTGCCGTGGCCCACGCTGCGCCAGGAGGGCCCGACCGTCTTCCGCTGGGCGGTGTGGGAGATGGTGAAGGTCGCCCGTGAGGCACTGGACAAGGCGGGCGTGACCGCGGAGGACCTCGCCGCGTTCATCCCTCACCAGGCGAACATGCGCATCATCGACGAGTTCGCCAAGCAGCTCGGTCTGCCGGAGACCACGGCGATCGCCCGCGACATCGAGACGACGGGCAACACCTCGGCCGCCTCGATCCCGCTCGCGAGCCACCGCCTCCTGGCTGAACACCCTGAGCTTTCGGGTGGGCTGGCCCTGCAGATCGGCTTCGGCGCCGGTCTGGTGTTCGCCGCACAGGTCGTCGTCCTCCCCTGAGTCCGCGCCGACCTTCCCTAGACTGTTCCACGGTTCCTAATACACCCCGTAAGAAAGAGGAAGACCACCATGGCTTTCACCAACGATGAGGTCCTCTCCGGCCTCGCAGAGCTCATCACCGACGAGACCGGCATCAACGCCTCCGAGGTCGCCCTGGAGAAGTCGTTCACCGACGACCTCGACATCGACTCGATCTCGATGATGACGATCGTCGTCAACGCCGAGGAGAAGTTCGGCGTGACCATTCCCGACGACGAGGTCAAGAACCTCAAGACCGTCGGCGACGCGGTCAACTTCATCGTCGCGGGCCAGGAGTAACACGGCAGGATGCCACCCCCGCTGCGGCGGGGCGTGGCATCCTCCGCTCTGCCCATCTCCCGCACGACTCCCGTTCGACAAGGAACCACCTTCATGACCAAGCGCATCGTCGTCACCGGCATCGGCGCCACGTCCGCCATCGGCGGGACGGCTCCCGAGAACTGGACCAACCTCCTCGCCGGGGTGTCCGGCACCCGCACGATCGAGCACGACTGGGTGCAGCAGTACGAGCTGCCCGTCACGTTCGCCGCCTCGGCGATCGTCCGCCCCGAAGAGGTGCTGCCGCGCCACGAGGCCAAGCGCCTGGACCCGTCTTCGCAGTTCGCGTTGATCGCGGCACGCGAGGCCTGGGCCGACGCCGGTTCCCCCGAGGTCGCCCCCGAGCGCCTCGGCGTCGACTTCGCGACCGGCATCGGCGGCCTGTGGACCCTGCTGGACGCGTGGGACACGCTGCGCGAGAAGGGACCGCGCCGCGTCATGCCGCTGACGGTCCCGATGCTCATGCCCAACGCTGCCGCGGGCAACCTCTCGCTGCAGTTCGAGGCCCGCGCCTACGCGCAGACCGTGGTGAGCGCCTGTGCCTCGAGCACCGAGTCCCTCATCCACGCCTTCCACCACCTGCAGGAGGGTCTCGCCGACGTCGTGATCGCCGGCGGCACCGAGTCCGCGATCCACCCCATCACGATGGCGGCGTTCGCCTCCGCGCAGGCCCTCTCCCGCCGCAACGACGACCCGGCCCACGCATCGCGTCCGGGCGCGATCGACCGCGACGGCTTCGTGATGGGCGAGGGAGCGGCCGCGCTGATCCTCGAGACTGAAGAGCACGCCAAGGCTCGCGGCGCCAAGATCTACGGCTACATCCTGGGCGGCGGCGTCACGGCCGACGCCTACCACATCACGGGCAACGACCCGGAGGGCAACGGCGCGGCCCGTGCGGTCACGCAGGCTCTCGAGGAGGCCGGCATCACGGCCGACCAGGTCACGCACATCAATGCCCACGCCACCTCGACGCCGGTGGGCGACCCGAACGAGTACACAGCTCTCAAGAAGGTCTTCGGCGACCGGATCGATGAGATCCCGGTGTCGGCCACCAAGGCGTCGACCGGGCACCTGCTCGGCGGCACCGGCGCGCTGGAGGCGATCTTCTCGATCCTCGCGCTGCGCGACCGGGTCGCCCCTCCGACGATCAACATGACGGAGCCCGACCCCGAGGTCCCGTTCCGCCTGTCGGGAGAGCCGATGCCCCTGGGCGACGGACCGCAGATCGCGATCAGCAACTCCTTCGGCTTCGGCGGACACAACGCGGTGCTCGTGGTGGGCAGCGCCGACTGACGACCCCGTACGACACGACGAGGCCCCCGGGACGTCCCGGGGGCCTCGTCCTGTCTCGACGGACCCGGCTCAGCCGTTCGAGACGGCGAGCCGCTGCGACCGGGCCCTGCGGCGCCGCTCGATGCGGGGAAGGAACCAGCCGATGAGCGGACCGACGCCGAACGCGAAGAGCACGGTCCCCACACCCACCGGGCCGCCCAGCAGGAATCCGATGAGGAGCACCGAACCCTCGATCACGGTCCTGGCGAGCCAGACCGGCCATCCGGTGGTCCGGACGAGACCCGTCATCAGTCCGTCCCGCGGGCCGGGACCGAAGTCGGCGGCGATGTAGAGCCCGGTGGCGAAGGCCAGCAGCACGAGTCCGAACACGAACATGGGCGCGCCAATCCACACGTTCGGCGGGGAGGGCAGTGCCAGCAGCGCGAGGTCGGCGCTGGGGCCGATCAGGAGGGCGTTGAGCAGGGTGCCGAGACCGACGCGCTGGCGCAGGGGGATCCACAGCAGCAAGACCACGATCGACACCAGCACGGTGACGGCGCCGTAGCCGAGGCCGCTCCGTCCCGCGACACCGAGCGCGAGCACGTCCCACGGCGCCACACCGATGCCCCCGCGGACCATGAACGCCAGCGCGATGCCGTAGAGCATCAGTCCGATGACGAGCTGGACCAGGCGCTCCGCGAGGTCGCGAGGGCTCGTGGCGCGGACGGGCAGGAGGATGGAGCGCAGGAGCATCTCTCCATCGTGGAACGACGGGAGCCGCGGTCGCCGAGACCACTGCGACAAAAGTGGCCTGCGTATAGCAGTCCACTTTTGCGGCAAGCTGGAGTCATGTCCTCACGACTCGTGGAACAGCTCGGAGCGCGCAGCGTCGCCGGCGCCTCGGCCACCGCTCTGGCCCGCCAG
This sequence comes from Microbacterium sufflavum, assembly GCF_023091155.1. Classification (NCBI taxonomy): domain Bacteria; kingdom Bacillati; phylum Actinomycetota; class Actinomycetes; order Micrococcales; family Microbacteriaceae; genus Microbacterium; species Microbacterium sufflavum. The sequence goes on along the minus strand of NZ_JAHWXK010000002.1, from coordinate 305,497 downwards.
ATCACCGCGCTCATCCTCGACGGCCGGCTCACGGTGGGGGAACGACTGCCCAGCGAGCGAGCTCTCGCGGTCGAGCTGCGCCGCTCCCGCTCGACCATCACGCGCGTGTACGGCCTGCTGGAGGCGGACGGCTACGTCACGCGCCACCACGGCGGCAGCACCCGGGTTGCACTCCCCCACGGCCCCGCGCTGCCGGGACAGGACGGCGACGGCGACGCGATCGACCTCTCCATCGCCTCGATGGACTCCACCCCCGGGCTGTACGACGCGACCGTGCGCTCACTCCCGCGACTCGCGGCGCTGCGCGGCACGAGCGGCTACTCGCTGCAGGGGCTTCCGGAGCTGCGCGAGGCGCTCGCGCAGCGCTTCACGGAACGCGGGGCCGACACCACCGCGGACGAGATCATCGTGACGTCCGGAGCGCTCAACGCCGTGAACCTGATCCTCACCGCGATCGGGCGTCGGGGCGAACGCGCACTCGTGGAACAGCCCACCTTCCCCCACGCGCTCGAAGCCCTCCATCGGCACGGCTACCGCCTGGTGCCCACGCCGGTCGACACGGACGGCTGGGACACCCGCCACGTCACGGACACGCTGCTCAGCGCGCGCCCCCACGTCGCCTACCTCATCCCCGACTTCCACAACCCGACCGGTGCCACCCTTCCGCAGGAGGAGCGCTCCCGCATCGCCGCCACCGCGCGCCACGTGGGAACCCATCTGATCGTCGACGAGACCACAGCCGAGCTCGACATCGACCGCGGCTGGGCTCCTGTCCCCCTCGCCGCGGAGGGACCGCACGTCATCACCGTCGGCTCGATGTCGAAGATCGCGTGGGGCGGGATGCGCATCGGGTGGATCCGGGCCGAGCGTTCCGTGATCGCGCGCCTGCTCGCCGTCCGCCCCTCGTTCGAGCTGGGCACCGCGCTGCTCGAGCAGTGCATCGCGGTCGAGCTGCTGCGCGACATGCCTGCACTCGGCGCGCACGTGCGCAGCCGGCTCACGGCGGGACGCGCTGCCGTCGCCGAGGGCCTCACGCACCTGCCCGGCGTGCGGATGCCGAGCACCCCGGGCGGCCTGTCGGCCTGGATCGATCTGGGCGCGCCGGTCTCGACGGCGTTGTCGCTCGCCGCCCGCGAGCAGGGCCTGATCCTGCCCCCAGGGCCGCGCTTCACGACCGGCGGGGTGCTGGAGCGGCGGCTCCGCATCCCGATCACCCTTCCGCCGGAGCGCACGGCGGAGGCGATGGCCCGTCTCGCCCTGGCGTGGGGCGACCTGGTGGGAGGCGGCCGTCAGCCCGCGGCGGAGATGCGCCACGCGGCTGTCATCTGACGACGAAGACCCCGCCGCGTCGTCCGTGGCGGGGTCTTCGTCGAGCGGAGCGAGGATACGTCTTCTCAGCGTCCGGGATCACTCACCGGAATCCGATACTCACGCCTCCCGCGCCCCCGGTCTGCGGGCCGGTCAACCGACCTTGTGGAGCCAGACGACGCGCGCATCGTCACTGGCGTGGCGGAACGGTTCGAGCTCCTCGTCCCAGGCGGAGCCGAGCGCGATGTCCAGCTCGCGCTGCAGCTCGACGGCGTTCCCTGCGGCGATCTCCATCGCGTAGCGGATGCGGTCCTCGCCGATCACGATGTTGCCGGCGGCGTCGGTCTGCGCGTAGTGGATGCCGAGATCCGGAGTGTGCAGCCAGCGTCCGCCGTCACTGCGGGGCGTCGGGTCTTCCGTGACCTCGAAGCGCAGGTGCTCCCAGCCGCGGATCGCGGTCGCGAGCGCAGCACCCGTGCCGACGGGGCCGTCCCAGTAGAACTCGGCGCGCCGGGCGCCGTCGAGGACCGGCTGCTCCGTCCAGTCGAAGTTCACCGCACGCCCGATAGCGCGACCGACCGCCCATTCCAGGTGCGGGCAGAGCGCGCGAGGCGCCGAGTGGATGAACACCACTCCGCGTGCGTAAGCCGTCGCCATGATCTCTCCGTTTCATCAGGTGCGTCTTCCCCTACGACCTGACCCACGAAGTGGCGAGAGTATGCGGTTGTGCGCCCATTCTCGCGGAGTTCCGCATAAATCACAAGCGTGTGATTCCATGACGAAGGCCCCGGTCGAGCGACCGGGGCCTTCGTCGTATCAGCGGAGGATCACGCCTCGCTCATGGCCTGCTTGACCTGCTGGCCCTTGGCGGCGTAGTACGCGGCGCGCGCCGCGTCCTTGCGCGCCTGCTCGGCGTAGCCGAACTCCAGCACGTCCTGCGGGACCTCGACGTTCGGGACGTCGTCGGTGCCGTGGTACTTCTCGATGTAGGCGTCGAGCTCGGGGCCCGAGGTCCACGACGTGATCAGGCAGTAGCGCGGGTCGGTGCCGTTGTGGGTGGCGGCATGCCACAGGCGCTGTGTGTCCACGATCAGCTGCGCGCCGGCCGGCAGTGCGATGCGGTACTCGATGCTCGGGTCGGTGCGGTTCTCGCGCAGGACGAAGTAGCTGTCCTTGTCGTCGGTGAGGTTGAAGAAGCCGCGGACGACCCAGCCGGTCCCGTCCGGGTTCAGGCGGTTGTTGTCGTCCTGGTGCAGGTTGTACAGGCAGTCGCCGTACGGGGTGGGCTGCAGCTCGATGATGCGGCACCGACCGACGTTGGCACCCGGCTCCTGCGCGCGACGCGTCAGGTTCGGCGCCTTCGCGACCTGGGAGTCGATCCAGACGCCGTCCTTGTCGGTGCGCGGCGGCTTGTGGTTCCAGAAGCCGTTGCACTCGATGTCGCCGAAGGCGCTGGCGAGGGGCGCGAACCGGGTGTCGCCCGAGGACTTCCAGTCGTTGTACTCGACGTCCAGCCACTCCTTGGGGTCGGCCTCCTGGTCGTAGCTGTCGAGGACGACGAAGCCCTTCTCCTCCAGCGCTGCGGACTTGATGTATCCCATGATCGAGTCATGTTCCTTTCATCGGGGGCCAGCACGTTTTAACAGGCCCTGATAAGGCAAGCCTAACAGCGGGGCTCGCCGCCTCCCCGGAGGGCGGCCGTGCATAACCCGAATAGACTGGGCGGGGCGTCGAGCGCGTTCTCGGCGCCCGTCGCAACGGGAGGATCAGACACCAGCATGAGCACCGCGACCAACGTCGAGGCGACAGCAGTCAACACGATCGAATGGCTCGCGGCGGGACGCACGACCATCGTCGTCCCCGTGTATCAGCGGCAGTACCGGTGGGACATCGGCGGCTGCGAACGGCTCCTGTCCGACGTCCGCGCGGTCGCGGCGGAAGACGACGCCCACCGTCACTTCCTCGGCTCCATCCTCTCCGCGCAGGACGGCAGCGGCGAGGACGCCGACCTCATCCTGATCGACGGACAGCAGCGGATCACCACGCTCATGCTCCTCGTCGCCGCCCTGCATCACGCGGTCCGCGACACCGATCCGGCCCTCGCCGCCGAGCTCTCCCGCGTGCTCGTCCTGGCGGACGCTCCCGGACGCACCAAGCTCCGACCCCACGACGCATGGGCCGAGCTGTACGAGTCCGTCGTCCTCGACCGCCGCGACGACCTCGACCGCGAGTCGCGGTTCGACGACAACTACGCGTTCTTCCGCAGCCAGATCCACGTCGACGAAGTGCCGCTGATCTGGCGGGGGCTGCAACGCCTGGAGCACGTGTCGATCACGCTGGGTCCCCGTGCCAACGCGCAGCAGATCTTCGAGAGCCTCAACTCCACCGGCGAGCCGCTGCGCGACCACGAGCTCATCCACAACTACATCCTGATGGGCCTGAGCCACGCCGAACAGCTCGACGTCGAGTCGCGCTTCTGGCTGCCCATCGAACAGCACACCGGCGAGGCGATCGGCGCGTTCTGGCGCCACTACCTCGTCATGGTCACCGGCCGAGAGGTTGCGGCGAACGGCGAGCACGGCGTGTACAGCGCGTTCCGCCAGTCGTTCCCGCGCGTCGACGTCGCGCACCTCCAGGCCGATGCCGCGAACTGGCGGCACTTCGCCGAGCTCTACGGCATCCTGCTCGACCCGTCGCGGGAGCCCGACCTCGAGATCGCGCGGCAGCTGCGGGCCGTCAACACGTTCGGACGCTCGTCGTATCCGCTGGTGCTCAACGCCTACAGCGACCACGTCCGCGGACGCATCGACCGAGCCGAGTTCCTGCAGACGCTCGAGTGGCTGCAGGCCATGTACCTCCGCCGCGTGCTGGTGAATCTGCCGACCGAGCGCCTGATCGCGCGGCTCTGCCGGGCGCGCGCGAACGGTCAGGAGGCGCTTGCCCGCGCGATCGCCCGCATCACGCCGTCGGACGAGCGTGTGAGCGCCGTCCTGAAGTACAGCGAGCTGCCCTACCCCGCCTACGTGCTCGGGCGACTCGAAGGCGTCGACGAGGTCGAGGGCTTCGATGTCGAGCACATCGTCCCGGCCGTCCCCGGTGACGCGTGGTCGGGCGACGGCGTGCGTCCGTGGAGCGAGTACAGCGAGGACGAGCAGAACAGCCACCGCGCGCTCGCTCCCACGCTGGGCAACCTCACGCTGCTCGAGCAGGGGCTGACCGAGCGCGTGTTCGGAGCATCGTTCCCGGTCAAGCGCGACGAGGCCTACGCGCGCAGCACCGTGCCGGCCACGCGAGAGCTGACCGCCGCTGCGGCCTGGGGCACCGCCGCCATCACGGCCCGCACGGTCGCGCTGACGACCGAGCTGCTGCGGATCTGGGCCCGCCCTGCCCTGCCGGAGATCGACGACGACGGCCTCACCCCGATCCTCGACGCCGTCCGCCGGCGCGGCTGGCCGGCCGGCTGGGAGCGCGAGTTCGACTACGTCGAGTACCGCGGAGAGCGCTGGGAGGTCTACGACGTCAAGCACCTCTTCAACCGCGTGTTCCGGCGTGCGTGGACCGACACCCGTGAGGCGGCCGTCGCGTACTGCGCCGCGCACGGCGGCCCCATCTACGACGCCCAGGCGTGGAAGGGCCAGTGGGACCGGCTCGACGACGAGCACTCGCTGTACATGGGGTGGGACTCGAACTACATGATGACCGCGGTGCAGGGCGTGCTGGAGGAGTCCGGGCTCGCCTCCGAGGTCTTCGTCAAGTACTCCTACATCGGGAACGTGATGTGACATGACCACCACCGTCCGCCGCCGCCTGCTCGACCTGACCGTCGACGAGCACACCCTGACCGTGCCGCTCGTGTGGGACGACCCCGCCGACCCGCGCAGCATCGACGTGTTCGCCGCGGTGGTCGCGCGCGAGGGCGGAGAGCAGCTGCCGTACCTGGTCTTCCTGCAGGGCGGCCCGGGGCACGAAGCGCCGCGGCCGTTCCACTCCTCCACCGCCCCGGCGTGGCTCGACCAGGCGCTCGCGCACTACCGGGTCGTGCTGCTCGACCAGCGGGGCACCGGTCGTTCCACCCCCGTCGGCGACGACGACCTCGCTCAGGGAGCCGACGCGGTGGCCGAGCACCTGACCCACCTGCGCGCCGATGCGATCGTGCGCGACGCCGAGGCGATGCGCGAGCACCTGGGTGCCACCACCTGGAGCGTGCTGGGTCAGTCGTTCGGCGGGTTCACCACGCTCGCCTACCTGTCGACCGATGCCGGGTCGCTGCGCGACGTGTTCATCACCGGCGGCCTCAGCACCGTCGAGCGGCACCCCGACGAGGTCTACGCGCTGTGCTACGACAAGATGCGCATGGCCTCCGAGCGCTACTACCGCCGATTCCCCGAGCACCGCGACACCATGCGCCGTCTGATCGACCTCGCCGACGAGGGCCGCATCGTCCTGCCGGACGGCGAGGTCGTCTCGCGCTCGCGCCTGCGCTCGGTCGGCTCCGCGCTCGGCACCGACGACGGATGGCAGACGGTGTGGTCGCTCCTGGAGCGCGACCCCTCGTCGAACGCCTTCCGGTACGACCTGATGCACGCCATGCCCTTCGGCGGCCGCAATCCGCTGTACTACGTGTTCCATGAGTCGAGCTATGCGAGCGGCCATGCGACCCGGTGGTCGGCCGAGCGCGTCGAACCCGCCGACTTCCAGGACGATCCCACGCTGTTCACGGGCGAGCACATCCGCCGCGAGTGGACCGACACGGTTCCGGCGCTGCGGCCGTGGCGAGAGGTCACTCTGGCCCTGGCCGAGCACGCCTGGCCGCAGATCTACGACCCCGCGGCGATCACCGCCTCGGGTGCGACGGGAGCCGCCGCCGTGTACGTGCATGACGTGTACGTGCCGCTCGAGTTCTCACTCGAGACCGCGCGACTGCTCCCCGGGGTATCCCTGTGGGTGACCAGCGAACACGAGCACAACGGCTTGCGGACGGGCCAGGTGCTCTCCCGCCTGATCGACCTCGCCGCGGGTCGACGCCTGCGCTGACGCCCCACGGCGACACTGCAGCCGCCTATCCTGGGGGCATGCGAGACGTCATGGCGTGGGCGACGGTCGCGCTGGTCCTGGTCACGGGTCCCGCGCTGCTGATCGCCGGGATGCGACACACGTTCTCGCGCAAGCCGGTCGACGAGAAGTACGAGCACGCGACCGGCGGCGGGCTCGTCGGCGCATTCGACAGCGTGTGGTCCCCCTCTGCTCACGAAGCCGGCCAGGAGCGCGATCGGCAGACACGGCGCACCGCCCCCGCCCCCTCCCCGGGCGACCCGCCCGACCGCATCCGCGGCACCAGGATCATCATCGACCTGTGACGGGCGCCGGGCATGACGAAGGCCCCGCGTTCCGAGGAACGCGGGGCCTTCGTCGGGGGCCCTTACTTGGAGGAGCCGCCGAAGCCCTTGAAGCGCTGGTTGAACTTCTCGACGCGACCGGCCGAGTCCATGATGCGCTGCTTGCCCGTGTAGAAGGGGTGCGAAGCCGAGGAGATCTCGACGTCGATCACCGGGTACTCCACGCCGTCCAGCTCGATGGTCTTGTCGCTGGTGACGGTGGAACGGGTGAGGAAGGTCTCGCCCGAGCCGAGGTCGCGGAACACGACGGCCTGGTAGTCGGGGTGAATGTCAGTCTTCATGGGATTCCTTAGTTGCTGCCCTGGATTGTGCCAGGGACGAGGGAAGTCTGCGGTGCAGAGAGCACCAAGGGTCGATTCTATCAGATGCCGCGTCAGGACGCGGCGCGGGCGGCGTAGCGGCCACCCTCCTGAGACAGCGTGATCGGCATCCCGAACGCGGCCGTCAGCGACTCGCTCGTGAGCGACTCCTCGATCGGTCCCGCCGCGACGACGACGCCGTCACGCAGCAGCAGCACGTGCGTGAAACCGACCGGGATCTCCTCCACGTGGTGCGTCACCATCAGCATCGCGGGCGTCGACGGCGCCGAGGCGTACCCGCCGAGCAGGGCGAGCAGCTCCTCGCGCGAGCCGAGGTCGAGCGAGGCCGTCGGCTCGTCGAGCAGCAGCAGCTCCGGGTCGGTCATGACGGCGCGCGCGATCTGGACACGCTTCTGCTCGCCGTCGCTGAGCGTGCCGAACGTGCGGTCGGCGAGGTGATCCAGACGCCAATCGCGCAACACGCGGAGGGCGCGGCGCTCATCGATGTCCTCATAGCTCTCGTTCCACCGGCCGAGCACCGAGTACGCGGCCGTGAGCACCGTGTTGAGCACGGTCTCGTCACGCGGAACCCGCTTGGCCATCGCGGAGGAGGCGAACCCGATCCGGGGGCGGATCTCGAACACGTCGGTGCGACCGAGCGTCTCGCCCAGCACGGTGACCGTGCCGGCCGTCGGGTGCATGAGCGTGTCGGCCAGCTGCAGCAGCGTGGTCTTGCCCGCGCCGTTCGGCCCGAGGATCACCCATCGCTGATCGTCGGCGACCTGCCAGGTCACGTGATCGATGATGTTGCGCCCCTCTCGGCGCACGACGACGTCAGCGAAATCCAGAGCGATCGGCATGCGGCCAGCCTATCGGCTCAACGGATCAGCTCCGCGTAGAGCGCGCGGGTCGCTTCCGCGATCGCGGTCCAGCTGAACTGGGTCCGCGCCCGCTCCCGTCCGGCTTCACCGTATGCGCGGGCGCGCTCCGGATCCGTCGCGACCTCGGTCAGCACGGCGGCCAGGTCGGCGACGAAGCGCTCCGGGTCGATCGGGGTGCCCGTGCCGTCCTGCACCTGCTCGATCGGCACCAGGCGGCCGGTCACGCCGTCGTCGACCACCTCCGGGATCCCACCCGTGGCCGTGCCGACGACCGCGGCGCCGCACGCCATCGCCTCCAGGTTCACGATGCCCAGCGGCTCGTACACCGAGGGGCACACGAACGTGGTCGCTGCGGCGAGGATGGCCGACAGCTCGTCGCGGGGGAGCATGCGCTCGATCCAGATGACGCCCTCGCGAGTCTGCTGCAAAAGCCGCACCCCCTCCTGCACCTCGGCCATGATCTCCGGGGTGTCCGGGGCGCCGGCGCACAGCACCAGCTGCACCTCCGGCGGCAGGAGCCGGGCCGCCTGGAGCAGGTACGGCAGTCCCTTCTGCCGGGTGATCCGCCCGACGAACACCACGGACGGGCGAGCGGGGTCCATGCCGATCGACTCCAGGAACGCGGCGTCCTCGACCGGCCGCCAGCGCTCCACATCGATGCCGTTGTGGATCACCCGGACACGCGCGGGGTCCACCCCGGGATAGCTGCGCAGGATGTCGGCGCGCATCCCCGCGCTCACCGCGACGACGGCGGCCGCGTTCTCGTACGCCAGCTTCTCGATCCCGCTCGACACCGCGTAGCCGCCGCCGAGCTGCTCCGCCTTCCACGGTCGCAGCGGCTCCAGGCTGTGCGCGGTCAGCACGTGCGGGATGCCGTGCAGCTGCGAGGCGAGGTGACCGGCGAAGTTCGCGTACCAGGTGTGGCTGTGCACGAGGTCGGCCCCGCCGATCGCGGCGACGATCTCGAGGTCGGTGCCCAGCGTCTGCAGCGCCGGGTTCGCGCCGGCAAGTCCGGTCGGCGTGCGGTACGCGAACGTGCCCTCCTCCTCGCGCGGCGCACCGAAGGCTCGGACCGTCACATCGATGCTCTCGCGCAGGGCGGCGACCAGCTCAGCCACGTGCACTCCGGCGCCGCCGTAGATCTCCGGCGGGTACTCCTTGCTGATCATCTCGACTCGCATGCCTAGACGCTAGCGACCGGCTTGTCCAGACGCTAGTTTCCCCGGCGCGGCGGCATCTATGGTGGAGCCATGTCCGCTCCAAAGAAGGTCTTCGGGATCATCCTCGCCGGCGGCGAGGGCAAGCGACTCATGCCGCTGACAGGGGATCGTGCGAAGCCTGCCGTGCCGTTCGGCGGCCAGTACCGCCTGATCGATTTCGCCATCTCCAACCTGATCAACTCGGGCCTGCGTCAGATCGTGGTGCTCACCCAGTACAAGTCCCATAGCCTGGACCGGCACATCTCGCAGACCTGGCGGATGTCGGCACTGCTCGACTCGTACGTCGCCTCCGTCCCCGCGCAGCAGCGACTGGGCAAGCGCTGGTTCTCCGGCTCGGCCGACGCGATCCTGCAGAGCATGAACCTGATCAACGACGAGAAGCCGGACATCGTCGTGGTGATCGGCGCCGACCACGTCTACCGCATGGACTTCCGCCAGATGCTCGAGGCGCACATCGAGTCGGGCGCCAAGGCCACCGTGGCCGGCATCCGGCAGCCACTCGCCCTCGCCTCGCAGTTCGGCGTGATCGACGCGGACCCGGAGTCCGGACGGATCCGGCAGTTCCTCGAGAAGCCGACCGACGCGACCGGTCTCGCGGACTCCCCCCACGAGGTCCTGGCCTCGATGGGCAACTACATCTTCGATGCGGACGCCCTCATCGCCGCCGTCGAGGCGGACGGCGAGTCCCCGACGTCGAGCCACGACATGGGTGGCGACATCGTGCCGTACTTCGTCGACCGCGGCGAGGCCGGCTACTACGACATGAAGCAGAACGACGTCCCCGGCTCGTCGCCGCGCGACCGCTCCTACTGGCGGGATGTGGGGACGATCGACTCGTTCTTCGACGCGCACCGTGATCTGATCTCGACGCTGCCCGTGTTCAACCTCTACAACATGGAGTGGCCGATCCACTCGCAGGCGGTGAACTCGCCGCCTGCGAAGTTCGTGCGCGATTCCGTCGGCCGCATCGGCAACGCGATCGACTCGATCGTGTCCCTCGGCTCCGTCCTGTCCGGCACGCACCTCGAGCGGAGCGTGGTGGGACCGTGGACCCTGGCCGGTGGCGGTTCGACCATCACCGACTCCGTCGTGTTCGATCATGTGCACGTCGGGCAGGGCGCACGCGTGCACCGGGCGATCCTCGACAAGAACGTCGTCCTCGCGGACGGCGCGACGGTCGGTGTGGACCGTGAGCGAGACCTCGCGCGCGGCTTCACCGTGACGGAGTCGGGCATCACCGTGGTCGGCAAGGGCGTCTTCATCGAGCGCTGAGCCGTCACGCCGTCCGGGCCCGTGCGCCCGCATCGCTAGGCTCGGAGGGTGACCTCCGCGCGCTTCCTCGTCGTCCTCGATGCCGATTCCACGCTCATCCGCAACGAGGTGATCGAGCTCCTCGCCGACGAGGCCGGTCGCCGCGCGGAGGTGCAGGCCGCCACCGAGGCCGCGATGCGGGGCGAGATCGACTTCGCATCCAGCCTCCGCTCCCGCGTCGCCGCACTGGAGGGGGTGCCGGTGTCGGCGTTCGAGCGCGTCCGCGCCCGCATCGAGCCGACCCCGGGCGTCCGCGAGCTCACCGCCGCCGTGCACGCGCGCGGTGGCGTGGTGGGCGTCGTGTCCGGCGGGTTCCACGAGATCCTCGACCACATCGCTCCCGAGCTCGGCGTCGACCGGTGGCGCGCCAACCGGCTCGAGGTCGCGGACGGCGTGCTGTCCGGTCGCGTCGACGGCGACATCGTCGATGGGCAGGCCAAGGCGTCCTGGCTGCAGACCTGGGCGGATGAGCTCCGGGTCCCGCGGCGAGCCACCATCGCCATCGGTGACGGGGCGAACGATCTGCCCATGATGGCCGTCGCCGGACTCGGACTCGCGTTTAACGCGAAGCCGGCCGTCCGGGAGGCCGCGAGCCTCGTCGTCGCCACGCAGGATCTCGCCGAGGTCATCCCTCTCCTGCCGTGAGGGCGGTGGTGGATGTCGGCGGCCAGCGCTAGCGTCGCCGCATGGACATCATCCTCATCCCCGGACTCTGGCTCGACGCGCGCAGCTGGGACGACGTGATACCGGCGCTGGAGCAGGCAGGACACCGCACCCATCCGCTCACCCTTCCCGGTCTCGGGGCTTCCGGTCCGGCCGCCTCCGACATCGGCATGGCGGAGTGGGTGGCCGCGGGCGTGGCCGCCGTCGATGAGGTCGAGGGCGACGTGGTCGTCGTCGGTCACAGCGGAGGCGGCAATGTGGCCTGGGGAGTCGCCGACGCGAGGCCCGAGCGCGTGCGGCGCGTGATCTTCGTCGACACGGTGCCGCCGCCGCCCGGTTCGGGCATCAATGAGTTCGAGGTCGTCGACGGTGCCGTCCCGTTCCCCGGGTGGGACTTCTTCCCCGACGAGGATGTGCACGACCTCGACGACGCGACACGGGCCCGCACGGTCGGGCTGACGCAGAGCGTGCCGGGACGCGTGCCCGCGGACGAGATCCAGCTCGAGAACCCCGCGCGCCACTCCGTGCCGGTGACGCTGCTCATGGGCGGGCTCGACGAGGAGGCGTTCGAGGCGACGATCGCACAGTGGGGTGCATACGCGGAGGAGTTCCACGCCATCGCCGACGCCGAGGTCGTGCGCATCGGGTCCGGCCACTGGCCGCAGTTCTCGGTTCCGCAGCGCCTGGGTGAGCTGCTGGTCGCCGCCGTCGCCCGGTGAGTCCGACGTGCGGACGGGTCGGAGCCCGGGCCTCTCAGCGCGTCAGTGGCCCATCCCGAGGCCGCCGTCGACGGGGATGACGGCACCCGAGATGTAGGCGGCATCATCGCTCGCGAGCCAGGTGACCACACCCGCGACCTCATCCGCCGTCGCGAACCTTCCGGCGGGAATGCTGGCCTGGTACTGCTTCTGCGTCTCCTCCGGGAGCTCCGCGGTCATGTCGGTCTCGATGAACCCGGGCGCGACGACGTTGGCGGTGATGCCGCGGGCCCCGAGCTCGCGCGTGATCGACCGGGCGAAGCCGACCAGGGCGCTCTTCGACGCTGCGTAGTTGACCTGACCGGCGGAGCCGTAGAGCCCGACGACGCTGGAGATGAGGATGATGCGTCCGAACCGTGCGCGCAGCATGCCCTTCGACGCACGCTTGACGACGCGGAAGGTGCCGCCGAGGTTGGTGGCGACCACGCTGTCGAAGTCGTCCTCGCTCATGCGCAGCAGGAGGGTGTCCTTCGTGATCCCGGCGTTGGCCACCACGACCTCGACCGGGCCGAGCTGCTGCTCGACCTCGGTGAACGCGGCATCGAGGGACGCGGCATCGGTGACATCGGCGCGCACCGTGAGCGTGCCCTCCGGACCCTCGCCGCTGCGGGCGGTGACGGCCACGCGGTACCCCTCTCGCACGAAGCGCTCGGCGATGGCGCGGCCGATGCCGCGGTTGCCTCCGGTGACGAGGACGACGCGGTCAGCACTCATGGGGGCACTCCTGCTCTGGTCGGGGGTCGGGTTTCCGAGCCGTGAACGATCCTAGCGACTGCAGCGAGCGTGCCCCGGGCGGAATCGGGGCGCCGCCGAGCCCGCACCGGCGTAGGCTGGAAGCATCGTGAAGAACGCACGTCGAGTCCCGGCCGTCACCTCTCTCCCCCAGTCTCCCGGGGACGAGAGCGACCACCGCGTGCGCCGCTACGCGCTCACGATGACGATCCGCGTCGTGTGCTTCGGCCTGATGTTCTTCGTGCAGCCGTTCGGGTGGTACACGTGGGTGTTCGCCCTGGCCGCCGCTGTGCTGCCCTACATCGCCGTGGTGTTCGCCAATGCGGGAAGCGACAGCACGGAGACCTCCGCCGAGTCGCCGTTGCAAGAGCTCGATGCGGCTCCCGGTCCTCCGCCTGTGCAGGAGGCGAACCCCGGCGTCTTCACGATCCGCGAAGGCCGCGCGGAGCAATGACCGATCTGATCTGCTCGCGCGCCGGATGCCGGAGCGCGGCGACCAGCCAGGTCGTGTGGCGCAATCCCCGCATCCACGCCCCCGACCGCGAGAAGATCTGGCTGGCGTGCCCCGAGCACGTGGACTTCCTCCGCGACTATCTGGCCGCCCGTGACTTCCCCGTGACCGTGAGAGACGGTGTGCCCTCGTGAACAACCGCCTGACCCGCTGGGGCGTCTACACCCTGATCGCGATCGGGTTCGCGATCGCCTGCGCCTTCCTGTCGCACTGGCAGTTCGAGCGCAACGAATCGCGGGCCGAGCAGATCGCGCTGGTCGAGCAGAACTACGACGCCCCCGCGGTGCCCCTCACCGAGGTGCTGGGCGACGACGACGTGCTCGATCCCGACGACGAGTGGCGGCCGGTCACGCTGCAGGGCGAGTACCTCGCCGACGAACAGCTGCTCGTGCGCAACCGCCCGCACGGGGGCACGAGCGCCTTCGAGGTGCTGGTGCCGTTCCGCGATGTCGACGGTCGCGTGCTGATCGTCGACCGGGGGTGGGTTCCGCCGGGCGAGGGTGACGTGCCGGACGCCATCCCCGCCCCACCGTCCGGCGAGGTCACGGTCACGGTGCGCCTTCGACCCGGCGAGCCGCTTCCCGCCTCCGGTCGCGGCGCGCCGGAGGGCCAGGTGCCCACGATCCATCTGCCGTCGATCTCCGAGACCATCGACGGTGGCGCCCTCACCGGCGCTTACGGGCGACTGGTGTCGGAGGACCCGGCGGGCTCGGGAACCCTCGGCGGCTTCGAGTCGCCCACCGACGATCCCGGTCCGCACCTGTCGTACGCGATCCAGTGGATCCTGTTCGCGATCATGGGGTTCATTTTCATCGGCTACATCATCCGCACCGAGATCGTGAAGCACCGCGAGGAGCTCGAGGGGAAGCCGGCACCCGTGAAGGCGCCGCGCCGGCGCGACCGCGACGCCGACGTCGAGGACGAGCTGCTCGACGCCCGCTGAGCCCGAGTGCCGCGCGCTCAGGTGCCGGTCGTACCGCTCACGTGCCGTCCCCAGCCGCCCGGTGCCACCTCGTACACGATCCGAGTGTGCCGTCGATCGGTCGCCCCCTGCCAGAACTCCACCCGCGAGGGCTGCAGGCGCCACAGCCCCCAGTCCCCGGCGGCGACCCCGTCCCGCGCGGCCGGAGACCGTGCGGCCAGGTCGGCCGCGCTCTCCGCGGGCGTCGCCTCCCGCACCGGCCCGCGGAGCCGCACCGCCCGGGCGAGCGGCTGCCACCAGAAGTTCAGTGCCGCCACGGCGTGCACGGCGAGCTGGACGCCCTTGCCCGACGAACGAGGCCCCGCGAACGCCCATCCGCGGGCGTCCGCATCCTTGAGGAGGAGCGTGCGCGCATCCGGCATGCCGTCGCGATCGACCGTCGCCAGGGTGGCGGCGTGCGGCTCCGGCACCCCCTGATCGGCAGCGAGCCGGATCCACGAGAGGAACAGCGGCAGGGGCTCCGCCGGGAGCGCGGCGACGTCGACCGGTCGCCCGCGACCGGTGAGCGCCGGCCGGCTCCGCAGCCATGCGCGCATGTCGGACGGATGGTTCGGCGCGGGCGTGCTCATGCTCCCGATGATGTCACGCCGTCGCTCGGGCCGCGCCGGGTCAGGCGAGCTCGATGAGCTCCTGGTACTCCTGGTTCCAGATGTCCTCGACGCCGTCCGGGAGGATGAGCACCCGCTCCGGGTTGAGCGACTGCACCGCTCCGGGGTCGTGCGACACGAGCACCACGGCGCCCTCGTAGTGCGCGAGCGCCCCGAGGATCTCCTCGCGCGACGCCGGGTCGAGGTTGTTGGTCGGCTCGTCGAGCAGCAGCAGGTTGGCCGACGAGACCACGAGCGTGGCGAGCGAGAGGCGGGTCTTCTCCCCACCGGACAGCACCCCGGCGGGCTTCAGGACATCGTCGCCGGTGAACAGGAACGAGCCGAGCACCTTGCGCGCCTCCGTCTCGGTGATGTGCGGAGCGGCGGAGACCATGTTCTCCAGCACCGAGCGGGAGACGTCGAGGTTCTCGTGCTCCTGCGCGTAATAGCCCACCTTGAGGCCGTGCCCCGGCTCGAGCTGGCCCGTGTCGGGCTGGTCGACCCCGGCGAGCATCCGCAGCAGCGTCGTCTTCCCTGCGCCGTTGAGTCCGAGGACGACCACCTTCGAGCCGCGGTCGATCGCGAGGTCGACATCGGTGAAGATCTCCAGCGAGCCGTAGGACTTCGACAGCCCGGACGCCATGAGCGGGGTCTTGCCGCAGGGGGCAGGCTTCGGGAACCGCAGCTTCGCGACCCGGTCCTCCTGCCGCACCTCGTCGAGTCCGGCGAGCAGCTTCTCGGCGCGCGCGATCATCTGGTGCGCGGCCGCGGCCTTCGACGCCTTGGCGCCGAAGCGCGCGGCCTGCTGCTGCAGCGTCGTCGCCTTCTTCTCCGCGTTCGCGCGCTCCTTCTTCCGGCGCTCCTCGTCGGCGGCGCGCTGGCGCAGGTAGTTCTTCCAGTTCATGTTGTAGATGTCGATGACCTGGCGGTTCGCGTCGAGATAGAACACGCGGTTCACGGTCTCCCCCACGAGCTCGACGTCGTGGCTGATGACGATCAGGCCGCCCTTGTAGTTCTTCAGGAACTCACGAAGCCACACGACGCTGTCGGCGTCGAGGTGGTTGGTCGGCTCGTCGAGGATCATCGTGTCGGCGTCGGAGAACAGGATGCGCGCCAGCTCGATGCGCCGACGCTGACCGCCCGACAGCGTCGAGAGCGGCTGGTCGAGGATGCGGTCCGGCAGCGAGAGGTTGTGCGCGATCGACGCGGCCTCCGCCTCCGCGGCGTACCCGCCCTGCGCCTCGAACCGCTCCGTGAGCGTGGCGTAGCGCTTCATGGCCTTCGCCGCGACCGCCGGGTCGTCCGAGCCCATCGCGAGCGACGCCTCCGTCATGCCGAGGTTCAGCTGACCGAGGCCGCGCGCGTCGAGGATGCGCGTGCGCGCGAGGTCTTCGGGGTTCCCGGAACGCGGGTCCTGCGGCAGGTAGCCGAGCTCACCCGATCGGGTGACCGAGCCTCCGGAGGGCAGCACATCCCCCGCGAGCACCTTGGTGAGCGTGGTCTTGCCGGCGCCGTTGCGCCCGACCAGTCCGATCTTGTCTCCGTCGCCCACGCGGAACGACACGTTCTCCATCAGCAGGCGCGCGCCAACGCGGATCTCGAGGTCGTGCACGGCAAGCACAGCGGACGTCCGTTCCTTCGGGGTGGGTGAGCGGCCGATCGGCCAGCCTCCCAGTATATGCCGCCCGGAGAGCCTCACCGCCCGGCAAGATCCCTCCCGAGAGTGAGAGCCGGAATACCGCAGAGGGATGCCCGCTGCGCGACCGCCCGCCTACCGTGCAGGAGTGGACATCCTCAACGAGCTCATCATGCAGGCGATCGCCTCCCCCTGGCTGTACCTGGTGCTGTTCGCCGTCACGGTGATCGACGGGTTCTTCCCGCCCGTGCCGAGCGAGACCGTGCTCGTCGCCGCGGCCGCCGTCGCCGCATCCACCGGCGACGGAAACCTGCTTCTCCTGGGGCTCGTCGCGGCGGTCGGTGCCGCCATCGGCGACAACCTCGCCTTCCTGATCGGACGCCGGCTGGGCACCTCACGATTCGCCTGGATGCGGCGGCCGAGGGTGGTCACGGCCTTCGCATACGCCCAGCGCGCGCTCGATCGACGCAGCGCCACGCTCATCCTCGGCGCGCGGTACATCCCCGTCGGTCGCGTCGCGGTGAACATGTCCGCGGGTGCGCTGGGCTTCCCCTGGCGCCGGTTCCTGCCGCTGAGCCTCATCGCGGGCGCGAGCTGGAGCATCTTCAGCCTCGCGATCGGGCTGCTCGCCGGTGCATGGATCAAGGACCAGCCCCTGCTCAGCGCCCTGCTCGGCATCGGCGTGGCCCTGGTGATCGGTGTCGTGGTCGACCGGATCGCCGCCGCCCGTCGTCGCCGTGCGCCCGTGGCCCACCTGGCAGGATGAGAGTCATGGCACGCCGCCGAGCCCGACCCCCGCGCGCGCCGCGGATGAACCGCCGCACCACCGCCCTCGCGGCGCTGTATGCGGCGGTCGTCGTGCTCTACGCGCTGCTCGTGCCCCTGCAGACCGTGCTCTCCGGCACCCCCCTGCCGCTGACGTTCCTCGTCGGCGCGGCGCTGTGCGGAGCGCCGCTCGTCGCCCTCGCCCGACCGCGCACGGCCATCGCGCTGTTCACCGCCGCGACCTTCACCCTGCCGCTCCTCGTGGTGCCCGCGCAGGCCATCCAGTCGCCGTGGCCCTGGTCGGTGCCCGCGCTGCTCACCTTCCTCCTGTTCGTGGGCGTCGTGACTTTCGTGCACGGCGCGCGCCTCGGAGCCGTCGCCCTCGTGCTCGGGGCCCTCACGTCGCTCACGGCTCCGCTGCTGCGCGTCGACATGGTCGCCAGCGACGCGTCAGCGGGGAGTGCGACCGCCGATCTCATCGTGACGTCGTCGCTCGCCGCGGCCATGTACCTCATCGCGGTGCTCGTCGCCGGACGGGTCCGCGTGGCCCAGGAGCTCACGCGTGAGCGGGAG
This sequence comes from Microbacterium sufflavum, assembly GCF_023091155.1. NCBI lineage: Bacteria > Bacillati > Actinomycetota > Actinomycetes > Micrococcales > Microbacteriaceae > Microbacterium > Microbacterium sufflavum. The sequence goes on along the minus strand of NZ_JAHWXK010000002.1, from coordinate 287,875 downwards.
CACAGCGCGCTGGAGGAGTCGCGCCGCGCGCTCGTCGAGGAGCGCACGCGGATCGCACGCGAGCTCCACGACGTGGTGGCGCACAGCATGTCGGTCATCCAGGTGCAGGCGTCGACCGCGCGGTACCGGCTGCCCGGGCTCGACGACGCCGCGACGGCCGAGTTCGAGGACATCGCCGCGACCGCCCGCACCTCGCTCACGGAGATGCGACGCATGCTGGGGGTGCTGCGCACGGAGGACCAGCACGCCGAGCTCGCCCCGCAGCAGGGTCTCGACGACATCCCCGCGCTCGTGGACAGCATCCGCCGCGCCGGCGTCGAGGTGGGGCTCGTGATGGAGGGCGCGGACGCCGCGTCCGCCGCGGAGCCCACCGTGCAGATCGCCGCGTTCCGCATCGTGCAGGAGGCGCTGAGCAACGCCGTCCGTCACGCGCCGGGGGCCCGTGTCACGGTGCGCGTGCACGGGGACTCGGCGGCGCTGCGGCTCGTCGTGCAGAACGCCGCGCCGCCGCGACCGCCGGAAGCCCACCCCGGCGGCTACGGGCTGCGGGGAATGCGCGAGCGCGCGGAGATCCTCGGCGGCAGCCTCTCCGCCGGCCCCACGGACGACGGCGGCTGGCGCGTCGAGGCGACCCTTCCCCTGGCCAACGGCTCGACCCCGACCACCGCCGACCACGGCATGACGGCAGCCCCACCGGCCGCAGCAGACGAGGAGACCCCGTGACGATCAGCGTGCTCATCGCCGACGACCAGGCGATGGTCCGTGCGGGTTTCGCCGCCCTTCTCGACGCCCACGACGGGATCCGCGTGGCCGGACAGGCCGCGAACGGCGCCGAGGCCGTGGCGCTGTCTGCACGGCTCGATCCGGACGTGATCCTGATGGACGTGCGGATGCCGGAGCTCGACGGCATCGAGGCCACGCGCCGCATCCTCGGCACGTCGTATCCCGCCGCTCACGTGCCGCGCATCCTGATGCTCACGACGTTCGACATCGACGACTACGTCTACGACGCGCTGGAGGCGGGCGCGAGCGGCTTCCTGCTCAAGGACGCCCTGCCCGAGCAGCTCGTGCACGCGGTGCGGGTGGTCGCGGGCGGCGACGCCCTGCTGGCTCCGAGCGTCACCCGCCGCATGATCGAGCAGTTCGCCGGACGACGCCCGCGCGCCCCCCGCTCCGCGACCGTGCTGGCGGAGCTGACCGATCGCGAGCGCGAGGTGCTGGTGCTGATCGGTCGCGGCCGGTCGAACTCCGAGATCGCCACGGACCTCTTCATCGCGGAGCAGACCGTGAAGACGCACGTGGGCAAGGTGCTGTCCAAGCTCGGCCTGCGCGACCGCGTGCACGCGGTGATCCTCGCCTACGACACGGGCCTGGTCGAGCCGTCGTCCTGACTCCCCCCACGGTAGGGGTCTGATCGACACCGCAGGGTGATGCCGCCGCGGACACCCCGTCCCTAGCCTCCGAGGACACCGTTCCGAGGAGGACCCATGGCCATCGTCCAGGCGCTGCCCGCCGCCGCTCCCCCGCCCGCGCCGTCCGCACGACGCGACACCGGCATCGACTTCATCCGCGCGCTCTGCGTGCTCGGCGTGGTGGTGCTGCACGCCATCATGGTGGGCGTCACGGTGGCCGACGGCGCCCCGGTGTTCGAGAACGCGAGCGACGGCACGGGATGGATCGCACCGCTCAGCTGGGTGCTGCAGGTCATGCCGCTGTTCTTCGTGATCGGAGGGTTCTCCGGGCTGCTCGCCTCCCGTCGGCTGCGGGCGAGGGGCGCGAGCACCCTCGACTTCCTGACCGCACGGGTACACCGGCTGCTGCGTCCCGCAGTCATCACGGTCGCCGCGGTCGGCGTGGCACTGGCCGTCCTGACGCTCCTCGGCGTCCCGGCCGAGCTGATCGCGGTCGCGGGCTTCCGCTACGGGCAGCCCCTGTGGTTCCTCGGGGTCTTCCTGCTGTGCCAGCTGCTGCTGCCCGCCCTGGCGGCCCTCCACGAGCGTGCTCCGCTGCGCACGATCGGAGCGCTCGCGGCCGCCTCAGTCGCGGTGGATGCGCTACGCGGCGTGACCGGCGTGGCAGGACTGGGGTTCCTCAACCTCGCCTTCGTCTGGCTCACGCTGCAGCAGCTCGGATTCTTCCTCGCCGACGGGCGCATCGACGCCCTCGCCCGCCGCACCCGGGTCGCCGTCACCGCGGGCGCCGGAGTGCTCCTCACCGTGCTCTTCGTCGCCGGCGTGTACTCCCCCGACCTCATCGCCAACATCAACCCGCCCACCGCCGCGCTCCTGCTGGTCGGCGTGGTCCACACGGGCCTGCTGTCCCTGCACCGCGAGCGGATCGCCCGGGCGAGCAGCACCGCCGCGGCGGCCGCGTTCACGCGATTCGTCACCCGCCGCACGATGACGATCTACCTGTGGCACATGCCCGTGCTGCTGGCGATGGCCGGCGTGACCGCAGTCGTCGCCCTCGGCACCGGTGCCGCTCTCCCGGCGCTCGACGGCCCGGAGTGGTGGCTGACACGCCCGCTGTGGCTGCTGTCGGCGCTGGCCCTGACCGCAGGGGTGGCCGTCGCCGTCGACCGCTTCGAACGACAGCCGGCGCCGACGGGCACCCGATCGTCCGGGCGGCTGGTCTCGGCCGGGCTGCTCGGGCTCGGCGGCGTGGTGCTGCTGCTGGTCGTGGGCACGTCCGTCACGACCGCGGTCGTGGCCGTGGCCCTGCTGATGGCCGCGCTGCGCCTCGCCAGGGCGGCCGAACCGGTGCCAGCGCTCGCGGTCGGGTGAGGCTCAGGCCACGCCGCGCGCGGCGAGGGCGTCGCCCACCCGGTCGGCGTGCCGGAGGGTGAGCACGAGGAGCGGCACCGCCGCGCGCGGCCCTAGGCGCACCCCTCGAGCGCGCTCGGCCTCACGGAGCCGGTGGACGAACGCCGCGACCACCGGCACCATCGTGAGCGTGAGCGACAGCGTCAGCGCGACGACCTCCGGATCGACACCCCAGCGACGCAGCGGCCGCAGCACCGTCTGCAGCACATCGAGCAGGTCGGACATCCGGGTGGTCATCGTCACCAGTGCGGCGACGAGCAGCAGCGCCGCGACCCGACTGGCGCCGACCCACGCGGCGATCGGCGAGACGAACACCGCCAGCATCACCCCCAGCACGAGGAGGATCCATCGCAACCGCCACAGTTCGACGAGCAGCGTGCGCGGACTCTGCCCTCCGAGCGGATAGAGCACGACCGTGGCGGCGAGGGCCACGCTCACGACGACGGGCTGCGGCGGAAGCAGGGTCAGACCGAGCGCGCAGAGCACGAGCCCCGCGAGCTTCACCCCCGCCGGCAGGCGATGCAGCACGCTCGTGCCGGGGCGGTAGAGCGAGATCACGCGGACACCCGGCAGTACTCGTCGATCACCGCATCCGGGTGACCCACGGCCACGGCTCGCCCGCCCTCGAACAGCACGGCCAGGTCGCAGCGCGCGGCCAGGTCGAGGTCGTGCGTGGCCACCACGACCTGCGCCTCCTGCGCCATCAGCAGCTCCGCGATGCGCCGGGCGTTGCGCCGGTCGAGAAGCGTGGTCGGCTCGTCGGCCACGAGCAGCCGCGGCTCGGTCACGAGCACGGCCGCCAGCGCGAGCAGCTGCTTCTGCCCGCCGGACAGCGACGACGCCGGCACGTCCGCGTGCGCCTCGAGCCCATGCACCGCGAGGGTCTCGCGCACGCGTCGGTCGACCTCCGCGCGCGGGAGGCCCCGCAGCGACAGGGCGAGATCTTCCGCGGGCGTCGGCATGAGGATCTGCGCGTCGGGATCCGTGAACACGAAGCCGACGCGGCGTCGGAGCTCCCGCGTGTCGCGCACCACGTCGAGCCCGTGCACGACCGCAGTGCCCGCCGTCGGCACGACCAGGCCGTCCAGCACACGCGCGAACGTCGACTTTCCCGAGCCGTTCGCTCCGATCACGGCGATGCGTCGTGCCGTGAGGTCGAGGCTCACGTCATCGAGGATCGCCCGGCCGTCGACCTCCACCCGCACGTGCTCCAGCACGATCGATGCGGCGGCTTCCTCGGCCCGACGCTGCTCGCGCACTCCCACCTCCTGAACACCGTTCACCTGAACGCCGTTCACTATAGTGGGGTCATGACCCCCGAGCCCAATCCGGCCCGACACGACCGCGACAGCGTCGCCCGCAGCGCTCTCGCCCTGCTCGACGAGGTCGGTCTGGCCGACCTCTCGATGCGGCGCATCGCCGCGCGGCTCGACGTGCAGCCCAGTGCTCTCTACTGGCACTTCGCGAGCAAGCAGGAGCTGCTCGCCGATCTCGCCGACCGCATCACCGCGAGCGTCCCCCGCGGAACCACCGGCGTCCTCGCCACCGCCCGCGGCCTGCGGGATGCTCTGTTCGCCCACCGCGACGGCGCCGAGCTCGTGCTGAGCACCTACGCGCTCCAGCTCGGCTCGGCGCACGCGCTCGACGCGCTCATCGCCGCGCTGCGGAGCGACGGCGCCGACGATCCCGAAACCCGCGCGACCGCGATCCTTCACTTCGTCCTCGGCCACGCGACGCTCGTGCAGCAGCGCATGCACGCCGACAGCCACGGCGCCCTGCCACCCTCGGACGAGATCGACGTGACGGCGGGTCTCGACCGCGCGTTCGACCTGGGCGTGCGGGCGCTCGCGGGCGAGGTCAGCGCACTGCGGGCTCCGCGGCGTGCCCGAGCCTGAGACCCGGCACGAGCGCCAGCAGCACGAGACCGAGACCGAACGCGAACACCACGCCGAAGGCACCAGGACCGCCGCCGAGGGTGGCCACGGCGAGCCCCGCGACCGCGATCGCGACCGCGGACCCCGTCGCGTCGGAGATCGACAGCGCCGAGGAGTTGAACCCCTGGTTCGACTCGTCCGAGTAGGCCAGCGTGAGCACCGTCAGGCGCGGATACAGCAGCCCCATGCCGCCACCCGCGAACGCCCACCCGAGGATCACCACGACGGGCGACACCGGGAACACGGCCGCCGCGAGCACCGCCAGCATCGCCACCAGGAGGGCTCCGAGGCTCAGCAGCGTGATGCGGCGGTTGCCCAGCCGCTCGCCGTAGCGCCCCTGCAGCGCCGAGGCTCCAGCCCACGCGAACGCGGCGAGCATGAGCGCCACCCCCGCCCACGTGGCGGTGAAGTCGTACTTCCGGATGAGCAGGTAGGGGATGTAGGCCTCCGCCGCGAAAAACGCGCCGGCCGCCACGCCGCGCATCAGCACGACGCTGGGCAACCCGGCTCCCGCGTGAAGGGTACGGGCGGGGAGCAGCGGCAGCACCGCGACGCCGATCCCGAGGATCGCGGCCACGGCGACCGGCCAGCGCACCCCGTGGTCGAGCTCGGCCGAGACGCCGATCACCACCGCCAGCGCCGCCACCACGACGGCCAGCAGCAGGCGGAGGCGCAGCGCACGCCGGTCCTGGGGTTCACCGCCGCCCAGGTCGACACCACGCAGCCGGACCGCGATCATCAGGAAGGCGATCGCGGTGAGCACCGCGACGCCCAGGAACGCCCAGCGCCAGTGCAGGTACTCCGCGACCGCTCCCGCGAGGAACGGCCCCACCATCGACGGGACGACCCAGGCGGCCGCGAACGCCGCGAACACGCGCCCGTGCAGCTCCGGCGGGTAGAGCCGCGCGACCACGACGTACAGCGCGACCGTCTGACCGCCGGTGCCGAGCCCCTGCACGAGCCGACCGATCAGGAACTGCGGCATCGACGTCGCGAAGCCCGAGATCAGCAGGCCGACGATGAACAGCGCCACCGCCACGTACAGCGCGCCGCGCGGCCCGCGCGCGTCGGACCAGGCACCGGTCGCGACCATCCCGATCACGCTCGTCGCAAGGGTGCCGGCGAACGCGACGGCGAACAGCGCCTCACCGTCGAGCGCCGCACTCACGATCGGCATGACCGTGGTGACCGCGAGCGCCTCGATCGCGGCGAGGAAGATGAGCGCGACCGCGCCCACCGTCACCCAGATTCGGCCGCGATCCCAGATCGATGCGACGGGCTGCGGCGCGGTCATCGCTCCACGAGCGCGGCGATCCGCTCGACGGCCTCCGTCAGGATCTCCGGGCTCGTCCCGAAGTTCAGTCGCACGTGGCCCGCTCCCTCGGTGCCGAACGCCGGGCCGAAGTGCAGGGCGACCTTCGCATCCCGCAGGATCCGCCGCGCGGGGTTGTCGCCCCAGCCCAGAGCCGACAGGTCGATCCAGGCCAGGTAGCCCGCGTCCGGGATCCGGTAGCGGGCACCGGGAAGATGCCGCGCCAGCAGGTCCTCCAGGAGCACACGGTTCTGGTCGAGCGTGTCGAGCAGCCCGTCCAGCCACGCATCGCTCTCCTCCGCGAACGCTGCGACCGAGGCGAGCAGACCGAACTGACCGGTGCGCCACTCGACCTCCACGGGGAGCCCTCGCACCACGGCGCTGGTGTCGTCGTCGGCCGTGACCATCAGCGCACACTTCAGGCCGGCGAGGTTGAACGCCTTGCTGGCGCTCACGACCGCATAGCCGACGCGTGCGGCCGTCTCGCTCGCCGCGAGGAAGGGCGTGAACCCGGTCCCCGGCTGGGCGAGCGGCGCGTGGATCTCGTCGGACACGACGGCGGCGCCGTACTCGGCAGCGATCTCCGCCAGCGCGGCGAGGGCGTCTCGGTCGTGCACCGTGCCGGTCGGGTTGTGCGGGTTGCACAGCAGGATCGCGGTCGCACCGTCGTCGAACGCCCCGCGGATCCCGTCGAGGTCGAGCTCCCACCCCGTGCCCGTGTCGCGCAGCGGCACCCGCAGCACCTCCGCACCGGCCTCCTCCACGAGGTCGTAGAACGGCGGGTACACGGGCGGGGTGACGACGACCCGCTCCCCCGGCTGCGTCACGCGGCGCAGGATCTCCACGATGCCCATGCTCACGTCGGCCGTGCTGCGAGTGCGAGCGGGATCCACCGCCCAGTCGTAACGGCGGCGCGCGAAGCCCGCGAACGCCTCGGCCAGCGGCGTCTTCGAGGCGATGTACCCCGTGTCGCCACGCTCGACCGCACGGTGCAGGGCCGCGGTGATCGCGGGGGCGAGGGGGAAGTCGGTCTCGGCGACGAAGAGCGGAAGCACATCGGCGGGGTACTCGCGCCACTTCTCGCTGCTGCGCTCACGGAGCTCCGCCAGGGACAGGGCCTGAACATGCAACATTCGATCTCCCGAGTTCTCGTCCCCGCCTCACCGCGGAGTCAGCGAAGCGGGCGCGTCTCCGCGCCCGCTCCGTCGTGCATCACTGTGTCTTCAGCGTCAGATCGCGAATCCCAGCGCGCGCATCATGTCGCGCCCGTCGTCCGTGATCCGCTCCGGACCCCACGGCGGCATCCACACCCAGTTGATGCGGAACCGGTCCACGACGTTGTCGAGAGCCTGCGCGGTCTGGTCTTCGAGGACGTCGGTCAGCGGGCAGCCCGCGCTGGTCAACGTCATGTGGATGACGAGAGCATCGTTCTCGTCATCCCAGGCGAGGTCGTAGATGAGGCCGAGGTCGACGACGTTGATCCCGAGCTCCGGGTCCATGACGTCCTTGAGCGCCTCGGTGACCGCGTCGTACTTCTCATCCGTGAGGGTCGCTGTCATACGGCTCAGCCTACGCCTCGATCGGGGCGGAAGGGTCGAGGAACCGGTCGTAGCCCTCGTTCTCCAGCCGGTCGGCGAGCTCGGGCCCGCCCTCTTCGACGATCTTGCCCGCGACGACGACGTGCACGAAGTCGGGGCGGATGTACCGCAGGATCCGGGTGTAGTGCGTGATCAGGAGCACGCCGAGTCCCGTGGACTCCTTGGCACGGTTCACGCCCTCGGACACGATCTTCAGCGCGTCGACGTCGAGACCCGAGTCGGTCTCGTCGAGCACGGCGAACTTCGGCTTGAGCACCTCGAGCTGCAGGATCTCGTGGCGCTTCTTCTCGCCGCCGGAGAAGCCCTCGTTGACGTTGCGCTGCGCGAACTTCGGGTCCATGCGCAGGTTCGCCATGGACTCCTTGACGTCCTTGGTCCACTGGCGGATCGAGGGCGCCTCGCCGTCGAGCGCGGTCTTCGCCGTGCGCAGGAAGTTCGTCACGGTGACGCCGGGGATCTCCACCGGGTACTGCATCGCGAGGAAGAGCCCGGCGCGGGCGCGCTCGTCGACGCTCATCGCCAGCACGTCCTCACCGTCGAACGTGATCGAGCCGGAGGTCACCGTGTACTTCGGGTGACCGGCGATCGTGTAGGCCAGGGTCGACTTGCCCGAGCCGTTGGGGCCCATGATGGCGTGGGTCTCACCGGTGTTCATGGTGAGGGTGATTCCATTGAGGATCGGGGTGGTCCCCGCCTCGGTCTCGACCGTCACGTGCAGGTCGCGGATCTCGAGAACAGACATTCTTCAGACTTCCTTCGTCACAGCAGGATCGATGAGCACGTCGTCGCCGTCGATCTCGACGACATAGACCGGGACGGGCTCGTAAGCGGGGAGGTTCTGGGGCTTGCCGGTGATCAGGGAGAAGGCCGAGCCGTGAGCCCAGCACTCCACCGTGTCGCCTTCCACGAAGCCCTCGGACAGCGAGATGTCGCCGTGCGTGCAGGTGTCGCCGATGGCGTGGATCACGCCATCGCCGTCCTTGATCACCGTGATGGGCACGCCGCCCGGCTCGACGCGGAGCGGGGTGTCCTGCTCCAGGTCGGAGACCGCGCAGACGCGCTCGGCGGTCACGCGTCCACCTCGGCGAGCTCGGCCTCGATGGCGGCGAGCAGCTCCGCCTCGAGCGTCGGGATACCGAGGCGCAGCACGATGTCGGTGAGGAAGCCGAGCACGACGAGACGCCGCGCCTCCTCCTCCGGGATGCCGCGGGCCTGCAGGTAGAAGAGCTGCTCGTCGTCGAAGCGACCGGTCGCACTCGCGTGGCCCGCGCCGACGATGTCGCCCGTCTCGATCTCGAGGTTCGGGATCGAGTCGGCGCGCGCCCCCTCGGTGAGCACCAGGTTGCGGTTCGCCTCGTACGAGTCGGTGCCCGTGGCGTCGGCGCCGATCAGCACGTCGCCGATCCACACACTGTGCGCGCTCGCGCCCTGGAGGGCACCCTTGTAGAGCACGTCGCCCGTGGTGTGCGGACCCTTGTGGTGCAGGTAGACCTGGCTCTCCAGGTGCTGCCCGGCGTCCGCGTACGACAGCCCGTAGAGGTAGCCCTCGGAACCCGCGCCCGCGAGCTCCACGCTCGGGTTCACGCGCACGAGGCCGCCGCCGAAGCTCACCACGAAATGCTTGAGCGTGGCGTCGGAGCCGACGCGGGCCTGGTGCGCGGCCGCGTGCACCGCGTCGTCCTCCCATTGCTGCACCGTGACCACGGTGAGCTTCGCGCCATCGCGGACGATGATCTCCACGTTCTGCGCGTACTGCGCGGAACCCTTGTGCTGCAGCACCACGGTCGCGACGCTGTGCTCCAGCGCCTCGATCACGATGTGGGCGTCGGCGCGGCGGTCGGCACCCGTACCCGTGACGGAGATGAAGATCGGCTCGGCGACCTCCTCCTCACGCGGGATGCGCACGTGCACCGCCTCGCTCGCACCCTGCCAGGCGACGGCGGCCGTGATGTCCTCGGGGAGGAAGACCTCGCCGCGCGGAGCGGCGCCGATGGCGAGCGGTCCTGCCACGTACTGCCCGCCGGAGCTGAAGGCGTACGCGACGCCGTCGTTCGCCTCTGCCGTCTGGAACAGCGGCGTCAGCTGCGCGACCGGCGTGTGCTTCCAGTTGACCTCACGGCCGCTGGGGGCGCCGAAGTCGTCCGGGTCGTACGAGTGCGGGCGCTCGGAGCGCGTCTGCACCGGGACGAATCCGGCGTCGGCGACCTGGGCGGCCGGGTCGATGTGCGCGTTCGTGTGCTGCGCCTCCGTGGGCGCTGTCGTCGAGGCCGCCATTTAGCCGACCGATCCTTCCATGCCCATCTCGATGAGCTTGTTCAGTTCCATCGCGTACTCCATCGGCAGCTCGCGCGCGATCGGCTCGATGAAGCCGCGCACGATCATCGCCATCGCCTCGTCCTCGGGCATGCCGCGGGACTGGAGGTAGAAGAGCTGCTCCTCGCTGACCTTCGAGACCGTGGCCTCGTGGCCGAGCTGCACGTCGTCGACGCGGATGTCGATCGCCGGGTAGGTGTCGGAGCGCGACTTCGTGTCCACGAGCAGCGCGTCGCAACGGACGGTGTTCGCCGAGTGGTGGGCGTTGGCGTCGACGCGGACCTCACCGCGGTAGCCGGCGCGACCGCCGCCGCGGGCGATCGACTTCGAGACGATCGACGACTGCGTGTACGGCGCCATGTGGATCATCTTGGCCCCCGCGTCCTGGTGCTGACCGGGACCGGCGAAGGCGACCGAGAGGGTCTCGCCCTTGGCGTGCTCGCCCATCAGGTAGATCGACGGGTACTTCATCGTCACCTTGGAGCCGATGTTGCCGTCGACCCACTCCATGGTCGCACCCTCGTGTGCCACGGCGCGCTTGGTGACCAGGTTGTAGACGTTGTTCGACCAGTTCTGGATCGTCGTGTAGCGCACGCGGGCGTTCTTCTTCACGATGATCTCGACCACGGCCGAGTGCAGCGAGTCGGACTTGTAGATCGGAGCCGTGCAGCCCTCGATGTAGTGGACGTAGCTGTCCTCGTCGGCGATGATCAGGGTCCGCTCGAACTGACCCATGTTCTCGGTGTTGATGCGGAAGTACGCCTGCAGCGGGATCTCTACGTGCACGCCCTTCGGGACGTAGACGAACGAGCCGCCCGACCACACGGCGGTGTTGAGTGCGGCGAACTTGTTGTCGCCCGCCGGGATGACCGTGCCGAAGTACTCCTCGAAGAACTCGGGGTGCTCACGCAGCGCCGTGTCGGTGTCCATGAAGATGACGCCCTGGGCCTCGAGGTCCTCGCGGATCTGGTGGTACACGACCTCGGATTCGTACTGCGCGGCGACGCCGGCCACGAGGCGCTGGCGCTCTGCCTCGGGGATGCCCAGGCGCTCGTACGTCTCGCGGATCTCCTCGGGGAGGTCCTCCCAGCTCTGCGCCTGCTTCTCGGTGGAGCGGACGAAGTACTTGATGTTGTCGAAGTCGATGTCGCTGAGGTCGGCGCCCCACGTCGGCATCGGCTTGCGACCGAAGAGCTGATACCCCTTCAGACGGGTCTTCAGCATCCACTCGGGCTCGTTCTTGAGGGCAGAGATCCCGCGGACCACCTCTTCGGAGATGCCGCGTTTCGCCACGGCACCCGCGGCGTCCTCATCGTGCCAGCCGAACTCGTACACCCCCAGACCGTCAAGCTCCGGGCGGTCGATCAGCACATCCGACATGCAACACTCTCCTCACAGGTCCCAAACGGTGTCATCCGCCCCGACACACCTGATCCCCGTCGAGTCTGCGGGAGCGGGTGCCGTTGGTGGGCCCTCATCATCGGCGCTTCCATCGCGCCTAAACTGTTGACGATGCTTCAGCGCGGTCAGCGCTCATCGCAACAATCCGATTCTACAGGTTCCGCCTGGCGGACGGGCCGCGCGCCACGTCGCCGACGAGCCGGAGGACTCATGCCCGAGACGACCATCACCACCCCTCCGACGACTCGGACGACCCCCGTTCCGCGATCCCGCGGGTGGGCGAAGGCGCTGACCGTCTTCGCGTGGCTCTCGTTCGTCAGCGAGACGATCATCATCGGCACCGGCGGCGCGGTGCGTCTGACCGGCTCCGGCCTCGGCTGTTCCGACTGGCCGCTGTGCACGCCCGAGTCGCTCGTGCCCATCCTCGAAGTGCAGGGGGTGCACGGCATCATCGAGTTCGGCAACCGCCTGATGACGGGCGTCGTCGGCATCATCGCGCTCACCGTCGTGCTGCTCGTCCTGTACACGGTGAACGGGCGTCGCGCGGTCACGAAGGCGCTGTGGTTCGCGCTCGGCGGCATCGTCGCGGCCGGCATCGCCTTCGCGATCGCCTTCCCCTTCCACTTCCCCGCCTCGCCGATCGCTTCCGGCGTGCTGCTGCTCGCCGTCATCGCGGCCGCCGTCCACTCCGTCCGCACCACGGCCACGCGTCGCGACCTCGTGCTCCTGGCGTGGCTCGTGCTGATCGGTGTGGTGGCTCAGGCCCTCGTCGGAGGCATCACGGTCCTGACCGGGCTGAACCCCTTCATCGTGGGCTTCCACTACACCTCGTCGTTGCTTCTCGTATGCGTCACGGCCGCGTTCCTCGTGCGCCTCAAGACCGCACCGGGGCCCCGCGAACGCGCCGTGCCGAGCTGGTTCGCGATCGTCACGCATGTGACAGGACTCGCGCTCGCGGTGACGATCCTGTTCGGCGTCCTCACCACCGGCTCCGGGCCGCACTCGGGTGATGCGGACGTGCTGCGCCACGGCTTCGACGCGACCATCCTCGCGCACGTGCACTCCTGGCCCGGCTACGTGCTGGCCGCCCTGGTGCTGTTCCTCACGATCACCGCCTGGGCACTCCGCCTGGAGCCCCGCCGCTGGCTGCTCGTGCTCGTGCTCGCGATCCTGGTGCAGGTCGGCGTCGGGGTGTGGCAGGCGCGCGAGGGGCTGCCGCCGATCCTGGTCGGCATCCACATGGTGCTCGCCTCGCTGTCGGCCGCGACGTACACCGTGGTCGTGCTGCACCTGAAGCGCCCGGTGCGGACGGACGTCGCGGCCGAGGAACCCGCCCCGGCGCTCACCGGGCGCTGAGCCGCACAGACGATCCATAGCGTGCGCACCGGGGCCTCATCAGGGCATCGGTCAGCCTGGTCGGCATGCACAGAACACTGACCAGAAGCATCGGATTCTGGATTCTCCTCATCGTGTCCCTCGCCGCGATCGGCGTCGGCGGATGGCTCATCGCCGGCCAGATCGGCACCATGACGAGCACCCTGCTCGATGGCACGGCCACGGGGGTGGAGGTCTACGTCGGCCAGTCGCTCGTGGTGGTCGGAGCCGCGGTGCTCGGCGCCGGCCTGATCGGCCTGCTCCTCGCCCTCGGCCTCGTGGCGGCGCGGGCACTCGTCCCGGCCGTGCCCGTCGCGCTCGACGCCGGAATGGATGAGCCGTCCCCCAACGAGGTCATCGCCGCGACCGGGTCCGCGACCGATCAGGATGCGACGGCGACCACGGACGCCGCCAACACGCCGGCGGACGACGCGTCAGCGTCCGCGGCGTCGGAGGACGCTGCGGATCAGAACGGCAGCAGCGGGTCGACCGCGACGGCCACGAAGATCAGCGTCAAGTAGGTGATCGAGGCGTGGAAGACTCGCATCGGCCGCGCCTCGGTCCCCCGCACCGCCTGGTTGTACAGGCGGTGCGACTCGTAGATGAACCAGCCGCCGAAGACCAGCGCGGACACCGTGTAGACGAGACCCATGTTCGCGATCGGCACCAGCAGCAGCGAGCACGCGACGGTCGCCCACGCGTAGAGGATCACCTGGAGGCCGACCTGCGAGGCGTTGCGCGTGACGCCGAGCATCGGGACGTCGACGTCCTCGTAGTCGTCCTTGTACTTCATCGACAGCGGCCAGTAGTGCGGCGGCGTCCACAGGAAGACCAGCAGGAACAGGATGAACGCCGGCCAGTCGAGAGAGCCCGTGACGGCCGACCAGCCGATGAGCACGGGGAAGCAGCCCGCGATGCCGCCCCAGATGATGTTCTGCTCGGTGCGGCGCTTGAGGATCATCGTGTAGATCACGACGTAGAAGAAGATGGCCGAGGCCGAGAGCACTGCGGTGAGCCAGTTGGTGGTGAACCAGAGCCAGACGGTGGACACGATCGCGAGAGTCCAGGAGAAGATCAGCGCGCCGCGCGGGCTCACCTCGCCCGTGACCAGCGGACGGTTCTCCGTGCGGTGCATGTGCGCGTCGATGTCGCGGTCGAGATACATGTTGAAGGCCCCGGCCGAGCCGGCGCTCATGGATCCGCCGATGACGGTCGCGAGGACCAGCCAGAGGTTCGGGAGACCGCCCTGGGCGAGGAACATCACCGGGACGGTCGAGACGAGGAGGAGTTCGAGGACTCGGGGCTTCGTCAGCGTCACGTAAGCGCTCACCGTGCGACCGATGGACGACTTCCGTACGGTCTGATCAGACATCGTCGAGATCTCGATCGCCTCCTCCGCGCGCGTTACGGGACAACCTCTCCAGTGTATGACACGCGATGACGCCTTCCGTGCCCCCCGGCCACCGATCGGATCCACCGTCACCGCTATGCTGAAGGCACTCGCGCGCCCGATGCTGCGCACACCCCCACCCGTCCTCGAGGCGGTGCGGAATGCGCCAGGGAAGTTGCGGATGCGCCAAGGAATACGGGCGCCCTCGAAACTGTCGGAAAGGGCATGAACGTGTCGGAATTGCAGTGGGACGAGATCGATCGACGCGCGGTGGACACCGCCCGGATCCTGGCGGCCGATGCGGTCGAGAAGGTCGGCAACGGCCACCCCGGCACGGCGATGAGCCTGGCTCCCGCGGCGTATCTGCTGTACCAGCGCGTCCTGCGGCACGACCCCGCCGACACCGACTGGCTCGGCCGCGACCGGTTCATCCTCTCCGTCGGACACTCGTCCCTCACGCAGTACGTGCAGCTCTACCTCGGCGGCTTCGGCCTGGAGCTCGATGACCTCAAGGCGCTGCGCACGTGGGGATCGAAGACCCCCGGCCACCCCGAGTACGGACACACGAAGGGCGTGGAGATCACGACGGGTCCGCTCGGGCAGGGCCTCGCCTCCGCCGTGGGCTTCGCGTACGCCGCCCGCTACGAGCGTGGGCTGTTCGATCCGGAGGCCGCGGCGGGCACGAGCCCGTTCGACCACTTCGTCTACGTGATCGCCGGTGACGGCGACCTGCAGGAGGGCGTGACCAGCGAGGCCTCGTCGCTCGCGGGCCACCAGCAGCTGGGCAACCTCATCGCGATCTACGACTCCAACCAGATCTCCATCGAGGACGACACCAACGTCGCGTTCACGGAGGATGTCGCCGCCCGCTACGCCTCCTACGGCTGGCACGTGCAGACGGTCGACTGGAAGAAGACGGGCGAGTACGTCGAAGACGTCGCCGAGCTCTACGCCGCCATCGAGGCCGCGAAGGGCGAGTCCGACAAGCCCTCGCTCATCATCCTCAAGACCATCATCGGCTGGCCCTCGCCCGGCAAGCAGAACACCGGCAAGATCCACGGCTCCGCCCTGGGTGCGGACGAGCTCGCCGCGACCAAGAAGGTCCTCGGGTTCGACCCGGAGCAGACGTTCGTGGTGGCCGACGACGTGATCGCCCACACGCGCGGCCTGGCCGAGCGCGCGGCCGAGGAGCGCGCCGCCTGGCAGAAGTCGTTCGACGCCTGGGCCGAGGCGAACCCGGAGCGCAAGGCGCTGCTCGACCGCGTCGAGGCCCGCGAGCTCCCCGCCGACATCGCCGACGCGCTGCCCGTGTTCGAGGCCGGCAAGGACGTCTCGACCCGCGCCGCGTCCGGCCAGGTCATCAACGCCCTCGCCGCACAGCTGCCCGAGCTCTGGGGCGGGTCCGCCGACCTCGCCGAGTCCAACCTCACCACGATCAAGGACGCGGCGTCGTTCATCCCCGAGGAGTGGTCGACGCACGAGTGGTCGGGCACCCCCTACGGCCGCGTGCTGCACTTCGGCATCCGCGAGCACGCGATGGGCGCGATCGTGAACGGCATCGTGCTGCACGGGCCGACGCGCGCGTTCGGCGGCACCTTCCTCATCTTCAGCGACTACATGCGACCCTCGGTGCGTCTGGCCGCTCTGATGAACGTGCCGAGCATCTTCGTCTGGACGCACGACTCCGTCGCCCTCGGTGAGGACGGACCCACCCACCAGCCCATCGAGCAGCTCGCCACGCTGCGCGCGATCCCGAACCTCGCCGTCGTGCGCCCCGCCGACGCGAACGAGACCGCCGCCGTCTGGCTGGAGATCCTCCGCCGCCACGAGGGCCCCGCCGGCATCGCCCTGACGCGACAGAACATCCCGGTGTTCGAGCGCGGCGAGGGCGAGGCCTCCGGCGACACGTTCGCCTCCGCCGCTCAGGCCGTCAAGGGTGCGTACGTGCTCGCCGAGGCCCCGAACGGCACGCCCGACGTCATCATCGTCGCCACCGGATCCGAGGTGCAGCTCGCGGTGAACGCCCGCGCGGCCCTCGCCGAGGAGGGCGTGAACGTGCGCGTCGTCTCGGCCCCGTCGCTCGAGTGGTTCGCGGAGCAGGACGAGGCGTACCGCGAGAGCGTGCTGCCGTCGTCGGTCACGGCGCGGGTGTCGGTCGAGGCCGGCTCCGTGCTCACGTGGCGCGGCATCGTCGGCGACCGCGGTCGTTCGGTCGGCATCGACCACTTCGGCGCCTCCGCCGACTACAAGACCCTCTTCGAGAAGTTCGGCATCACCACCGAGGCCGTCGTCGCGGCCGCCCGCGAGACCATCAAGGAGAACGCATGAGCACCCCCACCGCACAGCTCGCCGAGGCCGGCGTCAGCATCTGGCTCGACGACCTCTCGCGCACCCGCATCTCCTCCGGCAACCTCGCGGAGCTGATCTCGTCGCGCAACGTCGTCGGCGTCACCACGAACCCGACGATCTTCGCCAACGCGATCACCGACAAGAACGACACGTCGTACGACGCGCAGGTCACCGAGCTCGCCGCGTCCGGCGCCTCGGCGGAGGAGGCCGTGTTCGCGGCCACCACGCAGGATGTGGGTGCCGCGCTCGACATCTTCCGCCCGGTGTGGGAGCAGTCCGGTCACGTGGACGGCCGCGTGTCCATCGAGGTCTCCCCCGACCTCGCGCATGACACCGACGGCACCGTCGCGCAGGCGAAGGAGCTGTGGGCGAAGATCGACCGCCCGAACCTGCTCGTGAAGATCCCGGCGACCAAGGCCGGCCTCCCGGCGATCACCGAGGCGATCGCGCACGGCATCAGCGTCAACGTGACCCTGATCTTCAGCCTGGAGCGGTACGCCGAGGTCATCGACGCCTACCTGACGGGCCTGGAGCGCGCGAAGGACGCCGGTGTCGACCTGTCGACCGTCCACTCCGTCGCGTCGTTCTTCGTCTCCCGCGTGGACACCGAGACCGACAAGCGCCTCACCGCGATCGGGACCGACGCCGCCGAGGCCCTCAAGAGCAAGGCCGGCCTGGCCAACGCCCGCCTGGCCTACGAGCTGTTCGAGCAGAGCTTCGAGACCGACCGGGCGAAGGCCCTCCTCGCGGCGGGGGCGAACGCCCAGCGTCCGCTGTGGGCGTCGACCGGCGTGAAGGACCCTGCGCTGCCCGACACCCTCTACGTCACCGAGCTCGTCGCCCCCGGCGTCGTCAACACCATGCCGGAGAAGACCCTCGAGGCCACCTTCGACCACGGCGTCGTCACCGGCGACACCATCACCGGCGGCTACGACGAGGCCCGTCAGGTCTTCGCCGGGCTGGAAGAGGTCGGCATCGACTTCACCGACGTCACCCAGGTGCTCGAGGACGAGGGCGTCGCCAAGTTCATCGATTCGTGGCACGACCTGCTCACCCAGGTCGCCGAGGCACTGGAGGCACAGCGATGACCTTCGCGATCCACGCCTCGGGCGCCGCGCGCGCCGCGATCGAGGAGACCGTCCCGAGCCTCGTCCACGACCTGGTCGCCTCGCGCATCACGAGCGGCGACACCACGCTGTGGGGTCCGGCGGCCGAGGCCGAGGCCTCGATCCGGCTCGGGTGGGTCGAGGCGGTCTCCGTCTCCCGGCCGCTCGTCGCCGAGATCGTCGCCCTGCGCGAGGAGCTCGCCGCGAAGGGAGTCACGCGCGTCGTGCTCGCCGGCATGGGCGGGTCGTCGCTCGCGCCCGAGGTGATCGCACAGACCTCGGGGGTCCCCCTCACGATCCTCGACTCCACGGCGCCCGGCCAGGTGCTGGCCGCGCTCGACGAGGGCCTCGCCGAGACCGTGCTCGTGGTGTCGTCGAAGTCCGGGTCCACGGTCGAGACCGACTCGCAGCGTCGCACGTTCGAGGCGGCGTTCCGCGACCTCGGCATCGACCCGACCGAGCGCATCGTCGTCGTCACCGACCCGGGCTCGCCGCTCGACGCCTCCGCGCGCGAAGCCGGGTACCGCGTGTTCAACGCCGACCCGAACGTGGGCGGCCGCTACTCCGCGCTGACCGCGTTCGGCCTGGTGCCGTCCGGCCTCGCGGGCGTCGATATCGACGAGCTGCTGAACGAGGCCGAGGCCTCGCTGCTCGAGGTCGCCGTCGACTCCGCCGAGAACCCGGCCCTGCGCCTGGGCGCGGCCATCGCCGCGACCACCCCGCGCCGCGACAAGCTGGGTCTGATCACGGACGGCACCCACATCAAGGGCCTGCCCGACTGGATCGAGCAGCTCATCGCCGAGTCCACGGGCAAGGAGGGAACCGGCATCCTCCCGGTCGTGCTGCTCCCCGTCTCCCCCGAGCTCGACCCCGTGCCCGCCGACCTGCAGATCGTGCGACTGGTCGACGACGCGAACGAGTTCCACCTGCACGAGCGCCACGAAGGTGAGATCCTCGTCAGCGGCACGCTCGGCGCGCAGTTCATCGTCTGGGAGTACGCCACCGCCATCGCCGGGCACCTGCTCGGCATCAACCCGTTCGACCAGCCCGACGTCGAGTCGGCGAAGGTGGCCGCGCGCGGCCTCCTCGACGCCCGGCCCGAGCCCACCGCCCCCGCGTTCGTGGAGAACGGCGTCGAGGTGCGCGTGTCGGACCCGGCTCTCGCGGCCTCCGGCACGGTCGAGGGCGTGCTCGACGCGCTGTGGGCGCAGCTGCCCGCCGACGGCTACGTGTCGATCCAGGCGTACGTCAACCGTCTCGAGGTGCCGCAGCTGCAGGGCCTGCGCGAGCTGGTCGCCGCCGACTCCGGTCGTCCGACCACGTTCGGCTGGGGCCCGCGCTTCCTGCACTCGACCGGCCAGTACCACAAGGGCGGCCCGGCGCAGGGGGTGTTCCTGCAGATCCTGGAGCGCACCGACGTCGACCTCGAGATCCCCGATCGGCCGTTCACGTTCGGTCAGCTCATCCAGGCGCAGGCCGCCGGCGACGCGGGCGTGCTCGCGGAGCACGGGCGTCCCGTCGTCTCGCTGACGATCACGGAGTCGTCCGACGACGTGCTCACCCTCTTCGAAGCCGCACAGAAGTAACAGCAGGAGAAGCCCCCACCGATGACTGTTCCCCTCTCGCGCGGGCACAACCCGCTGCGCGACCCCGACGATCGCCGGCTCAACCGGATCGCGGGGCCCAGCGCCCTCGTGATCTTCGGCGTCACGGGAGACCTGTCGCGCAAGAAACTCATGCCCGCGGTGTACGACCTCGCCAACCGCGGCCTGCTGCCCCCCGGGTTCGCTCTGGTCGGGTTCGCCCGACGCGACTGGGAGGACCAGGACTTCGCGCAGGTCGTGTACGACGCGGTGAAGGAGCACGCCAGGACGCCGTTCCGCGAGGAGACCTGGGCGCAGCTGTTGCAGGGCATCCGCTTCGTGTCCGGCGAGTTCGACAACCCGGACTCCTTCCGCAAGCTCAGGGAGACCGTCGAGCGTCTCGACGTGGAACGCGGCACGATGGGCAACCACGCGTTCTACCTGTCGATCCCGCCGAAGGACTTCCCGCTGGTGGCGAAGCAGCTCAAGGACTCCGGGCTCGTCGGGCAGGACGCCGACGACGATGAGCGGTGGCGGCGTGTGGTCATCGAGAAGCCGTTCGGGCACGACCTCGAGTCGGCCCGCGCGCTGAACGCGGCGCTGGAGGTCGCGTTCCCCGCCGACTCGATCTTCCGCATCGACCACTACCTCGGCAAGGAGACGGTCCAGAACATCCTGGCGCTGCGCTTCGCCAATGAGCTGTACGAGCCGATCTGGAACCGCAACTACGTGGACCACGTGCAGATCACGATGGCCGAGGACATCGGCGTCGGGGGACGCGCGGGGTACTACGACGGCATCGGGGCGGCCCGTGACGTGATCCAGAACCACCTCCTGCAGTTGCTGGCGCTCACCGCGATGGAGGAGCCGATCAGCCTGTCGGCGGAGCATCTGCGCGCCGAGAAGGAGAAGGTGCTCGCCGCCGTGCACGTGCCGGAGGACCTGTCGCTCGCGACGGCCCGCGGGCAGTACGCCGGTGGCTGGCAGGGCGGCGAGAAGGTGACCGGCTTCCTCGACGAGGAGGGCATGAACCCCGAGTCCACGACCGAGACCTACGCGGCCATCAAGCTGGAGATCGACACGCGACGCTGGGCGGGCGTGCCGTTCTACCTGCGCACCGGCAAGCGCCTCGGCCGTCGCGTGACCGAGATCGCCGTCGTGTTCAACCGGGCACCGCAGCACCTCTTCGGCCGGGGCAACGCCTCCGAGCTCGGACAGAACGCGCTCGTCATCCGCGTGCAGCCCGATGAGGGTGTCACGATCCGGTTCGGCTCGAAGGTCCCCGGCACAGGCTCGAACGTGCGCGACGTCACGATGGACTTCGGCTACGGCCACGCCTTCACGGAGGCGAGCCCGGAGGCGTACGAGCGGCTCATCCTGGACGTGCTGCTCGGAGACCCGCCGCTCTTCCCGCGGCACGAGGAGGTCGAGCTCTCCTGGAAGATCCTCGACCCGGTGGAGAAGTACTGGGCGGCCCAAGGCGGCCCGGTGGAGCAGTACGCTCCGGGATCGTGGGGCCCGGCGTCCGCCGACGACCTGCTGGCCCGCGACGGACGAGTCTGGAGACGCCCGTGATCATCGACCTTCCCGACACGACCGTCAGCCAGGTCGCGAAGCAGCTCGTCAAGGTGCGCGAGGAGGGCGGCGCGGTCGCCCTCGGACGCGTGCTGACGCTCGTCATCTCCGCGCGCAACGGAGTCGCGGAGGCCGCGATCGACGCGGCCAACGACGCCTCGCGTGAGCACCCGATGCGCGTGATCGTGCTCACGACCGGAGACGGCGAGTCCCGCCTGGACGCACAGATCCGTGTGGGCGGAGACGCCGGAGCCAGCGAGGTCGTGGTGCTGCACGCCTACGGCGACGCCGCCAGCAACGAGGAGAGCCTGATCACCGGGCTCCTGCTCCCCGACGCCCCCGTCGTGGCGTGGTGGCCGGAGGAGGCTCCGGCGTCGCCGTCGTCCTCCCCGCTCGGCCGCATCGCGCAGCGCCGGATCACCGACGCCGCGACCTCGCCCGATGTGCGCGACCGGCTCGCGCTGCTCGGCCGCACGCACGCGCCCGGCGACACCGACCTCGCGTGGACGCGGCTCACGCACTGGCGCGAGCAGCTGGCCGCCGTGCTGGATCAGCCGCCGTACGAGACCATCACCGCCGTCAAGGTGCGCGGGGCCGCCGCCTCCCCCTCCACGGCTCTGCTCGCCGCGTGGCTGCAGATGGCGCTGGACGTGCCGGTGCGGTGGTCGTACGAGAGCCCGGAGGAGTGGCAGGAGGGCATCAAGTCCGTGCGTCTGACGCGTGAGTCCGGTGACATCCTGCTGGAGCGTCCCTCGCCCGGCATCGCCGTGCTCACGCAGCCGGACCAGCCCAACCACGACCTCCACCTGCCGCGGCGTACGCTGCGCGAGTGCCTCGCCGAGGAGCTGCGCAGATTGGATCCAGATCTCCTGTACGGTCGAGTCATCACGGATGGCTGGGAGAAGCTCGGTCCGCCCGAGACGGGAGAGTGACACCGATGTCGGAATCGTCCGCAGAGAAGCGGGTCGTGGTCGAGGCCACCCCGACAGCCCTCGCCCTCCGGGTCGCCGATCGTTTCCTCACCCGCGTCAAGGCGCGCACCAGGAACGGTCGCGTCGCCCACATCGCCCTCACCGGCGGTTCCATGGGCGGGGCCGTGCTCCGTGCGGTCGCCGACAACCCGCGCGCGGCGGACATCGACTGGTCGCTCGTGCACTTCTGGTGGGGCGACGAGCGCTTCGTTCCCCGCGACGACTCGGACCGCAACGCGCTCCAGTCCCGCAACGCCCTGCTCGACCACATCCCGGTGCCCGAGGAGAACATCCACGAGGCCGCGGCGTCCGACAGCGGTCTGAACCTCGACGAGGCCGCTGCCGCGTACGCGGCGGAACTCGCCCGGTTCGGCACGGACGACCACCCCTGGCCGTCCTTCGCGGTGTGCTTCCTGGGCGTCGGTCCCGACGGCCACATCGCCTCGCTGTTCCCGGATCGCGAGGAAGTGACGGTCACGGACGCCGCCGCGCTGCCGGTGCGCGATTCCCCCAAACCCCCGCCGGAGCGGATCACGCTCACGCGTCCGGTCCTGAACTCGTCCAAGCGGGTCTGGCTCGTGCTGACGGGAGCGGACAAGGCCTCCGCGCTGGGCCTCGCACTGGCGGGCGCGAGCTACACGAGCGTGCCGGCGGCCGGTGCCAAGGGGCGCAAGCGCACGGTGTACTTCGTCGACGAGGCCGCAGCGTCCGAGGTGTCGCCCGACCTCATCGATCAGACCTACTGAGCCGGTCCTCCGGCCGCGGTCGCGCGCCCGCTCGTCCTCGGGGACGGGCGGGCGTCTGCGTGCGTCGCGTCGAACCGAGAACGAGGCTACGGGGCGTCGGGGCGCGTGCGCGCCTCGGGGTCGTCGCCAGAGCGCGGCGCTTCAGCGGCGGACGTCTCCTCGACGGCAGACGCCGCGTCGCGCATCGGTGACGGCGGTGCGGCGGCTGCGGCATCGTCCGCGTGCGTCGGAGCCGAGCTGCCCCGGGTGATGCCGAGCTCCTGGCTGTCGCTGAGCACCTGCGGGTGGTAGCGCGCGAGGCCCACGACACCCCACACGGCGATGCCCCCGGCGATCGCGAAGATGATGAGCACCCACCACGGCGCGGCGGCCGCCTCGCCCAGCACGACCATGCCGATGAGCACCGCCACGAGCGGGTCGACGACCGTGAGTCCGGCGATCACGAGGTCGGGGGGTCCCGAGCTGTAGGCGGTCTGCACGAAGTACGCGCCCACGGCCGCGGCCGACACCAGGGCAAGCACGCAGACGGCGGTGATCCATTCGAACTGGCCCGCCTCGATGCGCTTGATGACGACCTTCGCGAGCGTCGCCACGAAGCCGTACAGGATGCCGGCCCCGATCACGTAGAACAGCGCGCGCATGCGGTGACGCAGGATCAGCCAGCACGCACCGAGCACGATGATGACGACGAGCAGGAGGGCGAGGATCACGAACAGTTCGCGGTCGGTGACGTCCTGCTCCGTCGCGAAGATCGCCGCGAAGAACACGAACAGGAAGATGCCGCCGACGCACGCCACGATCGCCGTGAGCGACTGCCTGGTCGGGGAATGCCCGGAGATCCGCGCGTTGAGGAGCGTCGTGATGACCAGGGCGATCGCGCCGAGCGGCTGCACGACGATCAGTGGCGCCTGCACGAGGGCTGCGAGCTGGCAGACGATCGCGAGGCCGAGCATCAGCGTGCCGATGATCCAGGACGGGCGCGTGAGCAGACCCTTGATCTGGGCGAACGTGAGCCCGGAGGTGCCGGTGGAGCCGCTCAGCCGCTCGACCTTCTCCACCCCGCGGTGCTGGTACTGCGCGCCGAGCGACATGAAGACGGCACCGGCCAGGGCGAGAGGGATGCCGAGAAGGATCCCCGGGTTCTGGAAGGCACCGACGAGCTGGTCGCCGACGTCTTCGGCCATCCCCATCCACACCCCTGCGCTCACACTACGACCCTACCCGGAGAGTCTCGCGGACTAGGGTTGTGACGTGGCCGTACTTCCGATTCGCATCATGGGCGATCCCGTCCTCCACTCCCCCGCATCCCCCGTCGAGCAGATCACCGAGGAGGTGCGCACGCTCGTCTCCGACATGTTCGAGACGATGGACGCCGCTCCCGGCGTCGGGCTGGCCGCCCCGCAGGTCGGGGTGCCGTTGCGCATCTACACGTACAACTACGTCGACGACGAGGACCGCCCCTGGCGAGGCGTGCTGATCAATCCCGTGCTGTGGATGACGCCCCCCGAGCCGGGCGCACCCGACCCCGATCTCGAGGCGGAGGGATGCCTGTCGTTCCCCGGCGAGCGGTTCCCGCTCCGCCGGTCCGATCGCGTGCGCGTGACGGCGATCGACCTCGACGGCGCGCCGGTGACGCTCGAAGTGGATGGGTGGCGTGCTCGCATCATGCAGCACGAGTTCGACCACCTCGACGGAGTGCTCTACATCGATCGACTGTCGGACGCCGACTGGAAGACCACGCAGAAGATCGCCCGCAAGCGCGGATGGGGTCGCCCCGGTGCGAGCTGGCTGCCCGGGGTGGACGACCTCGAGGGCTGAGCGCTTTCAGCCCACGCACAGCATCCGTCGAGTTGCGTCACAGACTTCGGGCACTATAGCGTGTTCGCGGCGGGGATATATCAGCATGCCCCGCACCACGCTTTGGAGGGGAAACATGATGAAGATGCGCACTCGTCGCGCGCTCGTGCTCGCAGGATCGATCGCGGCGGCCTCGCTCGCCCTGAGCGGCTGCAGCGCGATCAACAGCATCCTGGGCAGTGGCTCCGGTGACGCGAACCGCGACGAGGAGACCGGCCAGGTGACGGAGAGCGCCAACATCGACGTCTTCTCCGTGAAGCTCGGCGACTGCATGCTCGAGACCGGCTCGGGGATGCTCACCGACGCGAACGTCGTGCCGTGCACCGAGCCGCACGACGAAGAGGTCTTCCACGAGATCACGATGGACGACGGCGACTACTCGGAGGACGCCATCGGCGCCGCGTCCGAGGGGTGCATCGGCGACGCGTTCACCTCGTTCGTCGGCATCGGCTACCAGGAGTCGGCCCTCGACGTGACCACGCTCACGCCGAGCCAGGACTCGTGGGAGCAGGCGAACGACCGCGTGATCCAGTGCCTGATCGTCGACCCCGCCGGGCAGGTCGAGGGCTCCCTGGCCGGCGCCGCGCGCTGACGATCAGTCCACCACCGCATCGGCGGCCGGGAGCGATCCGCTCCCGGCCGCCTTCTGCGTCGAGCCGCCTCCGGGGCGGTGACGGAGCATGCCGACGACACTGACGAGCACCGCGATCGCGAGCGAGATCGTGATCTGCCAGAGGGTGTCCGGCTGGAGGAACATCGCCAGGCACAGAGCGACGATCACCGCCACGACGACGTAGCTGAGCACCGGAAAGCCCCACATGCGCAGGGGCACCTGCACACCTCGGCGCATCGCCGCCCGCCGCAGCCGGATCTGCGACACGGCGATCACGAGCCAGACGAAGAGGGCGATCGCCCCCGACGAGTTCAGCAGGAACAGGAAGACCGTGTCGGGATACAGGTAGTTCAGCCCGACGGTGATGAACCCCACGACCGTCGCGGCCAGCACGGCGTACCGGGGCGAGCCGTTCCGCGCCGTGCGGCCGAGCAGCGCGGGGGCGTCCCCCCGCCGAGCCAGCGAGTAGAGCATGCGGCTCGCCGTGTAGAGGCCCGAGTTCAGGCACGACAGCACCGCCACCAGCACCACGACGTCCATGATCACCGCCGCCACCGGGATGCCGATCGCATCGAGAACCGCGACGAACGGGCTCTTCGCGATCGAGGCGTCGTTCCAGGGCAGCAACAGCACGATCAGGGAGATCGACCCGACGTAGAAGACGATGATCCGCCACACCACGGAATTGACCGCCTTGCGGACGGCCACGGTGGGGTTGGTCGATTCCCCGGCGGCGATCGTCGCGATCTCCGAGCCGAAGTACGAGAACACCACGACGAGGATGCTCGAGAACGCGGCGAGCACGCCGTTCGGGAAGAACCCGCCGTGGGCCACGAGATTGTCGAGCCCCGGTGGGGGGAACCCGGGGAACGCGCCGAGCGCCGCCAGCACCCCGATCACGAGGAACGCGGCGATCGCGACGACCTTGACCCCGGCGAACCAGAACTCGAACTCGCCGTACGACGCGACGGACGCCAGGTTCGTGAGGGTGAGCACCACCATGAGCGCCAGAGCGAATCCCCACTGCGGGACTCCGGGCATCCACCGGTGGAGGATCAACGCGCCGGCGGTCGCCTCGACGCCGAGGACCACGATCCAGAACCACGCGTAGAGCCAGCCGATGCTGAAGCCCGCCCATCGACCGATCGCGCGGTCCGCGTACGTGGAGAAGGAGCCGCTGTCGGGGTTCATCACCGACATCTCCCCCAGCATGCGCATCACCAGCACGACGATCACCCCGGCGGTCGCATAGGCGATGATCGCGGCGGGTCCTGCGGCGTGGATCACCGCCCCCGAACCCACGAACAGCCCGGCGCCGATGACGCCCGCGATCGCGATCATGGACATGTGGCGCGACTTGAGCCCTGAGCGCAGTTCGCGGGGGTCGGATGTCGTCATCGATCTCTCCTTCGACCGCGAACGAGGTCAGCGGTGCGACGAGAGTAACATTTTACTGTGGACAGACCGATACTCTGCAGAGTGGTCTCGTCCGCAAGGACGCGCGTCTCGGGAGACCAGAAGAGCCCCCTCCGCAGAGGGGGCTCTTCTCGTTGGCTCCCCGGCTTGGACTCGAACCAAGAACCTGCCGGTTAACAGCCGGCTGCTCTGCCAATTGAGCTACCGAGGAATGTGCTCCGCTGTGCGGGCAACTCGACAAGCTTAGCAAACTCCGAAGGCCGTTCGTGACACCGACGGCCCTTCGGCGGACGCCGGGCGTGTCGCCATCAGCCGCGGGAATCGGTCTCCGCGTTGGGCACCCAGAGCAGGTCCTTCCCCACCCCTCTCGCCACCACGTGGCCGCCGCGCAGCATGAGCGTCTCGGCGTTGAGCTCGCGGATGAAATCGGCGTCGTTCGTCACCAGCAGCGCCGCCATGCCCTCCTCGGTGCGTCGCCGCGTGATCGCGTCGAACACCACCGGGCGCACCTCGAGGTCGAGGTTGGCCAGCACCTCGTCCGCGATCAGGACCCGCGGCTCGAGCACGAACGACCGGGCGATCGCGACGCGCTGCCGCATGC
Organism: Microbacterium sufflavum; assembly: GCF_023091155.1. Lineage (NCBI taxonomy): Bacteria > Bacillati > Actinomycetota > Actinomycetes > Micrococcales > Microbacteriaceae > Microbacterium > Microbacterium sufflavum. The sequence continues at coordinate 260,914 of NZ_JAHWXK010000002.1, read as the reverse complement.
CCGCGCTCAACTCGTACGGGAACTTCGACGCCGTCCCCAGGGGCAGGTGCAGCTCGTCCAACAGCGTCGCGACACGGATCGACAGCGCCTTGGTGTTGACGCGGCGCTCGCGGATCAGGATCGGCTCGGCGATGACCTCGTTGACCGTGAGCCGCGGCGGCAGATCCGCGCCCGCACCCTGCGGCACGAATCCCGTGCGGTATGTGAGGATGCGGTGCTTGCGACCGGGACGGCGGATGTCGATGCCGCAGACCTGGGCGCTGCCGCCCACCACGCGCACGGAGGGGTCGGTGGACCCGGCGAGAGCGGCGACGAGCGTCGACTTCCCCGACCCCGTGGGTCCGGCGACGCAGATGAGCCCGCCGGGCGCCAGGGTGAACGTGACCCCGTCCACCGCGCGGTTCGGTGTGCCGTGACCGATGCGGTCGATCACCAGATCGGAGCACTCGATCGCGGACGTGGAGACGGGCCTGCGGGACATGTCTTCCATCCTGCCCGCTGCACCGCGCCCCGCCCCGTTACGACTCGGCCGAGAAGCGCTGACGCTCCACATCGATGTCACGGAGACGGACCCGCAGAGCCCGCCCGCCGTCGGAGTCCGCCGGGACGCGCTGCACCGCACCCAGGAGCTCCTGCTTCTCCCGCTCGAGCTGCCGCACCACCAGCCGCCGCGCGAGATCCGTCGCGGAGGCGACCGCCCCCGCCTCGTCGCGCGCCGGGAACGGCGTCATCAGCAGCTCGCCGCCGAGCGACCGGTACGGCTCCCGCACCGCATTGACCGCATCGGTCACCCACCCCGGTCTGCTGCGGTCCGGAGCTGCCGCGATCGCCTCGCGCACCGCGTCGAGCCCCGGCGTGCGGAACGGCTGCGACAGGGCACGGTCGAGCAGCACCGCGTCGATCTGGTGCCCGTACTGCAGCGCACCCATGAGGGCGTCGCGCTCCACGGCCACATCGGCGGTGCGGGGCAGGCTCGCCAGCGTGACCGCGGCCACCGCAGGGGCACCCGAGGTGGCGTCGGGGGTCGAGGTCTCGCGCCTCGGCGCACCGGTCGCCGCGCCCCGAGCCGCCCGCTCGACCTCGCCGTGCACCTCGGTCGGGTCCATGCCCAGACGGCGTGCCAGTACACGCTCGTACCCCGGGCGCAGCAGACGGTCCCGGATCTCCGCCACGATCGGCGCCGCGGCCCGGAGCGCACCCACGCGGCCCTCCACGGTCGAGAGGTCGAAGCCGGCGAGCTTGCGGTCGATCGCGAACTCGAACATCGGCTGCTTGGCGTCCATGAGCCCGCGCACGGCCGCATCGCCGCGCTGCAGGCGGAGGTCGCACGGGTCGAGCCCGTCCGGAGCCACGGCCACGAAGGTCTGCGCGTTGAAGCGGTCGTCCTCCGTGAACGCCCGCAGCGCGGCCTTCTGCCCCGCCTCGTCGCCGTCGAACGTGAACACGACCTCGCCGGAGGCGTTGTCGTCGCCCATGACACGGCGCAGGACCTTGATGTGCTCGGTGCCGAATGCGGTTCCACACGTCGCGATCGCGGTCGTGAGACCGGCGAGGTGGCACGCCATCACGTCGGTGTAGCCCTCGACGACAACGACGCGCCGGGGGTCGCCGCGGGCGATGTCGCGCTTGGCGAGGTCGAGCCCGTACAGCACCTGCGCCTTCTTGTAGATCGGGGTCTCGGGGGTGTTCAGGTACTTGGGGCCCTGGTCGTCGTCGAAGAGCTTGCGCGCGCCGAACCCGATCGTCTGTCCCGACACGTCGCGGATCGGCCACACCAGTCGCCCGCGGAACCGGTCGTACACACCGCGCTGCCCGGTCGACACGAGTCCCGCGGCGCTGAGCTCGTCGCGCGTGAAGCCCTGCGCCGACAGCGCTTTGAGCATCCCGTCCCACCCGCGCGGCGCGAAGCCCACCCCGAAGTGCGCGGCTGCTCCGGCGTCGAAGCCCCGCTCGCCGAGGAACCGACGCGCGGCTTCGGCGTCGGGGGTCAGCAGCTGGGCGCGGAAGAACTCCGCCGCCGCCGTGTTCGCCGCGTACAGGCGGCTGCGGCCACTGGTCTCCGGGGCCGCTCCCCCGTCTTCGTAGTGCAGAATGTAGCCGATGCGGCCCGCCAAGCGCTCGACCGCCTCCGTGAAGCTCACGTGGTCCATCGCCCGGAGGAACGAGTACACGTCGCCCGACTCCCCGCAGCCGAAGCAGTGGTAGTAGCCGACCTGCTGGCGGACGTGAAAGCTGGGGCTCTTCTCGTCGTGGAACGGGCACAGCCCCTTGAGGGATCCGACCCCCGCCGACTTCAGCGCCACGCGCTCGCCCACGATGTCGGCGATGTTCGTGCGGGCCTTCACCTCGTCGACGTCGGCCTGCCGGATCCGCGGCATCAGTGCGCCCCTTCGGCGACGGGACGCCGCGTGACGGGGGTGCGCGTGCCGGGTCGCGCGTGACGCGGGGTCCAGATGCCGACCTCCGCCGGGTCGATCTCCCCGACGAGCCGGTTGTGCCAGTCCACCGCGCTCTGGTCGGTCAGGCTCGCGATCTGATCCACCACGACCCTCGCCCGCTCCGCGTCGCTCTCGGCGGCGACGAAGTCGGCGGCGAACGCGGGCTCCAGCACGTCGGCCCCGGCCGACCACAGCGCATCGGTCGACCACAGGGCATCGGCGAGGCGCTTGAGCACCCGCCGCTGCTCCTTATACACGCCCTTTCGTGCGTCGATCGTGACGATGGCCTGACCCATGATGCCCTTGAGCACGGCGATCTCGACCTCGATCACGCGCGGCACGATGACGTGCGCGTTGTAGCGGACCAGCGGTGCCGTGCCGTAGGCCTCGCGCGTCGCGGACACGGCCGCACGGGCGAAGCGCCCGATCAGGTCGCTGGTGAGGTTCTTCAGCCGTGCGAGCGACTGCCGCGAGCGGTCGAACGACGCGAGCCACATCGGCTGCGATGCCAGACGGTAGAGGGCGTCGGCGAGCTCGTCGCGCGTGAAGTCGTAGCCCACCCACTGCTGGATGCGGCTGAGCAGCGCCTCATGGGCCGCAGGGTCGGCGAGCTGCGCCACGTCGACGTAGCCGTTGACGATCGCATCCTCGAAGTCGTGCACCGAGTAGGCGATGTCGTCGGAGAGATCCATGATCTCGGCTTCGATGCACCGCAGGCGGCCGGGCGCCCCCTCGCGCATCCAGCGGAACACCGCCTCGTCCTCCGGGTACACACCGAACTTGAGCCGGCCGCCCGGGTCGGGCACGGGGCTGTCCACCGTCCAGGGGTACTTGCAGGTCGCGTCGAGGCTGGCCCTGGTCAGGTTCAAGCCGACCGAGTGCTCGTCCGCGTCGAGCACCTTGGCCTCGAGGCGCGTGAGGATGCGCAGCGACTGCGCATTGCCCTCGAAGCCGCCGATCGGCTCCGCCCACTCGTTCAGCGCCCGCTCGCCGTTGTGACCGAACGGCGGGTGGCCGAGGTCGTGGCTCAGGCAGGCGGTGTCCACCACGTCGGCGGAGACGCCGAGCGCCGCGGCGAGCTCGCGACCCACCTGCGCCACCTCGAGCGAATGCGTCAGGCGGTTGCGCGCGAAGTCGGCCGTGCTCGCCGGGCTGAGCACCTGCGTCTTGGCGGCGAGACGGCGCAGCGCGGCCGAGTGGAGCACGCGGGCCCTGTCGCGCGCGAAGTCGTCGCGCTCGGAGCGGTGCGTCTCGGCGAAGAAGCGCTCGGCGTCGCGCGGGTGGTAGCCGTCGGCGCGACCGCCGACCGAGGGGTCATCCGCCACTGTTCTCGATCTCCGCTCCACGCATCATCTCCGAGGCGCTGGAGGCCAGCTCGCGCGACTCCAGCCACTTCTCCGGCAGCGCCGTCTTCTTCGGGTGACCGGCGCGCCCGCGCTGCCCCTCGGCGTCGGCTCCAGGGTACGGTGCCGACCGGTCGAGGCGACCCAGCAGCTCGTCGATCTCGGCGAGGCTCGACGCCGTCGCCAGGCCCGTGCGGATGTCGCCGCCGACGGGGTAGCCCTTGAAGTACCACGACACGTGCTTGCGCACGTCGCGGCACCCGCGGTCCTCGTCCTCGAAGAACTCCACCAGCAGTTCGGCGTGACGGCGGAACGCATCCGACACGAAGCCGAGAGTGGCATCGACCGTCTTGCCCTCGCCGCCGAACGCGTTGGCCAGCTCGCCGAACAGCCACGGCCGCCCGAGGCAGCCGCGACCGACCACCACACCGTCGCAGTCGGTCTCGGCCATCATGCGCACGGCATCGTCGGCCGACCAGATGTCACCGTTGCCGAGCACCGGGATGCTCGTGACGGCCAGCTTGAGCTCGCCGATCGCGTTCCAGTCCGCGTGGCCGGAGTAGAACTCGCTCGCGGTGCGGGCGTGCAGCGCCACCGCGGCCGCCCCGGCGTCCTCCGCCGCGCGCCCGGCGTCGAGGAACGTGAGGTGATCGCGGTCGATGCCCTTGCGCATCTTGACCGTGAGCGGGATGTCGCCGGCGGCCTTCACGGCCTGATCCACGATGTCGGCGAACAGCTTCGACTTCCAGGGCAGAGCCGCCCCGCCGCCCTTGCGCGTGACCTTGGGCACCGGGCAGCCGAAGTTCAGGTCGATGTGGTCGGCGTGGTCCTCCGCCACGATGATGCGCACGGCTTCCGCGATCGTCTTCGGATCGACGCCGTAGAGCTGGATGGACCGCGGCGTCTCGGACTCGTGATGACGGATCAGCCGCATCGTGGTCTCGTTGCGCTCGACCAGCGCGCGCGACGTGATCATCTCGCTCACGTACAGCCCCGCGCCGTACTCCCGGCACAGTCGCCGGAAGGCCGTGTTGGTGATGCCCGCCATGGGTGCGAGCACGACCGGCACGTCGAGGTCGATCGGGCCGATGCGGAGGGGGCGGGCGGGGGCGGTGGCGACAGTCATGGCACGTCCATTCTCCCAGACCCGGAGCCCCTGCGGATGCGGCGACCTAAGCTGTGCATATGACCGATTCCGCGCTCCGTTCGATCCCGTTCACCGACGCTCAGGGTCAGGAGAAGACCCTCGACGATCTCGGTGCCGACGTGGTGATGGTGGTGAACGTGGCGTCCAAGTGCGGGCTCACCCCGCAGTACGAGCAGCTGGAGGAGCTGCAGCGCCGTTTCGGCGACCGCGGCTTCACGGTCGTCGGCTTCCCGTGCAATCAGTTCTTCGGTCAGGAGCCGGGCTCGGTCGACGAGATCCTCGAGTTCTGCTCCACCACGTACGGCGTGACCTTCCCGGTCAACGACAAGGTCAAGGTCAACGGCCGGAACGCGTCCGAGCTGTACAAGGCGCTCAAGGAGACCCCTGACGCGGGCGGCAAGGCCGGACGGGTGGAGTGGAACTTCGAGAAGTTCCTGGTGCTGCCCGACGGAGAGGTGCTGCGCTTCCGCCCGAAGCAGAAGCCGGACTCCCCCGAGATCGTCGAGGCGATCGAGGCCGCACTCCCCCGCTGACCCGGGGCCGCGCTCGTTCACCCCCGCGTCACCCGGAACGGGCGGCTCGCGGCCCTCGAACGGCCGCGGTGTTCACGCGCTCGTCAGACCCTCGCCATCCGGCGCCCCTAGTCTCCCCTGCGGCCACACCCGCCGCAGATGAAGGAGACACCGCATGCCCGACCGACTGCCGATCAGCCGGCGAACCGTCCTCACCGCCGGAGCGCTCGGCGCCCTCGGCTCCGCCCTGCCCATCGGCACCACCGCCGCCGCCGCCGCCGACACGACCGTGGCCGCCTCGACAGCGAAGGCCGCGCGTGGACTGCGGTTCCGCGCCGACGGGACCTTCACTGTCGTGCAGTTCAACGACACGCAGGACGACGAGCAGACCGACCGCCGCACCGTCGAGCTGATCGAGAAGGTGCTCGACCAGGAGCAGCCCGACCTCGTGGTGATCAACGGCGACGTGATCACGGGCGGATGCGAGACCCGTCTCGCCGTGAAGCAGGCGATCAACAACGTCGTGTGGCCGATGGAGTCCCGCGGCATCCCGTGGGCGGTGACCTACGGCAACCACGACGAGGACTCGCTCCCGCAGTCGGGCGTGGACGAGGCGGGGATGCTGAAGATCTACCGCTCGTACGAGTACAACGTGAACGCGGAGAACACGCGCGGCGTGACCGGCACCAGCAACACGCTGCTGACCATCGGCTCGTCGGCGAAGAAGAACCGGGAGGCGTTCGCGCTCTGGCTGCTGGACTCCGGCCGCTACGCCCCGGACGCCCTCGCCGGACAGGACTTCGCCGGCTACCCGACCTGGGACTGGGTGCGCATGGACCAGGTCGCCTGGTATCGCGAGCAGTCGCAGCGGCTCGAGCAGCGCGCCGGACGCAAGGTCCCCGCCCTCATGTTCCTCCACATCGCGCTCTGGGAGCACCGGTTCATGTGGTGGGGCGGCGTGGACACCCGCACGGAGGCCGACGCCGCCCGCGGCCGCGCGCGCCACGGCATCGTCGGAGAGCGCAACGAGGACGAGTGCCCCGGGCCCTTCAACTCGGGCATGTTCAACGCGATCGTCGAGCGCGGCGACGTGAAGGGCGTGTTCGTCGGCCACGACCACGTCAACGACTACATGGGCGACTACTACGGCGTGCTGCTCGGCTACGCGCCGGGAACCGGCTTCGGTGCGTACGGCCTCGACGGAGCGGAGCGCAACCGCCTCCGCGGCGGGCGTGTGTTCGAGCTGACCGAGAGCGGCGATCAGGTGAGCATCGCCTCGCGAGTCGTCTATGCGAAGGACCTCGGCATCGATCTCACCGCCGACGACCAGCCTATGGAACCCCTGCCGCTGGCACCTCGCCAGCAGCGCGTCTGACGCGAACGAGAGAACGGCGGGGGCCCGCGATCGGGTCCCCGCCGTTCTGATGCTCTCGGCCGGCGGCGGTCAGGCCTCGACGGCCTCGCCGCGCTGCGCCCACAGGTCGCGGAGCACGTTCTCGAACGCTGCCGGCGGCTGCGCACCGCTGATGCCGTACTGGCCGTCGACCACGAAGAACGGCACGCCCTGGATGCCGTACGCCCGGGCCTGCGCCTGATCCTGACGCACGTCGGGCAGATACTGCTCGCTCTCGAGCGCGGCACGGGCCTTGTCGGCGTCGAGGCCGACCTCGGCCGCCAGCGCCACCAGGTCGTCGATGCGACCCACGTGCTTGCCCTCGGTGAAGTACGCGGACATCAGCCGCTCCTCCATCTCGTGCTGAAGCCCCTCGGCCTTCGCGAAGTGCAGCAGCTCGTGCGCCTTCACGGTGTTGGTGTGCTGCAGCAGGTCGAAGCGGTACTCGAGCCCCGCGTCCGCGGCCACCCCGGTGACGTGCGACAGCATCTGCTCGACCTGCTCGCGCGGCATGCCCTTGTGTCCGGCGAGGAAGTCGACCTCGTCGCCGTGGAAGTCGACGGGCGTGTCGGGCGAGAGCTCGAACGAGTGGAACGTGACGGTGACCCGGGGGGCGTCCTCGTCGGCGGAGACCGCCTCCAGACCCTTCTCGAGATTGCGCTTGCCGATGTAGCACCACGGGCAGGCGATGTCGGACCAGATGTCGATGGAGATGGGTTCAGTCACACCTTCATCCAACCGCATGCACTCCCGGGGTATTCCGTGCTCGGTAGGATGCTCGGATGCTCTCCGCCGACGACCCGCTCCCTCATCGGCCGGAGCGCGTGCTCGTGGCGGGCGTCACGGGCTCGGGCAAGACCACACTCGCGCGTCGCCTCGGCGAGCTGTGGGGGCTCCGCCACGTCGAGATCGACGCGCTGTTCCACGGGCCGGGCTGGACTCCGCGCCCGGAGTTCCTCGACGACGTGCGCGCCTTCGCGGCGGAGGACCGCTGGGTGACCGAGTGGCAGTACACGAGCAAGGGCACCGACGCGTTCCTGACGCCGCGCGCCCAGCTCGCGGTCTGGCTCGACTACCCGTACCCGGTGGTGCGGGGACGGCTGCTGCGGCGGACGCTGGCCCGCGGCATTCTGCGGAAGGAACTCTGGAACGGAAACCGCGAGAAGGGGCCGTGGAACCTGCTCAACCGCGACCCCGAGCAGAACATCCTCGCGTGGCAGACGAAGACGCTGCACACCTGGAGCGAGCGGATGCCGGGCTACGTCGAGCGCTTCCCGCACCTCATCGTCGTGCGGCTGACGCGCCCGCGCGAGACGGAGCGCTGGCTGCGTGCTCAGGCCGAGGCGTCGGGGGTGTCGATCGCGCCGCCGAAGCGCCGGTCGCGCGACAGGTAGACGCCGATCGCGCGCCACAGCTCCTCGCGCGAGAAGTCGGGCCACAGCGTGTCGAGGAACACCATCTCGGCGTAGGCCGACTCCCACAGCAGGAAGTTCGACGTGCGCTGCTCGCCCGAGCTGCGCAGGAACAGGTCGACGTCGGGCATGTCGGGCACGTAGAGGTGACGCCGGACGGTCTTCTCGGTGATCGCGTTCGGCTTGAGGCGCCCCGCCGCGACATCGGCGGCGATCGCCCGCATCGCGTCGACCAGCTCCACGCGGCCGCCGTAGTTCACGCACATCGTGAGCGTGAGCACGTCGTTGCCGCGGGTGAGCTGCTCGGCGTACTGCAGCTCCTTGATGACACTGCCCCACAGGCGCGGCTTGCGCCCGGCCCACCGCACCCGTACGCCCCACTCGTTGAGCTGGTCGCGGCGGCGGTGCAGCACGTCGCGGTTGTAGCCCATCAGGAAGCGCACCTCCTCGGGCGACCGGGCCCAGTTCTCGGTGGAGAAGGCGTAGACCGAGAGGTGTTTCACCCCGGCCTGGATCGCGCCGGCGACCACGTCGAGCAGCACCTCCTCCCCCGCCTTGTGCCCCTCGATGCGGCTGAGGCCACGGCGGTTCGCCCAGCGGCCGTTGCCGTCCATCACGATCGCGACGTGCTCGGGCACCGCGGGAAACGGCGGCGGATACACCCCGGTCCAGTCGAGCGGCCGGTAGGCGACGGCGTCTTTGTGCGTGTAGGGCTTCGGGCTCACCGTGCTCCTTCTCCCGGGGTGGTGGTGACGTGCGCGAGAGAGCGGATGCCGCGCTCCAGGTGCCACTGGGCATAGGCCGCCACCAGGCCGGAGGCGGCAGCGGTGTCGGCGTGCGGGGCGGCGTCGATGAGCTCCCAGTCGCCGCGGATGAGCGCGCGCAGCAGTGCCAGGGTCTTCTCGGCGATGCGCGGACTGCCCGCGGGGGCGTCGGCGTGGCACACGAGCCCGCCCAGCTGTGCGACGAACACGGTGTGCGGACCCGGGGCACCACAGCGGGCGCAGTCGTCGAGCGACGGCGCCCACCCCGACAGCGACATCACGCGCAGGAGGTAGGAGTCGAGGATGCTGCGCGGCACGTGCTCTCCGCGCGAGAGCGCACGCAGTCCGCCGACCAGCAGCAGGTACTGCTCCGGTGTGGCCTCCGCGTCGCTCAGCCGGTCGGCAGTCTCGACCATCGCGTTGGCCGCGGTGAAGCGGTCGTAGTGCGCCGCGATGTCGGTGCCGTACGCGCCGAGCGACTCCGCCTGCTGCACGATGTCGAGCGAGCGCCCCTCGTACAGCTGCACGTCGGCGACCATGAACGGTTCGAGCCGCGAGCCGAACTTCGACGACGTGCGCCGCACGCCCTTCGCGACCGCCCGCACCTTGCCGTGCCGGCGCGACAGCATCGTGACGATGCGATCCGCCTCGCCCAGCTTGTGGGTGCGCAGGATCACCGCTTCGTCTCGGTAGGTGGGCACCTTCCGATTATCCTCCGTGCGGGACAATGGACGGGTGACCGAACCGCTCTTCACCATTCCGCTGTGGGCGGACCTCCTCGGCGTCGGGCTCGGCGGGGTGCAGGGTGCCATGTTCGCCGCCGGATTCCAGGGGCAGCGGCGGCTCGACTGGCTCGGCGTCGCGATCATCGGGATCATGATCGGCATGGGCGGCGGTCTCATCCGCGACATCCTGCTCGGGCAGACGCCCGCGACCCTACAGAACCAGTGGTACCTGGTGACCGCCGCGGGTGCCGCGCTCCTCGGCATGCTGCTCGCGGGGCTGTTCACCCGCCTCAACACCGCGATCGTGGTGCTCGACGCCGTGGTGATCGGCATGTTCGGTGCCTTCGGCACGAGCAAGGCCCTCGCGTTCGGCATCCCCGAGGTGCCCGCCGTGTTCATCGGCGTCTGCGCCGCGGTCGGCGGGAGCGTGCTGCGCGACATGCTGATGGGCCTGCCGACGGCGATCATGCACGTCGGCTCGCTGTACGCGGTCGCGGCTGCGGCAGGATGCACGTTCATCGTGATCGCGAACGCGGTCGGCATGCCGATCACGCTGGCCGCGATCGTCGGCATCGTCGTGACGGCGGTCATCCGGATCCTGGCGGTCACGTTCGACGTGTCCCTGCCGGAGCAGCGCCGCCTCTACCGCCGCAAGGTCGCCGCGGAGACCGGGGCCATCGCGATCGTCAAGCCGAAGGACTGATCAGGGCGCCGCGTCTCGGGTCTCGATCAGACCGGCGAGCCCGTCGATGACGCGCGCGAGCCCAAATTCCCAGGCCGCGTCCGCATCGGATGGGCCGCCCATGGCCTCGCCAGCGGCCCGGCCCACGGCCTGCGCCAGGGGGTAGTCGTCGCCGAGGTAGCCCGCGAGCCGCGGAGCGGCGTCCGCCCAGATCGGCGCGAAGTCCTCCGCTTCCGCGGCGTCACGCAGGCGCGCGGCGGCGGACCGCGTGAACTCCCGCACGAACGTGAGGGCCGCGTCGCGCTCCACGTCGTCGAGGCCGAGCCCGTCGAAGGCGCGGAGCTCGCGATCGTACGTCGCGATGGTCCCGGGGCCGAGAGCGGTGCGCGGGTCGTGCACGTCGAGCAGCCAGGGGTGCGCGCGGTAGAGGGCGAGGTTGTGCGCGGCGACGAGGCGGACGCGGGCTCGCCACCCGTCGGCGTCGCCCGACGGTGCGCGCTGTCCGTGGACCGCGTCGGCCATCAGCACGAGCAGATCCGCCCGGCTGTTGACGTGCGTGTAGATCGACATCGGGGTGAGGCCCAATGCCTGGGCCAGAGCGCGGATGGTGACCGCGGCGAGGCCGTCGGCATCGGCCAGGTCGATCGCGCGCGTCACGACGTCGTCGGTGGAGTGGCGGGCTCGCGGTCCACGGCGCGACGAGGTCTCAGCGGCACTGTCACGCCACAGCAGATCGACCAGATTCTTCGCCATCGGGAATAGCCTAGCCGTCGGCGCACTTAACCCTGTACGTTGTACGTTGTTTAGAACAGGAGACCCATGAACATCACCCAGACCGCCCTCTCGCTCAACGTGCCCGACATCGCCGCCTCCGCGGCCTTCGCCACCACCCACTTCGGATTCACGGAGGCCATGTCCGCCGAGGGCTTCGTGTCGCTCGAGCACCCCGGTTCCCCGCCGAACCTGATCTTCCTGCAGACCGGGCTTCCCACGTTCCGCCCGGAGGAGATCGCTGGATCGGCAGGCCAGGGCACGCTGCTGGTGTTCGTCGTGGACGACATCGACGCCGCCTTCGCCCGCATCGCCGCCGCCGGCGCCCGCGTCGTCACACCGCCGGAGACCGAGCCGTGGGGCGAGCGCTACTGCCAGTTCGCCGACCCCAACGGCCTCATCTGGCAGCTGGTGCAGTGGGTCTGACCACCCGCCGGAGCACGCGGAAGCGGCCGGGCCCTCGGGACCCGGCCGCTTCCGTGGTGCGACCTCAGACCGCCGCGAGCTCCTGCTGGCGCGTGCGGATCGACCGGTTCACACCCGACACGATCGCCTTGAGCGACGCGGTCGAGATGTCGCCGTCGATGCCGACACCCCACAGACGCTGGTCCCCCACCTGCAGCTCGACGTAGGCCGCAGCCTGCGCGTCGCCGCCCGCACTGAGAGCGTGCTCGACGTAGTCGTACACCGTGATGTCGAAGCCCTGTCCGCGCAGCACCTCGACGAAGGCGGCCACCGGACCGTTGCCGTTGCCGGAGACCGCGACCTCCTGGTCGTCGTCGCGCAGCACCACGTCGAGCACCACGTCACCCGACATGTCGCTGCGGGTCTGCGTGGCCAGCAGCTCGAAGCGGCCCCACTTCGCCTCGGTGTCGGTCGCCGGCAGGTACTCGTCGGTGAAGATCGACCAGATCTGCTCGCTCGTCACCTCGCCGCCCTCGGCATCGGTCTTGGCCTGCACGACGCCGGAGAACTCGATCTGGAGCTTGCGGGGCAGATCGATCGCGTGGTCGGACTTCAGCAGGTAGGCGACGCCACCCTTGCCCGACTGGGAGTTCACGCGGATGACGGCCTCGTACGAGCGGCCCAGGTCCTTCGGGTCGACCGGCAGGTAGGGCACGGCCCACTCGATCTCGTCGACCGTGACGCCCTGCGCCTCGGCCTTCGCCGCCATCGCCTCGAAGCCCTTCTTGATCGCGTCCTGGTGCGAGCCGCTGAACGCCGTGAACACGAGGTCGCCGGCCCACGGGCTGCGCTCCGGCACGGGCAGCTGGTTGCAGTACTCGACCGTGCGCTTGACCTGGTCGATGTCGCTGAAGTCGATCTGCGGGTCGATGCCCTGCGTGAACATGTTGATGCCCAGTGCCACCAGGTCGACGTTGCCCGTGCGCTCGCCGTTGCCGAACAGGCAGCCCTCGATGCGGTCGGCGCCGGCCATGTAGCCCAGCTCGGCGGCGGCGATCGCGGTGCCCCGGTCGTTGTGCGGGTGCAGCGACAGGATCACGTTCTCGCGGTGGGCCAGGTGGCGGCTCATCCACTCGATCGAGTCGGCGTAGATGTTCGGCGTGGCCATCTCGACCGTGGCAGGCAGGTTGATGATCACCTTGCGGTCGGGCGTCGGCTCGAAGATCTCGATGACCTGGTTGCACACGTCGACCGCGAACTCGAGCTCGGTGCCCGTGTAGCTCTCCGGCGAGTACTCGTAGTAGACCTGCGTGTCGGGGATCGTCTTCTCGAACTTCCGGCACAGGCGGGCGCCCTCGAGGGCGATGTCGATGATGCCCTGCTTGTCGGTGCGGAAGACCACCTCGCGCTGCAGAACGCTCGTGGAGTTGTAGAGGTGGACGATGGCCTGCTTCGCGCCGGCGATGGCCTCGTAGGTGCGGGCGATCAGGTGCTCGCGCGCCTGAGTCAGCACCTGGATCGTGACGTCGTCGGGGATCAGGTTCTCTTCGATGAGCTGGCGCACGAAGTCGAAGTCGGTCTGGCTGGCCGAGGGGAAGCCGACCTCGATCTCCTTGTACCCCATGCTCACGAGCAGCTCGAACATGACGCGCTTGCGCTCGGGGGACATCGGATCGATGAGGGCCTGGTTGCCGTCGCGGAGGTCGACCGCGCACCAGCGCGGGGCTTCGGTGATGCGGGCGTCGGGCCACGTGCGGTCGGGCAGGTGGACGGTGATCTGCTCGTGGAAGGGCCGGTACTTGTGGATCGGCATCGCGGACGGGCGCTGAGTGTTCTGCATGATGGGCTACTTCTCTTCGTCGGAATGGACGGGCCAACACAAGCGCCGCGACGAGGAAGGCCCTAGTGTCAGGACTCGTCGCGGCAGCTAAGAAGAAGCAGACCGCCGAAAGGCATGGCGCCATGCTAGCAGGGTCGGTGCGGCCGTTTCGACCGCGCTGAGACGATGAGCCGACGCGGGACACTGATGGACATGAGCCCTTCCTCGCGTCGCCTGCTCCTCGTCGCCGCCACCGTGACCGCAGCGGTCACCCTGAGCGGGTGCGCGGTCGGACCCCGTGCGACCCTCCCGCCGACCAGCACCACCGTGCCCTCCGACCAGCGGCTGGAAGACGCGCACCCCACGCCCCCGGAAGGCCGCGTGCTCGGAACGGGCACCGTGATCGACGGAACGGACGGCCCCACGCTCTGCCTCGGCGCGGTCATGGATTCGTCCCCTCCGCAGTGCGCCGGCGTGCCGCTCGACGACTGGACGTGGGACGGCGTCGACGGCAGTGTGAGCGCGCGTGACACGCGGTGGGGGTCGTACGCGGTGTACGGCACCTTCGACGGTGAGCGTCTGACCGTCTCGGATCCGCCGATCCTCCTCGCCCTGTTCGACCCGGTGGCGCCGGAGGATCCGACGGGCGGGAAGACGGGCATCACCCCGGAGGGCGAGCTGACCAGGGTGCAGGAGGACATCGCGGCGCGGCTCGGACCCGGGGCGGTCTTCGTCGTCACCGACCGTGGGTACGTGTGGCTGCAGGTTTCATGGGACGACGGCACGCTCCAGCGCGCGGCCGACGCCGAGTACGGAGACGGCGTGGTGATCGTCGAGTCGCTGCTGCGCGAGGTCGACTAGTCCTCGGGGATCAGCGGTCCTCGGGGATCAGCGCGAGCTTGCCGCCGGGGTGACCGGTGGAGAGCAGCCGGTGCGCGGCCGGTGCCTCGGCGAGCGGGAACGTGCGGGCGACCGGGACCACGAGGTCGCGGTTCTGCGCGAGCGCGAGGAGTTCGCTGCGCACCTCATCGCGGAAGCGGGCGCTATCGGGCATCGACCCTGCGATCGCCAGAAGCCCGTCGGCGGAGGCCCGCGCAAAGTTCGCGATCGTGACGATGCGGCGGCGATCGGCCACCAGGGCGAGGGACACGTCGATCGCCTCGTCGGTGCCCACGGCGTCGAGCGCCGCAGCGATCGGGCCGTCCGTCAGTGCGGTCACCCGGTCGGCGAGACCCGGGCCGTACGCGACCGGGATCCCCCCGAAGCGTCGTACCTCATCGAAGCGGTCCGGCGCGGCGGTGCCGATCACTCGTACCTCGCGCAGCCGCGCCTGCTGCAGCACGCTGACCCCCACCGCTCCCGACGCCCCGTGCAGCAGGACCGTCTCGCCCGGCGCCGTACCGGTTACCGCGAGCATCTCGGCCGCCGTCGTGCCGACGAGCAGGAGGTTCGCGGCCTCGGGATGCGTGAGCGTCGTCGGCTTCGCGAACACCTTCGCGGCGGGCACGGTCACCTCGGACGCATAACCGCCCTGCACGCGGAAGGCCACGACCTCGTCGCCGACCTCGGCCGCACCGGAGCCGATGCGAGTCGCGGGGCCGATGGCCGTGAGCTCGCCCGACACCTCGTACCCGATCGGCACCGGGAACTCGACCCCCGGACGAGCTGCCGCGACATGCTTCGCATCGGCCGGATTCACCCCGGCCGCGCGGACGCGGATCGTGACCTCGCCCTCGCGCGGCGCCGCGGGGTCGTACTCCTCGAACTCCCACGACTCCGGAGACCCCGCCGCCGTCGCCACCCAGTGCTTCGCCATGACCCCGCCCTTCGTCGATGCCTCCATCATGCTCCCGCGCGGGACGGTGCGGCGCTGAGACGACGCGTTCCGATTCACGGATTACTCGTGAGAACTCGGCATGCCGCACGGATCGGTCGACACGGTCCCGTTCGCCCAGATCCACCCGTTGTCCGGCCAAGAATCCAGATCGGACGCGCCCTCGTTCTCGAAGTCTGCACCGAAGCTCCCTTCGACCAGCTCCCCCTCGGCGTCCCGCGCCTCGTAGTCCACCGTCACGCCGATCTCCGAAAGCTCCGCCCCGGCGTACTCGTGACGCTCCACGACCCACTGCTCGGGGAGCCCGTCAGGTGTTACTTCCGCCCCAGGAGTAACAGGGAGGCGCCCCCTCGCATCGATCACCAGCTCCGCGTCGTCGGCAGACACCGTCCCGTAGTACACACGCACGCGGACGACCTCGGCGCTGGGCGCACACCAGCTCAAGATCGGAGTTCCGCCACGCACCGCAAGCGAGAGTGGTTGGTCCTCTGGCACCCCGGGAAGAAACGCGCAGGCCGAGAGGACAAGCGAACTCGCGAGCACCACGGCTCCTACCGCCAGGGGTCGACAGAGGAATCGCCTCAGCGTGAGTGGTTCCCCCTTCACCTCGGCCGCGCGGACGCGGATCGTGACCTCGCCCTCGCGCGGCGCCGCGGGGTCGTACTCCTCGAACTCCCACGACTCCGGAGACCCCGCTGCCGTCGCCATCCAGTGCTTCGCCATGACCCCGCCCTTCGTCGACGCCTCCGTAATGTCGTGCCCTCGCTCCGCCGTCACGGCGACTCCTTCGCGACGTCTCGGGCCAGGACGATGACGAGGAAGTCCACCGCGAAGAGCCCGGCGAGGAGAAGCAGCGTCAGACCCGGATAGGGCGGGAGCGGCCGCCAGAACAACAGAAGTGAATACAGAAGGGCCTGGATCACGGTGAAGATCGCAGAAACAGTCACGGCCGTTCTCGCCCCACTTCGCGAGCGAGCGATGAAGACCATCGGAATGCAGGTTGCAGAAGACAGCACGATGATCACCGCCAGTCCGAAACCGATGCGGTTCAGGATGTCCTCCGGGGAGGACAGCAACGGCCCGCCGCCGAACCACCCCAGCCACGTCACGAAGATCGACGCCATCTGGACCGCGGTCGTCCCTGCAATGGCGAGCAGAAACGGCATGGCACGTCTCATGCTCATTCCTCCTCTCCCCGCAGAACCGACTGATGGTCGGCGCTGGCGGACATCAAGCCTGACCTCCTGAACACGATCTCGCGGTCAGCGACCAAGAGCACGAAGAACCCGAGCGAGGCGATCACTCCCGCAGCTATCGGGAAACCGTTGGCCTGCGCGAGCAAGAACCAGGTGCACAGAGCCACCAGGAACCCCGAGATCACGGCGGCGAGAACTCTTCCCCACCATCGCGCACTCGTCCTGCGCGCAATGACTGCCGGTAGAGCTGCGATGAGAAGCACCACGAAGAACGCGACGCTCGATCTGAGCGCATCCGCCATTGCCTCAGCCCCTCCTCGCTCACGAAGCAATGGCGCGAGAAAGACGAGCCGGTAGAGGAACCCCAGAAAGAGCGCTAGACCCGCGCAGACGAGCACCACCGCGACCGGGTACCGAAGACGCCGGACGCCACACTCGTCCTTCACTCTGCACCGTCCTCCCCGATCACCGGCTCGAACCTCCCACGGTTCCCCGCGCCGCACTCAGAATCCGCGCATTCCGACATCAACGGTCTCCCTCTTTTCTCTGCACACCATGCACAAGCGTGACCGCCACGATGCTGAGCGCACTTCCGGCTATCGATGCCACAGCGACGAAGGCAAGGACGACCGGGAAGGACCAGACGAACACGAAGCTGAGGAGGGAAAAGGCCGTTGGTCCCACGGCGACCGATACCGGCCACAGGTGGGAGCGAGCACGTCGCGGAATCATCGCGAGAAGGCTCAACGCTGTCGGAAAGATGAGTCCGAAAACCGCGCTCACGATGATCGAGCTCAGAACGTGTCCCGCGTTCCCATCAGCATGGATGGAACCCCCGGTGAAGGGGAACGAGTACAGGCCGTACATCAACCCCAAGACCGCTCCCACGATCGTGTTCGACGTCCCGACCGCAACGGCGCATGCGCGCCACCGCGCCGAGTAGCTGGTGCCCAACGTGGTCATCGCGCCCTTCGTCCTCGCCTCGCCCATGCTCGCGAAGTCTTCATTCGCGAGCACTCGCCTTGCCGCACGGATCCTCCGAAACGGTCCCGTCCGAGGTAGGGCTCGACGCCATGCCCCAGACGCCCTGAGACTTCGGTGGCGTCGCGAAGACGGACATCATCCTGACCTCTTGAACACCGTTTCGGGGTCGGGATTCGAGTCGCGGTCAACGCCCGGTGCGAAGTACCACAGCTCGACCGAGCCCTGTGCGTCCTCGAAAGCGAACAGGGCAGGCATCGCGTTGCAGGGCGGATTCAGGCTGAACGCGATAGCGCTGTCCCCGTATCCCGCGGACCAGTGGCCGGTCAGGGAAGGGAACGATGGACCGGTGTCTGGCGCGGCGTCACACCACATCGATGCCGGCCAGTCCTCCGCGCTCACCCCTCCGCCCTCATGCAGCTCGAACTCCGCCGTTCCGGACGTCGCCGTCCACACGCCGATCAGGTCGTCCTCGGACACCTCCACATCAGGCACGGCGCCACCTGAGCATCCGGCACACGCGACGACGGCGAGTCCCAGTACCGCAGCCGCGTGAAGCGGCCTCACCGCGCGAGCTGAGCGCCACGAACGGGGCAGACGAAGGTTGAGCGGGGAGGCCACAGCGGCACGCTAGGGGCAGTCAAGCCGATGGGTCTACATCCCCGGAGTGGAAATACCCGGCTGTAAGGTATTGCCGCCTCGTGCAATGCAGGGGTCCGACCGGCCTGTCTTCGCGTCGAGAACACCGCCGCTCACTCGGTGTCCATGCCGCAGGGCTCGTCGCTCACCTCCCCGGAGTGATACACGTACGCACCCTCCACGAGTGAATCGATCGCGACGTTCTTGAACGACATCTCCGCGCGGTGGTCCGGCCCGGAAAGGATGACGTACACGGTGACAGGTCCGTCCAGACTCGACACCGGGTACTCGCGGCTGCTGGTCACAGAGAAGTCAGGGAAGGTGTCGGGAAGGATCGGCTCACCGGAGGGCACAGCGACGGCCCGCCCCTCGTCGGCGGTCGCGGAGAAGAGCACCACCTCGTCCTCTGATCCCCACTCTTCGCGCACGGCCGTGGAGATGTAATCGATGACCCACGCCTCATCGAGGCACTGCACCCACGCGAACCGGTCGTCGACGACTGTGAGGGCGACCGGCCCCAGGAAGACGGGTCGCGACGGCACGCATCCCGACAGGGCCGCGGCACCCATCAACCCCAGTGCGACCGCGGCGACCCGGATCACCGCCCTCTTCAGCATGACGAGTACCGTCCTTCGCGGGCGAGCCCGAGCGGGGGGGGGGAAGTCACAGCGGCACGCTAGGGGCAGTGAAGCCGGTGGGTCTACACCCCCGGAGCGGAAATACTCGGCCGTAAGGTATTGCCGGCTCGTGCAATGGACAGGGCCTCGACCCGCGGAGCACTCGCGATCGGCGACAGGCCGAGCTCGCTCTGCAGCTTCCGTCGCGCCCGGCTGAGGGTCGTCCAGACGGTTCCCTGGCTGCACCGCAGAAGCTCAGCGATCTCGCCGGCGGCCAACCGGTCCCAGTACGCGAGAATCACGATCCGACGCTCTCGCGGCGTCAGCACCGTGTCGATCGCTCGACGCACCGCGAGCGCGTCGAGCAGGTCGCCCTGCGGCGCCCGGTGCCCGGTGCGGACGGCGTCGATCGCTCTCGCATGGGCTCGCTCACTCCGGTCGCGATCCTTGAGCTTGTTGTCGCATGCCCGCAGCAACCACACCAATCCGAGCGGGCACGCCGGATCCAGCTTGCGCCAGGCGAGGAGGAACACGTCGGCGACCACCTCGGCCACCTCCGCGTCATCGTCGAGCGTGCACTCCACATGTCGTTGCACGGCGGCCCAGTGCTGGGCGTAGATCGCGGTGAACACGCGCTCGCGCTCGGCGGCACGCTCCTCCGCGCGACGACTCACGGGGCACCCCCGCCGGCACCGGACACCGGGCGCTCAACGCCCTCCTCCCCCGACACCAGCGCTCAGAGGTAGCAGCGGATGTTGTTCGCCGAGCCGTAGACGTTGGCGGAGCCGTTCGCGTACACCGTCGCGAGCACGGTGCTGCCGTTGCGGGCCTGGGCGTAGCCGGAGGTGCGCGCGTTGGCGATCGACCGGGTCACGAAGGTCGAGGGGATCGCGATGCTGCCGCAGCTCCCCCAGCTGAGGATGCTGCCGGAGAGGTTGTACGCGGTGTACGCGCAGATGCGACCTGTGGAGCAGCTGCCCACGGACCGGGCGCTCAGCCCGGACGAGCCGGAAGCCGCCACGAACTCCATGTCGAGCTCGGGCCAGACGATGTGACCCGGCGCAACCAGCTCGCCGCCCGGAACCTCCTCGAGCAGCTGCGCCGCCTGCGGATCGACCGCATCCGGGTTCGCCGCCGCTGATGCCGCAGTGGGCACCCCGGTCAGCACCAGCACCAGGCCCACCAGGGCCGCCATCGTCGCGCGCGTACGCCTCATTCGATCATCTCCTCGTCGAGATCCCACATGCGGTAGTCCGTGATCGAGCCAGGGGCCACGATCCCGTCGTCCACGAGCACCGTGCGCTCCACGCCCACGATGCGCCCGCTGTCGAGCGACACCAGCACGTCGTCGCTGACGGCACCGTCCGCGGCGATCACCCGGATGCCCGCGACCGGACGACCCAGCCGGTCCGTCGTCGCGCCCAGCGCCTGCGCACCGCCCGAGTCCTCGATGAGCGCGAGCAGCTCGGCGTGCTGCGCGTTCGTCAGCGTCCACTGCCCGAAGACGGAGGTGACCGCCGTGACCACGTCGAACGCACTCGGCTCCTTCGGAAGCCCGAACGCCTCCAGCAGCGCCCGCACGTCGGCGGGCGTCTCTCCCGGCACCGCGACGACGGGCGTCACGAACTCGCCGGGTGCGTACGTGACGCGCGACGCCACCTCACCCGTGCTCACGACCTCGGCCTCCTGGTTGGCGACCGCGTCGCCCGGGTCGTAGGCGACACCATTGATCGCGATCGCCTCTCCCGAGAGTTCGTCGCTCCACTGGAACGTCGACAGCTGCGGCACGATCTCGGCCCGCCCGGCGTCGACGTCGACGGAGAACGACCACGATGCGGCGCGCACGGAGCGCTCAGGCGTCTCCGGCTCGTGGAACACGCCGAGGTCGGTGTCGGCCGCCGCCACGGTTTCGGCGAGTGAAGCGGATCCGTCGAACGCGAGCGGGGTGGGTGTGCCCGCAACGGCCGCGCCCTGCGGCAGCAGCACCCCGAACGCGAGAGCAGCCGACGCCGCGACGGCGGTGAGTCCCGCCGCCCACCCGACTCGGCGCGCCCGGCGACGCTGCGGCTCCCGGGAGCTGCGCAGGATGCGGTCGCGCGTCGCGATCGCCCGTGCGTCCGGTTCCGCATCGCGCGGAGTCCGCGCCGGATCCGCAGCGGTGAGCGCTCGCTCGAGCAGGGCGTTGTCAGGCATCACGCGTATCCGTCCCCTCCAGGCCCAGCGCCGCGCGAAGCCGATCCTCCGCCAGACGCAACGTCTTCCGTACCCGTGACTCCGATGCGCGCACCAGCTCCGCGATCTCCCCCACCGTGAGTCCATCCCAATACGTGAGCATGATGATACGCCGTTGGGCCGGGCTGAGGGTACCCACCGCGTGCAGCACCTCACTGCGGCCGACGAGCCCCAGCGGCGCCGGGTCGCCGGACAGCCCGTTGTGCAGCGCATCGAGTGCCCTGAGCCGGGTCGCCCCCCGTCGACCACGGGTGCGCAGACGACGGTCGGCCTCGCGCAGCAGCCACACCCGACCGGGCGGACGACTCGGTCGCGGACGCGACCACGCGGCCAGGAACACCTCCGACACGATCTCGGTGACCTCGTCGTCGTCACCGACCACGCCCTCGATGTGGTGGCGCACCGCCGCCCAGTGCTCGTCGAACACTCGTGTGAAGACCTCGTGCCGCAGCGTGTTCGGGTCCTCGCTGCGGCCGCTCATGACCGCGGGGTCGGCGGTCTGCCCGCCGCCTTCGACGTCGTGCCCCGTCTCATGTCAGAACCCGAGTCGGCCGAGCTGCTTGGGGTCGCGCTGCCACTCCTTCGCGACCTTGACGTGCAGTCCGAGGAACACCCGCGTGCCCAGCAGCTCCTCGATGCCCGTCCTTGCGCGAGCGCCCACGTCGCGCAACCGCGAGCCCTTATGGCCGATGATGATCGCCTTCTGGCTGTCGCGCTCCACCACGATCGACGCGTGCACGTCCGTCAGGTCGCTGTCCTCGCGGGGGGCGATGTCGTCCACGACCACGGCGATCGAGTGCGGGAGCTCATCGCGCACGCCGTCGAGCGCCGCCTCGCGGATGATCTCGGCGATGCGGTCCTCGTTCGACTCGTCCGTCGTGATCCCGGCCGGATACAGCGCGGGTCCCTCGGGCATGAGCTGCAGGATCTCGTCGGCGAGCACATCGAGCTGATCGCGCGTCAGTGCCGAGAGCGGGATGACGGCCGCCCAGTCCTCGCGCAACGAGTCGACCTCCATGAGGCGCTCCGTGATCTCGTCGCGCCCCGCCGCATCGGTCTTCGTGACGATCGCGATCTTCTGCGCACGCGGGTAGCCGTCGAGCGAGGCGGCGATGCGACGATCGCCCGGTCCGACCTTCTCGGTCGCCGGCACGCAGAACCCGATCACGTCGACGTCGCCCAGCACCTGCTCCACCAGGTCGTTCAAACGCTCGCCCAGGAGGGTGCGCGGCTTGTGGATGCCGGGAGTGTCCACGATCACGAGCTGCCCGTCCGGGCGGTTCAGGATGCCGCGGATCGCGCGCCGCGTCGTCTGCGGCTTCTCGCTCGTGATCGCGATCTTGTCGCCCACCAGCGCGTTCGTCAGGGTGGACTTGCCGACGTTCGGTCGACCGACGAAGGTCACGAATCCGCTCCGGGTGTCCTCAGTCATCGCGTCGCTCTCCTTCTTCCTGCACCTCGTCCGCCACCGCGGCCCTCTCGACGAACACCGTCGCGATCCCGCGGCCGCGCCCCCGAGAGGCCCCGCCGGTGAGGACCAGACCGTCCACGACCGCCGTCGCCCCGGGCTGCGGCACCTGTCCGAGCGCCTTGCCGAGCAGACCGCCGATCGAGTCGACGTCCTCATCCTCGAGCTCGAGGCCGAACAGGTCGCCGACGTCTTCCAGCGACAGCCGGGAGCTGACGCGGTAGCGTCCGGCACCGAGATCCACGAACTCCGCGGATACCTGATCGTACTCGTCGGAGATCTCGCCGACGAGCTCCTCGATCAGGTCCTCCAGGGTCACAAGCCCGGAGATCCCGCCGTGCTCGTCGATCACCAGGCACACGTGCACCGCGTCGCGCTTCATCTGCTGCAGCAGCGTCTCGGCGCGCATCGACTCCGGCACGAACGTCGCGGGGCGGGCGATCGGGCGGATCGACGCCGCGCGCCAGGCCAGGTCGTCGCGGTAGGCGAACTGCACCAGATCCTTCAGATACAGCACCCCGACCACGTCGTCGGCCTCGTCGTCCACGACCGGCATGCGCGACACCCCGCGCTGCAGGAACAGCGACATGGCCTCGTCGGTGGTGGCCTCCGCGTCCACGGTGACCATCTCGGTGCGCGGCACCATCACCGCCCGCACGAACTGGTCGGTGAAGTCGAACACCGAGTGGATGAGATCGCGGTCGTCCTCCTCGATGAGGTCGTTCGACGCGGCCTCGTCGACCATGCTCAGCAGCTGGTCCTCGCTCGAGAACGAGCTGCGACCCGTGCCGGGCGTGACCCGGTTGCCGAGCACGACCAGCCCCTGGGCGAGCGGGCCGAGGATGATGCGCAGACCGCGCACGATGCCCGCGCTCCCGCGGATCATGGCCTCAGCGTGCTGGTGGCCGAACGTGCGCGGACTGGCGCCGACGAGCACGAACGTGATGCCCGTCATCAGGATGGCCGCGGCGAGCATCGCCCACCAGATGCTCTCGAACATGATCGTGAACGCCACCGTGACGAGCACGGCCGCGGTGACCTCCGCGAGCACACGGATGAACGCGACCGCGTTGACGTGCGCGTCGAGGTCGGCGGCGATCCGCTCGAGCGCCTTCGCCCGTCGCCCCTCGGTCGCCAGATCTGCGAGGCCGGCCCGGGACGTGACGCCGTAGGCCGCGTCGATCGCAGCCATGAGGCCGCCGAAGGCCACCAGCAGCACGGCGGCGATCAGCAGCAGGATCTCCGTCATCGGCGGCGGCGCTCGGACACGGCGAAGCCCTGGATCAGCTGCTTCTGGAGTCCGAACATCTCCCGCTCCTCCTCCGGCTCCGCGTGATCGAAGCCGAGCAGGTGCAGCAGACCGTGCGTGGTGAGCAGGATCAGCTCGTCCATCAGGGTGTGGCCGGCCGCCTGCGCCTGGGTCTCCGCCACCTGCGGGCACAGCACGATATCGCCCAGCAGGCCGGGAGGCGTCGGGCGGTCCTCGGTGCCGGGGCGCAGCTCGTCCATCGGGAAGCTGAGCACGTCGGTCGGGCCCGGCTCGTCCATCCACTGCACATGCAGCGCCTCCATGGCGCCCTCGTCGACGAGCACGATCGCCACCTCGGCGTCCGGGCTGACGTGCAGCTGCTCCAGGTTGAAGTCGGTGAGCCGCTGCAGCACCGTCTCGTCGACGTCGATCGCCGACTCGTTGTTGATCTCGATCATGAGAGCCCCCGTTTCGGCATCCGGTCGCGTGGTCCTGGTCGCTGCGCCCCGCGGCGCTCGGCCCTGTTGGCGAACTCCGCGGCCTGCTCGCGCTCGAACCGCTGCGCCGTGCGCTTCTCGTCGTACTCGCTGTACGCGTCGACGATGCGCCCCACGAGCGAGTGCCGCACCACGTCGTCGCTGGTCAGCCGGGTGAAGTGGATGTCGTCGATCCCGTCGAGCACCCGCGTCACGAGCCGCAGTCCCGAAGACCCCTGCGGCAGGTCGACCTGGGTGATGTCGCCCGTGACGACCATCTTGGTGCCGAAGCCCAGCCGCGTCAGGAACATCTTCATCTGCTCCGGCGTGGTGTTCTGCGCCTCGTCGAGCACCACGAACGAGTCGTTGAGCGTGCGACCGCGCATGTACGCGAGCGGCGCCACCTCGATCGTCCCCGTGGCCATCAGGCGCGGCACGATCTCCGGGTCCATCATCTCGTTCAGCGCGTCGTACAGCGGGCGCAGGTACGGGTCGATCTTGTCGGTGAGCGTGCCGGGCAGGAACCCCAGCCGCTCCCCCGCCTCCACCGCCGGACGGGTGAGGATGATGCGCGTGACCTCCTTGCGCTGCAGCGCCTGCACGGCCTTCGCCATCGCCAGGTAGGTCTTTCCGGTACCGGCCGGGCCGATGCCGAACACGATCGTGTTCTCCTCGATCGCGTCGACGTACTCCTTCTGTCCGAGCGTCTTCGGGCGGATCACCTTGCCACGGGTCGACAGGATCGCCTCGCCGAGCACCTCGCTCGGGCGCGGACCGCCCTCGGTGCGGAGCATGCGCGCCGAGCTGGACACGTCGCTGGGCGCCAGGTCGTGCCCGGCCTTCGTCATCGCCAGCAGCTCGTCGACGAGGTTCTTCGCCTTCGCGACGGCGTCGCGCTCGCCCGTCAGGGTGATCTCGTTGCCGCGGACGAGCACCTGCACATCGCGGTGCTCGCGTTCCAGCATCCGCAGCAGGCGGTCCTGCGGACCGAGCAGCTGCACCATCGCGACACCGTCCGCGTAGATGCGTTCGGTGACGGTTTCCTGATCGTCAGAAGCCAACGAGCTTGTTCTCCTCGAGATTGCCGAGCACATGGGCGTGCACGTGGAAGACGGACTGGGCGGCGCTCGCGCCGTTGTTGAAGATGAGGCGGTACTCGCCGTTGGCGTGCTCGTCGGCGATGCGCTTCGCTGCCGCGACCATCTCGGCCAGCAGACCCGGGTCACCCGCCGCGAGCTCCGTCACGTCGCGGTACTCCTCGGTCTTCGGGATCACGAGCGCGTGCAGCGGAGCCTGCGGGTTGATGTCGCGGATCACGAACACCCGACCCGCATCGAGCAGGATCTCACCGGGGATGTCCCCGTTCAGGATGCGCGTGAAGATCGAGGGTTCGCTCATGCGTTCAGCTTACCGGGGCCCCTGCACGCGGCGGCGGTCACCAGCGGCCGAGAGCGACCGACAGCACCGCGATCGCCGCCGGTCCGGCCGTGGACGTGCGCAGCACCGTGTCGCCGAGGAGCACGCGCTCCGCGCCCGCCGCCGTGAGCCGCTCCAGCTCCTCGGCGGAGATGCCGCCCTCGGGCCCCACCACCAGCACGAGGTCGCGGCCGTCGGGCTCCAGGTCGGACAGCCGCCCTGGCGCGGTCGGGTCGAGCAGCAGCACCCGCTGCTGCGCCGCGCGCGCCGCCAGCTGCGCGGTCGACTCGACCGGCGCGACCTCCGGCACCCATGCGCGATGGGCCTGCTTGGCCGCCTCGCGCACGATCGTCGCCCAGCGCTCGCGACCCTTCGCGGCCTTGGGCCCCTCCCAGCGCGAGATGCTGCGACCCGCCTGCCACGGCACGATCTCGTCCACGCCGAGCTCGCACGCCGCCTGCACCGCGAGCTCGTCACGGTCGCCCTTCGCGAGCGCCTGCACCAGCACGACCCTCGGCGACGGCGCCGGCGACTCCGCGCGCTCCTGCACCCGCACCTCGACGCGCGACGGCGAGACCTCCTCCGCGACGCCGGTCAGCCACACGCCGCGGCCGTCCCCCACCGTCACGGCCTCGCCGACGCGCAGCCGACGCACCACGGCGGCGTGCTTCGCCTCGGCGCCGGTCAGTGTGACCAGGTCGCCGACGGCCGCGCCTCCCGCCGTCTCGACCAGGAAGTGGAGCGCCACGATCAGTGTCCGCGGAACCGGTCGCGCAGCTTCGAGAACAGCCCCTGCTGGAACTGGGCGAGCTGCGGGGCCGGAGCCTTCGCCTTCTTCGCGAAGTCCTCGATGAGCTTGCGCTGCGACGCGTCGAGCTTCGTGGGTGTCACGACCTGCACGCCCACCCGCAGGTCGCCGCGCTGGGTGCCGCGCAGCGGCGTGATGCCGCGGCCCTTGATCGTCAGCACGTCGCCGGACTGCACACCGGGGCGGATCTCCAGGTCGACCTCGCCGTCCAGGCCCTCGATCGACGTGTCGGTGCCGAGGATCGCATCGGTCATCGACACCTCGAGCGTCGCGAGGAGGTCGTCGCCCTCCCGGCTGAACGCGGGGTGCGGGGTGACCGTGACCTCCACGTACAGGTCGCCGTTGGGGCCACCGGCGCGACCGACCTCACCGGAGCCCGGCAGCTGCAGGCGCAGTCCGGTCTCCACGCCGGCGGGGATGTCGAGCGACACGGTGCGCCGCGAGCGCACGCGCCCCTGTCCGCCGCACGTGCCGCACGGATACGGGATGGTGGTGCCGTAGCCCTCGCACGTGCCGCACGGCTGCGAGGTGACGACGTTGCCGAGCAGGCTGCGCACCTGACGCTGCACGTGGCCGGTGCCGCCGCAGATGTCGCACGTGACGGGCGACGTGCCCTCCTGGCAGCACGAGCCCTGACACGTCTCGCACAGCACCGCGGTGTCGACCTCGATGTCGCGGTGTGCGCCGAACACGACGTCGCCCAGCTCGAGCGTCACGCGCACCAGGGCGTCTTGACCGCGCTCGCGCCGCGACCGGGGTCGGGCTCCGCGGCCACCGCCCTGCGCGGCGCCGAAGAACGTCTCGAAGATGTCGCCGAACCCGCCGAAGCCGCCGAAGTTGCCCGCGGCGCCGTCCCCGCCGCCCATGTCGTAGCGGCGTCGCGACTCCTCGTCGCTGAGCACGTCGTACGCGTGGGTGACGAGCTTGAACCGCTCGGCCGCGTCCTCGCCCGGATTCACGTCCGGGTGGAGCTGCCGCGCCAGTCGGCGGTACGCCTTCTTGATCTCATCCGTGGAAGCGTCCCGGGACACCCCGAGAACCTCATAGTGGTCCGCCACAATCGCCCTTCTGCGTGTTCCGTGGGGCCGCGTCAGCGGCCGGCCTCGTCGTCGTCGAGCATCCGCGACAGGTAGCGGGCCACCGCCCGCGCCGCCGCCAGGTTGCTCGGATAGTCCATGCGCGTCGGCCCCATCACGCCGACGCGCGCCGTTCCGGTCGGTGCCGCGTAGTCGCTCGCGACGATCGACGCCTCGCCGAGACCGAACGGCGCGTTCTCGGTGCCGATGCTGGCCGCCAGGCCGTGCTCGTCGGCCACCATCTCGCTCATCAGCCGCAGCAGCGTCACCTGCTCCTCGATCGCCTCGAGGAGGGGGTGGATGCTGCCGCGGAAGTCGTGCTCGCGGCGGGCGAGGGTCGCCGCGCCCGCCATCACCAGTCGCTCCTGACGGAACCCGCCCAGCTCGTCGACGAGGACGCCGGCGAGAGTGCGCAGCACGCGGTCGCGCGGCGTCTCCTCCGCGGCCAGCAGGGTCTGCAGCCGCTCGGACGCCTCCGCGATCGCCTGCCCCGTGATGAGCGCGGAGAGCCGGGCGCGGAGCACACCGAGATCGGCCTCGTCGATCGCATCCGGCAGCACCGTCATCCGCTGCGAGACGCCGCCGGCATCGGTCACCAGCACGGTCAGGAGACGGTTGGGGGCCAGCGCGACGAGCTCCACGTGCGTGACCCGCGCGCGGGCGAACGACGGATACTGCGCCAGCGCGACCTGACCCGTGAGCTGCGTCAGTACCCGCACCGTGCGCGCCATGAGGTCGTCGAGGTCGGCGGGGTCGGCGAGGAACGACTCGATCGCCGAGCGCTGCGCCGAGGAGAGGGGACGGAGCTGGGCGAGGTGGTTGACGAAGACGCGGTAGCCCTTGTCGGTGGGCACGCGACCGGACGACGTGTGGGGGGCGGTGATGAGCTCCTCGTCTTCGAGCTGCGCCATGTCGTTGCGGATCGTCGCCGCGGACACCCCGAACGAGTGCCGGTCGACGATCGATCGGCTGCCCACCGGCTCGTGCGTCTCGACGTAGTCCTGCACGATCGCGCGGAGAACCTGGAGTCCTCGCTCTGTGACCATGGCCCACCCCTTCCCGCTGACGACCGGACGCTGGCACTCTGACACCCTGAGTGCCAATCCTACCGCGTACGACCGGGAGTTCTCCGAACCCGCGCGCCGATCACTCAGTCGGTGAGCTCGCGCACCACCGCGTCGGCGAGGAGGCGTCCGCGCAGGGTGAGCTGCACGCGCCCGCGGAGCGCCGCCGCCGCGTCGATCAGGCCGTCCGCGATGAGCCCGGCCACGCGGGGGCGGTTCGCCGCGGGCAGGTCGTCCACCGCGATGCCCTCGCGGATGCGGCTGAGCAGCAGGATGCGCTCGAGCGTCTGGGCCTCCACGTCGGGGCGCTCCCGTCCCGCCGCCGGAGACGCGGACGCCGCGAGCCGCTGCGCGTAGGCGGCCGGATGCTTCACGTTCCACCAGCGCAGTCCCGCCACGTGGCTGTGCGCGCCGGGACCGAAGCCCCACCAGTCGCTCCCCCGCCAGTACGCCAGGTTGTGCCGCGACCGCTGCTCCGGCGTGCGCGCCCAGTTGCTGACCTCGTACCACTCGAAACCCGCCGCGGCCAGCCGCTCGTCGGCCAGCTCGTACATGTCCGCCTGCAGGTCGTCGTCGGGGGTAGGCACCTCGCCGCGACGGATCTGCCGCGCGAGCTTCGTCCCGTCCTCGATGATCAACGCGTACGCGGAGATGTGGTCCGACTCGAGCTGGAGGGCCGCATCGAGCGACGCCTCCCAGTCGGCGAGCGACTCCCCCGGCGCGCCGTAGATGAGATCGACGCTGACGTCCAGTCCCGCACCCTTGGCCGCGGCCACCGCCGTCCGCACGTTCTCCGGCTGATGCGTGCGATCGAGAGCGGCGAGCACGTGCGGCACCGCCGACTGCATGCCGATCGACAACCGCGTGACGCCGGCCTGCGCGAGGGTGCGCGCCACCTCGGGTGTCACCGTGTCGGGGTTCGCCTCCACCGTCACCTCGGCACCCGGCGCGAGCCCGAACGCCGCGGTCGCCGCGCCGAGCATGCGCGCGAGGTCGCCCGGGGGCAGCAGCGTCGGCGTGCCGCCCCCGAAGAACACCGTGTCCATCGGTCGCAGCGCCCCCGCGGCGTCCAGCACGCCGCGAGCGAGGGCGATCTCGCCGATCAGGGTCGACGCATAGTCCTCCTGCTTCGCGCCGCGCAGCTCGCTCGACGTATAGGTGTTGAAGTCGCAGTAGCCGCAGCGCACGCGGCAGAACGGCACGTGCAGGTACGCCGAGAACGGGGTGTCGGCAGAGATCGGCAGGTCGTCGGGCAGGCGGCCGTCGGCGGGAGCCGGATCGCCGAGGGGAAGCGGTCCCGCCATCAGACGGGGGTCGCGTACAGCGGGGAGATCGCGCGCAGGTACCGCGCGAACAGCTCGCGGCGGCGCCGCTTCATGAGTGCCGGGATCAGGCGGTAGACGAGCGCGTTGGGCGCGTCGAACGCGCGCACCGTGAACCACACCTCGTCGTTGTCCTCGCGCCAGTCGACGTCGAACGACTCCTCGCCGCTGACGACCGAGCCCCCGATCGTCCCGAGCACGAAGCCGATGCGCCGTGTCTCCTCGGTGACCGAGATCACGCGCAGCTCGGAGTCGGCGCGCATGCCGCCCACCCGACCGCGCAGGTGCAGCGTCATCCCGGCGCCGACGAACGGCATGCCCTCCGCGTCATAGCGCGGCTCGACATCGCGCTTGCTCGGCGCGATCGGGTTGCCCTCGGCGTCGAAGCTGACCCCGGCGTACGCGGGGCCCGGGGCAGGACGCACGTCTTCCACCGAGAGTCCGGCTGCGCGCTGCGCCGTCCACGACAGCAGGGCCTCGCCCGCCGTCTGGAACCGCTCCTCGCCGCTGCCGATCCGCCAGGACTCCTCCGCCGGGATGCTGCGCTCCGGCGGGTACTGCATCAGGTCGGGGGCGTGGGTCGCACCCACGGCCGCATAGTCCACCGTGTCGTCTCGGAAAGTCCCGCGCCGCATGAGATCCAGCCTACTTCGGGTTCCCTGGGCGAACACCCCCCGCACCACGGGAGCGCCCAGGATCGCCCGGGTTACTTCTTGTCCTTGCCCTCGACGTCGCCGGAGAGCGCCGCGATGAACGCCTCCTGGGGGACCTCGACGCGGCCGACCATCTTCATGCGCTTCTTGCCCTCCTTCTGCTTCTCGAGGAGCTTGCGCTTGCGGGTGATGTCACCGCCGTAGCACTTGGCGAGCACGTCCTTGCGGATCGCGCGGATGGTCTCGCGGGCGATGATGCGCGCACCGATCGCCGCCTGGATCGGCACCTCGAACTGCTGGCGAGGGATGAGCTTGCGCAGGCGCTCGGCCATCATCGTGCCGTACGCGTAGGCCTTGTCGCGGTGCACGATCGAGCTGAAGGCGTCGACCTTCTCGCCCTGGAGGAGGATGTCGACCTTCACCAGGTCGGCTTCCTGCTGACCGGAGGGCTCGTAGTCGAGCGAGGCGTACCCCTGCGTCTTGGACTTGAGCTGGTCGAAGAAGTCGAACACGATCTCGCCGAGCGGCATGTTGTAGCGCAGCTCGACGCGCTCCTCCGAGAAGTACTCCATGCCCAGCAGCGTGCCGCGCCGCGACTGGCACAGCTCCATCACGGTGCCGACGTAGTCCTTGGGCAGCAGGATCGCCGCCTTCACCATCGGCTCCGACACCGAGCCGATGCGCCCATCGGGGTACTCGCTCGGGTTCGTGACCGTGACCGTCTCGCCGGTGTCGCTGGTGACGACCTCGTAGATCACGCTCGGCGCCGTGGTGATGAGGTCGAGGCCGAACTCGCGCGCGAGCCGCTCCGTCACGATCTCCAGGTGCAGCAGGCCGAGGAAGCCGCAGCGGAAGCCGAAGCCGAGCGCGACCGAGGTCTCCGGCTCGTACTGCAGCGACGCGTCGGAGAGCTTGAGCTTGTCGAGGGCCTCGCGCAGTTCCGCGTAGTCGCTGCCGTCGATCGGGTAGATGCCCGAGAACACCATCGGCTTCGGGTCGGTGTAGCCGGGAAGCGCGTCGGCGGCGGGCTTGCGCGCGTTCGTGATGGTGTCGCCGACCTTCGACTGGCGCACGTCCTTCACGCCGGTGATGAGGTAGCCCACCTCGCCGACGCCGAGGCCCTTCGTGGGCGTCGGCTCAGGGCTGGACACCCCGACCTCGAGAGCCTCGTGGTTGGCGCCGGTCGACATCATCTGGATGCGCTCGCGCGGGGAGAGGCTGCCGTCGACCATGCGCACATAGGTGACGACGCCGCGGTACGCGTCGTACACGGAGTCGAAGATCATGGCGCGGGCGGGAGCTTCGGCGTCTCCGACCGGCGCGGGGATCTCCCGCACGAGGCGGTCGAGCAGATCCTCGACGCCGACGCCGGTCTTGCCCGAGACGCGCAGCACGTCTTCCGGCTTGCCCCCGATGAGGGAGGCGAGCTCCTTCGCGTACTTCTCCGGGTCGGCCGCCGGGAGGTCGATCTTGTTGAGGACCGGGATGATGTGCAGGTCGTTCTCGAGCGCCAGGTAGAGGTTGGCGAGCGTCTGCGCCTCGATCCCCTGTGCGGCGTCGACCAGGAGGATCGCCCCCTCGCACGCGGCGAGGGAGCGCGACACCTCGTAGGTGAAGTCCACGTGGCCGGGGGTGTCGATCATGTTCAGCGCGAACGGCTCGCCGTCGATCTCCCAGGGCATGCGCACGGCCTGGCTCTTGATGGTGATGCCGCGCTCGCGCTCGATGTCCATGCGGTCGAGGTACTGCGCCCGCATGTCCCGGTCCGACACCACTCCGGTGATCTGGAGCATGCGGTCGGCGAGCGTCGACTTGCCGTGATCGATGTGGGCGATGATGCAGAAATTGCGGATCTGCGCAGCCGGCGTCGCGGCAGGCTGAAGCGGGGTGAGAGCGCGTGGGGACATGTCCCGTCGATTCTACGGTGAGGGGCAGGGGAATCCCCATTCGGGGACATCGGTGATAGTCTCCCGAAGTTGCCCGGGATCAATCCGTGACACCGGATCCCGTAAGCGATACGACTCCGTCACAGACTCCGTGAGGGCTGTCGCGTCGCGCAGAACGGCGGATGGCGCCCGATTCATCCGCCCGGCTCAGCGTTGCGTCGGCGGATCCCGAGCGCGTCTGGAGAAGAGAAAGACAATCCCCCTTGATCAAGTACCTCGCACGCCGCGCCCTCGGCTGGCTGCTCATGATCGTGGTCGCGACGAACCTCACCTACTTCCTCGCGTGGGGGTTCCTCGATCCGCGCAGCAACTACGTGGGCCGTCGTCCTCCGCTCAGTGAAGAGCAGATCAACAACCTCCTCGTGCCCCGCAACCTCAGCGACACCGTGCCGCTCATCGAGCGCTGGTGGAACTGGTTCACCAGCATCCTCCTCCGGTGGGACTGGGGGGTGAGCCCGACCGGCGGCTCCGTCAACGAGCAGGTCGCGTACCGCATGTGGGTCAGCGCGGAGCTCGTGCTCGGCGCGACGATCATCACCACGATCCTCGGCATCGCGCTCGGCGTGTACACGGCCTCCCGCCAGTACAAGCTCGCCGACCGCATCGGCCAGGCCACCAGCATCATCACGCTGAACATCCCGATCGTGGTCGCGGCCTTCGCGATCGTGCTGCTCGCGATCGGCCTCAACAACGCCACCGGCACGCGCATCTTCTATGTGACAGGGAACGCCAGTCAGGGGGTCGAGGGCTTCTTCCCCACCCTGATAGATGTGCTGCAGCATCTGACGCTGCCGACCATAGCCCTGGTGCTCACGGGCTACGCGAGCATCCACTTCCTGCAGCGCTCGCTGCTGCTGGACAACATCAACGCCGACTACGTGCGCACCGCTCGCGCCAAGGGCCTCACCAAGCAGCAGGCCATCCGCAAGCACGCGCTGCGCACCTCGCTGATCCCCGTCGCCACGCAGGTCGCCTTCACGATCCCCGCCATCTTCACCGGTGCGGTCCTGACCGAGACGATCTTCGCGTGGAACGGCATGGGCAAGTACTTCATCGAGACCATCTCGAAGAACGACATCCACGGAACCGTCGCGATCGCGGCCTTCGGCGCGGTCCTCACGGCGATCGGCGCGATCCTCGCCGACATCGCCGTCGTGGTCCTCGACCCGCGTGTGAGAGTGAGCTGACATGAGCACCGACATGCTCGACCCGACCATCCACCCGGACCCCGCGGCCGCCGGCCCCGAGACCACCCGCGTCGCGACGAAGCGCCTGTCGAAGTGGAGCCTGTACTGGCGGCGCTTCTCCCGCAACCGCGGTGCGCTCATCGGCCTGGTGATCTTCGCGCTGCTCGTGCTGTTCGCGATCTTCGGCCCGCTGATCGCGCGCTACGACCACGTGGAGCTCGACTTCCTGAACCTGAGCACCCCGCCGTCCACGGAGCACTGGTTCGGCACCAACAACGCCGGGAACGACCTGTTCGCGCAGGTGGCAGTCGGCCTGCAGCGCTCTCTCATGATCGCGCTCACGGTCTCGATCGGCGTCACGATCGTGTCGGCCCTGGTCGGCACGGCCGCGGCCTACTTCGGCGGCTGGACCGAGCGCATCTCGCTCCTGATCATCCACTTCATGATGGTGATCCCGAGCTTCCTGATCCTCGCGATGATCTCGAACAAGGCCGGCGGAGACTGGCGCGTGATCGCGCTCATCATGATCTTCGTGATCGGGTGGTACTTCCCCGCCCGCGTCATCTGGACCATGGCCCTGTCGCTGCGCGAGCGCGAGTACGTCAGCGCGGCCCGCTACATGGGCGTGGGCGGCATGAAGATCGTGCTGCGCCACCTGCTGCCGAACATCGGCTCGCTCCTCGTGATCAACTTCACCCTCGGCGTCGTCTCGGCCGTCGTGACCGAGACCGGTCTGTCGTTCCTGGGCTTCGGCGTCAAGATCCCCGACGTGTCGCTCGGCGCGCTGATCGGTGCCGGCTCGAGCTCGCTCACCACGGCCCCGTGGCTGTTCTACTTCCCGGCGGCGGCGCTGACCCTGCTCACGGTGTCGATGGCGTTGATCGCCGACGGCCTGCGCGACGCCCTCGACCCGACCTCGGCTGCAGGAGGCCGCGCATGACCAACGTCCTCTCCGTCCGCGACCTCAAGGTCAGCTTCGCCTCCGAGGCCGGCCGCGTCGACGCCGTGCGCGGCGTCTCGTTCGACCTCGAAGCCGGCAAGACCCTCGGCATCGTCGGCGAGTCCGGCTCCGGCAAGTCCGTCACCTCGCTCGCGATCATGGGACTCCTCGACGAGAACGCCAAGGTCACCGGCTCGATCATGTACGACGGCAAAGAGCTGATCGGCATGAGCGACAAGCAGCTGTCGGTGATCCGCGGCAACGGCATGTCGATGGTCTTCCAGGACCCGCTGACCTCGCTCACCCCCGTCTACACCGTGGGCGACCAGCTCATCGAGGCCCTCACGGTGCACCGCAGCCTGTCGAAGAAGGATGCGTGGGACCGCTCGGTCGAGCTGCTGAAGCTCGTCGGCATCACCGAGCCGGAGCGGCGCATGAAGTCGTTCCCGCACGAGTTCTCCGGCGGCATGCGCCAGCGCGTGGTGATCGCCATCGCGATGGCGAACAACCCCAAGCTCATCATCTGCGACGAGCCGACCACGGCCCTCGACGTCACGATCCAGGCGCAGATCCTCGATCTGATCGAGAAGGCGCAGGACGAGACCGGCGCCGCGGTGATCATGATCACGCACGACATGGGCGTGGTGGCCCGCACGGCCGACGACGTGCTGGTGATGTACGCGGGCAAGCCCGTGGAGCAGGCGCCCGTGCACGAGCTGTTCCACAAGACGCGCATGCCGTACTCGATCGGCCTGCTGGGCGCGATCCCGCGCGTGGACAAGGGCGACAAGCAGCCGCTCACCCCGATCAAGGGCAACCCGCCGCTGCTGATCGACCTGCCCGACGCGTGCCCCTTCGCCGACCGCTGCCCCATCGTGATGGACGCGTGCCGCGCGAAGGAGCCGGAGCTGCTCCCCGTGGCCACCGGCTCGGGCGACCTGCACCGCGCCGCCTGCATCCGCTCGCACGAGATCGAGGACGGCGGCCTGCTGGGCGGCCTCCCGGTCTACCCCGTGCGCGCGGTGCCGGAGAGCGACCTCACGCGACTCCCGCGCGAGGAGCGCCCGGTCACGCTCGAGGTCAAGAACCTCACGAAGACCTTCCCGCTGCTCAAGGGCGCGTTCCTCAAGCGCAAGGTCGGCGAGGTGCAGGCGATCAAGGGCATCAGCTTCGACGTCCGTGAGGGCGAGACGATGGCCATCGTCGGCGAGTCCGGCTCCGGCAAGACCACGACCCTGCTGCAGATCATGGACATGGTCAAGCAGAGCGAGGGCGACATCGTGATCGCCGGCACCAGCGTCAACGACATCCACAGCCGCAAGGTGGAGCGGGCGCTGCGACGCGACATCCAGATCGTGTTCCAGGACCCGATGGGCGCCCTCGACCCGCGCATGACGGTCGCCGACATCATCTCCGAGCCGCTGTTCGCGATCGGCACGCCCAAGGAGGAGGCGCACCGTCGCGTGGACGAGCTGATGGACCTCGTCGGCCTGAACCCGGCGCACAGCGACCGATTCCCCCAGGCGTTCTCCGGCGGTCAGCGGCAGCGCATCGGCATCGCCCGCGCCCTGTCGACGAACCCGAAGATCGTGGTGCTCGATGAGCCGGTCTCGGCGCTCGACGTGTCGATCCAGGCCGGTGTGATCAACCTGCTCGACGAGCTGAAGGTGAAGCTGGGCCTGTCCTACCTGTTCGTCGCGCACGACCTGTCCGTGGTGCGCCACATCGCCGACCGCGTGGCCGTGATGTACCTCGGCGAGTTCGTGGAGCACGGCGACGTGGACGACGTGTTCGACAACCCGCAGCACCCGTACACGCAGGCGCTGCTGTCGGCCATCCCCGTCCCCGACCCGGATGTGGAGCGCACCCGCCAGCGCGTCGTGTTCGACGCGGCGACCATGTCGACCAAGCCCGCGACGGTCTGATCGCCGCGGTCGCGGGGTTGCTGGTCACCGTCCGATAACGGTTAGGCGCGATTCACTCCGGGGCGGTATGCCGGTCGCGACCGCGAACTATTCTTCCCTTTATGAAACGCCGAAAGGCGAAAGGAGCACCATGAAGAACAAGAAGTTGCTGGGGGCGATCGCGATCAGCGGCGCCCTGGCACTCGCCCTCGCGGGTTGCGCGAGCGGGTCCGGAAACACCGGTGGCGGGGACAACGGCGGCGACAAGGTCGAGACCAAGTCCGCCGACTACAACCCCCAGGACCGCAGCAACCTGCAGGAGGGTGGCGAGGTCAACTTCCCGATCAACGAGATCCCCGAGCAGCTGAACGCCTTCAACGGTGACGGCAGCGCGGACACCGTGCGTCTGTGGTCGTGGTACATGCCGCAGATCCTGCTCGTCTCGCCGGAGGGCGAGGTCACGAAGAACGACGCGTACCTCGACGCCTACGACATCGGCGAGAAGGACGGCAACACCACCATCACGTTCACGTTCACGGACGAGGCCCACTTCAACGACGGCACGGACATGGACTGGACGGCCATCGACGCGACGTGGAAGGCCAACCGCTCCTACGACGAGGGCTTCACCCCCAACGCGACCGACGGCTACAAGCAGATCAAGAGCGTCGAGCAGGGCGACTCCGCCAAGACCGCGGTCGTCACCTTCGACGGCATCTACGCCTGGCCGTCCATGGCGTTCCTGACCGGTGGCGTGCTGCACCCGGCCGTCGCCGACCCGACCGTCTTCAACGAGGGCTTCATCGGCAACATGCACCCCGAGTGGGGCGCCGGACCGTACACGGTCGACACGTTCGACCCGAACGGCGGCTTCGTCTCGTTCAAGCCGAACCCCGAGTGGTGGGGCAACGCACCGCTGCTCGACTCGGTGACCTTCACGGCGATGGAGCCGGACGCCGCGATCAACGCCTTCAAGAACGGCGAGATCGACATGGTGGGCGCCAACACCAACGACCGTCTGAAGCAGCTGCAGGACGTCGACGACACCACGGTGCGTCGCGCGCAGCAGACCGCGAAGACGATCATCATGGTCGACGCCGACAAGCCGCAGTTCGAGGACATCGACGTGCGCAAGGCCTTCTTCATGGGCATCAACATCGACCAGCAGAAGCAGATCGCGTGGAACGGCCTCGGTTACGAGGAGCCGGCCGCCGGTTCGCTGAACCTGTACGCGTTCCAGGACGGCTACTCCGACTCGTTCGCGACTGCCGGTCTGAAGAACGATGTCGACGCCGCCAAGAAGCTGCTCGACGACGCCGGCTGGACCGAGGGCGACGACGGCATCCGCGAGAAGGACGGCGAGAAGCTGTCCATCACCTACCCGGTGTTCGGTGAGGACCCCACGCTTGAGGCCCTCGCGAAGTCGCTCCAGGCGCAGCAGAAGGAGATCGGCATCGACATGCAGATCGACGTCCGCCCGTCGGCCGACTTCTCGAACGACCTGACGTCGAAGAACTGGGACGCGGTGTCGCTCCGCTTCACCGACTCCGACCCGTTCGGCCCGGCCTGGTTCTGCCAGCTCTACTGCTCGGACAGCCAGCTGAACCTGTCGGGCACCGGCACGGCCGAGATCGACAAGCAGATCGCCGACGAGGTCGAGTCGCAGAAGGATGCGGAGTCCTGGACCGCCGCCTCCATGGAGCTCGAGCCGAAGATCATCGAGCAGACGTGGGGCGTCATCCCGCTCTACAACGGCCCGTCGATCTACGTGGTCAAGAACGGCCTGGCGAACCTGACGCCGGAGCCCTACGTGGGCCTCGACCTGTTCGGCGTCACGCCGGTCGAGAACGTCGGCTGGGAGAAGTAACACCCTCTGACACGTCTCGTGTCGAAGCGGGGTCGGTGGTTCGCCACCGGCCCCGCTTCCTTATGCTGAAGACGTGAGCGTCCAGACCGTCCTCGTGCACGGCATCCGCACCTCGGCGACCATGTGGCGCTCCCAGGTGGCCTACCTCGAAGAGCACGGGCATCCCGTGACCGCGCTCGATCTTCCGGGGCACGGCTCCCGCATGGCGGAGGACTTCACGCTGCACGAGGCCCTCCACACGATCGACGCCGCCGTGCGCGCCGCCGCCGAGCGCGGACCGGTGCTCCTCGTCGGCCACTCGATGGGCGGACTACTCTCCCTCGCCTACACCGGCGGCGCCGAGCGTCCTCCGGTCGCCGGGCTCGTCGCGGCCGCCTGCACCTCGCTCCCCCAGGGCGCAGGGCTCCGCGCGTATCGACTGTTCGCACGGGCCGTCGACTCCCTCCCCGACCGCGGCCTGTGGCTCACCCGGCAGCTGCTCGCCGCCACGATCCCCGCCGAGAACCGCGCCGACTTCCAGGCCGGTGGCTACGCGCTCGACATGCAGGACACGGCGCTGCGCAGCCTGGCCGCCCTGGACGTGGCCGCCGCCGTCCCGCGCATCGCCGTGCCCCTGTGGTTCGTCAACGGGCAGTACGACCAGCTGCGCCTGAACGAACCGCTGTTCCGCCGACTCGCACCGCACGCGGAGCTCATCGTGGTCCCCCGCACCACGCACCTGGTCACGGCCATGCGACCGCGGGTGTTCAACGCGGTGCTGGCCCTCGCGATCGCCACCGTCGAGGCACAGGCCGAGGACTCATGAGCGGGCGGGCTGCCGTGCGAACGCCGTGAGCAGACCCCCCACGAGCGACAGCACCGCAGCGGCGAGGAAGACGAGCCAGAAGCCGCCGACCAGCGCCACCAGCCCCGCCCCGAGCACCGGGCCGATCAGCTGACCGAGCGCCGCGGTGACGTTCACGATGCCGAGGTCGCGCGCGTGGTCCTGCTCGTCCGGCAGCAGGTCGGCCGCGAACGCGAGTCCCACCGTAGAGAAGGCGCCGTAGCCGAGCCCCATGAGCGCCGCGGCGACCATCGTCATCTCGAACGTGGGCACCAGCACGATCGCCACCCCGGACGCTGCCTGCACCACGGTCGCGGCGACCGTGAGCGTGCGGCGCCGCCCTGTCCGGTCGGACACGAGGCCTGTGACCACCGATGCGAGCACCACGAACACCGTGTAGACGACGATCAGCAGCAGCAGGTTGTCCTGGGCGGTCGCGTTCTCCTGCCCGAGCCCGTGCAGCAGGAAGAACAGGAACAGGGCGGTGCCGAGCGCGTTGCCGATGTTGGTCACCAGTCGACCGGACAGCATCCAGGCGAAGTCGCGGTCGCGCAGCGAGGCCAGTCGGGGGCGTCCGGCGTCACGGGGACGCAGCGCCTCGGTCGTCGGTGGGTCGGGCAGCAGGAGCGCGGCCACCGACCCCGCGATCGCGATCACCGCGGCCAGGAGCAGGTAGCCCGACACGATGTCGAGTCCGAGCAGCACGACCAGCCCGACGCCGAGCACGATCCCGACCGCCTGAGCAGAACCGACGGCGGCCGAGGCGGCCCCCCGCTGCGTGGTCGGAAGCTGATCCGCGATCAGGGCGGTGAAGGCGGCCGACGACACCGCGACGCCGATCGAGACACCCACCCACCCGGCACCGACCGCCCAGGGTCCGGTCGCGAACCCGGTCAGCACCAGGCACAGGGCTGTGAGCCAGACGCCACCCAGCGCCCACGGGCGTCGGCGGTGCCGTCCGGCGCGCGCGCGATCCGACAGGGCACCGGCGGCCGGACCGGCGACGATGCCCGCGAGCCCGCCCACCCCGAGCACGAGGCCGGAGGACACGACCCCGCGGATCCAGTCGTCCTCCGGGGTATCGAGCTGCAGCGGGAGGAGCAGCTGCACCGGGGTGAGCTGCACGGTCCAGATCGCCAGCCACGCCAGCGTGAACAGCGACATCCACCGCGCGCCGGCCCGGACGCGGTGCGTCGCCGGAGCCGCGGTCATCGCCGGACCGCCGACATCGTGGCACCGGTGCGGACGGAGGCGATCAGGTCGCGGTACCAGTCGTACGAGGCCTTCGGGGTGCACTCCCCCGTGGCGAAATCGACGTGCACCAGCCCGAAGCGCTGGGTGTAGCCGTCGGCCCACTCCCAGTTGTCCAGCAGCGACCACACCGTGTACTCCTCGACCGGCACTCCGGCGTCGATGGCCTCGGCGACCGCGGCGATGTGCCCCGACAGGTAGGAGATCCGGTCGGCGTCGTCCACGCGGGCCGCCGTGTCGGGCTCGGGGAAGGAGGCACCGTTCTCACCGATGATCACGGGCGGCAGCTGCGGGTGCCGGGCGTGCAGGTCGATCAGCAGGTCGCGCAGGGCGGACGGCATGATCGGCCACTCCGGTCCGAAACCCGTCACCGGCACACCGGGGGTCGGCACGATGTCGAACGGGATGGAGCCACCGGCGGGAGCGGCGGTCACAGTCGTGGGGTTGTAGAAGTTGACGCCGTAGAAGTCGATCGAGCCGCCGATCGCCGCCAGGTCGCCCTCCTCGACGGGCAGCGGCGGCAGCCCGAGCGCCTCCAGGTCGGGATACGCGCCGTCGAGCAGCGGGGTGCTGAAGATCCGGTTGTGCAGGAGGTCGTAGACGAACGCCGCCTCGTGGTCCTCTGGCGCATCCTGCAGCGGGAGGACCCAGGTGTGGTTGTTGACCAGTCCCACCGCCGTGGCCCCCCGCGTGCGCAGCGCCGCCGCGGCCCGCGCGTGTGCCAGCAGCTGGTGGTGCGCGGTGGGCAGCGCGTCGAACAGCAGCTGCTTCCCCGGCGCGAGGGCACCCACGGCATAGCCCTGGAGCGTCGTCATCGCCGGCTCGTTGAGGGTGTACCAGTGCGCGACGCGGTCGCCCAGGCGGTCGGCCACGATCGCCGCATACTCGCCGAATCGCTCGGCGGTGTCGCGCGCGAGCCACCCGCCCGTCTCCTCCACGGTGCTCGGCATCTCCCAGTGGAACAGCGTGGGGAACGGCGTGACGCCGCGCTCCAGCAGCAGATCGACGAACCGGGAGTAGTGGTCGAGGGCTGCGGTGTTCCCGCGCCCACGTCCGTCGGGCTGCACCCGCGCCCACGGGATCGAGAAGCGGTAGCGGTCGAGGCCGAGGGCGGAGGCGAGGTCGGCGTCACGCTCGGGATGGCGGTAGCTGTCGCAGGCGGGGTCGGCGGTGGAGCCGTCGACGATCGCGCCGGGAGCTTCGAGGTAGTCGTCCCAGATCGAGCGCCCTCCCCCGTCGGCGGAGCGCGAGCCCTCGATCTGGAGCGCCGAGGTCGCCGCAGACCAGCGGAGCCGGCCGAGCGCGGGGGAAGGAACGGAGGCGGGGGTCATGGGGCTCCTTGACGTCGTTGTCGGGTCAGGATGATTCTGCACCCGGTACCACTCCGAGCGCGACGCAGTTTCGCGGACGCGGCCTCGTTTCGCGCGATGCATCCGGGACTGGTAGAGTTGACTCTTGGCTTGCGTGTGGGTTCTTCCCTCACGACCGTCGTGCAGCAGCCCTCTTCTGCTGCCGGCACTCCGAACAACTCCTGTACAGAAAGCGTCCACACGTGGCAAACATCAAGTCGCAGATCAAGCGCAACAAGACCAACGAGAAGGCTCACGAGCGCAACAAGGCCGTGAAGAGCGAGCTGAAGACTCTCGTCCGCCAGACCCGCGAGGCCGTCGCCGCCGGCGACAAGGCCGCCGCCGAGAAGGTCCTGAAGAAGGCCACGGTCAAGCTCGACAAGGCCGTCAGCAAGGGCGTGCTCCACAAGAACCAGGCGGCCAACCGCAAGTCGGCCATCGCCAAGAAGGTCGCCGCTCTCTGAGCATCTGATCATCCGGAAGGCCCGTCTCCTCGCGAGGCGGGCCTTCTGTCGTTCCCGGAACACGTGGGGTCGACACGGGACAAGCGAGGGGCCGGGAACATGCCCTCCATCGCGGAGGCGGCGTGCAGCGGCACACGCTCGCGCCGGGACTGCGCGCCGGCGACGTGCATCTTCACGGGTGGCGGACCGCTGCCAGGCTGCGGGCGCCGCACGCTCAGCCGCCGAAGGGCTCCCGCGTGGCGATGACGGTGACCATGCGCTCGAGCGCGAAGATCGGGTCGCGGGCGGCACCCTTCACCTCGGCGTCGGCGCGGGCGGTGGCCTGGATCGCCATCCCGAGCGACCGCTCGTTCCAGCCCGCGAGGTCGCGGCGGGCGCGGTCGACCTGCCAGTCCTTCATCCCGAGGCGCTGGGCGAGCTGACGGCTCGGCTCCCGATTCCCGGCGACCCGCGCCATCGTGCGCAGCTTCATGGCGAACGCCGCGACCATGGGCACCGGATCCGCTCCGGAGGCCAGGGCGTGCCGCAGCGACACCAGGGCCTCGCCGTAGCGCCCGGCGATCGCCGTGTCGGCGACGACGAACGCCGACACCTCGACCCGGCCCCCGTAGTAC
The DNA here is from genome assembly GCF_023091155.1 of Microbacterium sufflavum. Classification (NCBI taxonomy): domain Bacteria; kingdom Bacillati; phylum Actinomycetota; class Actinomycetes; order Micrococcales; family Microbacteriaceae; genus Microbacterium; species Microbacterium sufflavum. Next base: position 218,127 of record NZ_JAHWXK010000002.1, on the reverse strand, counting down.
TTGGTGACGACCTCTTCCGTGACGTCGCCCTCGACGTCGCCGATCAGCTGCTGGCAGGCAGCGGCGAGCTCGGTGAGGTCATCGGCGAACGCGGAGACCAGGGCTCGCAGGGCCGGGGGCGCGATGCGCTTCTTGGCGGCCGCGAACTCCCCCGCCGCGAAGTCGACCCTGTCGCCGTCTCGCTTGATCGCCGGGCAGGGGATCTCGATGCCCCCGCCCGTGCCGGCGCGCAGGGCGTCGAGCAGCTTCTTGCCACGAACGCTCGCGCCCGTGTGACGGAGCACGACCGTAGCGCCCTCCTGCGGTTGCTCGAGATAGGACACGGCCTCCTGCAGGAACGCGTCGGAGCACTTCTCGACGCCGGAGACCCGCACCAGGCGCGGCTCACCGAACAGGGAGGGCGACGTGAGGGCCAGGAGCGTGCCCGGCGCGTAGTCGTCGGCGCGGACGTCGCTGACCTCGAGGGCCGGATCCTCGGCGCGCAGATAGTCGCGGACACCGGCGATCGCACGCTCGGCGCAGACCTCTTCCGGACCGGAGACGAGCACGATCGGGGCGGGACGGGGCTCGCGCCACGACAACTGCGGGATCTTCGCGGGCTTCGCGCCACCGCGGGCGGGAGGACGGGACGCTGCCATGACCCCAGCCTACCGGCGGCGTCCGACACCGCGATCGGACGAGCGCTGCCGCTGGTTCGGCGCAGACCTGCACGATGACCCGCTGCCGCGGCGACGACCTCGACGCTCGGGAGTCGTCTCGCTCCACATCGCCAGAGCGCCGTGACGCAGCCCGAGCAGGATGCGTCCGCGCTCGTCGGTCCGATACACCTGGGCCCCCAGCGCGCCCAGCAGGTCGAGCGTCTCGCGGCGCGGGTGCCCGTAGTCGTTGTCGGCGCCCACGCTGATGAGCGCGACCACGGGTGACAGCGCCTGGTAGAGCCCGGGGTCCTGGTCGGCGCTGCCGTGGTGGGCGACCTTCACCACCGCGTACGGGCCGAGGCGCTCCGAACGCTGGAGCAGCCGCTGCGCAGGGGCCGACAGATCGGCGAGGAAGAGCGAGCGAGGCACCCCTCCCCCGCTAAACTCCATCACGACGCCGAGGTCGTTGCCCGCGGGGAACGCCGCCGTATCGCGAACGGGCCACCGCACGCGCCAGGTCGCCCCGCCCAGGGTTCCCCTGAGCCCCGCGGACGCCTGCTCGACCCGTGCTCCCCCGGCCGCGAGCGAGGCGAGGGTCCGCTCGTCGTCCGCGTCGGCGGTCGGCCCGTGCAGCACCGCGGACACCCGGCCCCGCACGGCCTCGACGCCGCCCGCATGGTCCAGATCGAAGTGGGTGAGCACGAGCAGGTCGAGTCGGTCGATGCCGAGCGAGCGCAGGCAGTCGCGAAGAGGTTCCGGCGCCGGACCGGTGTCGATCAGAGCCACGGCGCCCTCGGATCGGACGAGCAGCGCGTCGCCCTGACCCACGTCGCACGCGGCGATCGACCAGCCGTCCGGGGTCGCGGCCGTCGCGAGGGGCCCGCCGAGCAGGGCCTGCGCCCCGGCGAGGGAGCCCGCGACCACGAGCACCGTCACGGCGCCACCGCGCAGCACGGCGCCGCCGCGCACGCGCTACCGCGGACCACGGCTCCCGCCCTCCAGGCACACGACCACGACCGCGGCGCCGAGCCCGGCGACCAGTGCCGCGCTGCCGATCCCTGCGGGCAGCAGGATGGTCGCACCGGGCAGGTCCGCGGTCACCTGGGCGGTCGTCGCGATCCAGGTCGCGGGCAGCCACGCGGTGGCGGCCAGGAGGTCGGCGACCGCGGGCACGGGCCCCGCGAGGCAGGCGAGCAGCCCGACCACGGTCGCGACCGGTGCCGCGGGTTCCGCGATCAGGTTCGCCGCCACGCCGATGAGCGACTGCTGTTCCGCGAACAGCGCGATGATGGGGCCGCACGCGAGCTGCGCCGAGAGCGGGACCGCGATCGCCAGCGCGACCGGGCCCGGCATCCACCGTCGCAACCCGCGTGACAACGGCGGTGCGAGCAGGATGAGTGCGCCCGTCGCGACGGCCGACAGCGCGAAGCCGGGCGTCGCGGCGAGCCACGGATCGGACACCAGGATCATGATCGTCGACAGGGCGAGCACGCCTGCACCGGCGCTCGGTCGTCCCAGGAGCACGGACAGCATCCCCGCGCCCGCCATCACCGCGGCGCGCACCACGCTCGGCTCCGGCGTGACCAGCACCACGAAGCCGGAGAGCGCCGTGGCCGCGAGCACCACCCGCAGCGCCCGGCCGCCACCGCACAGCGCCGTGAGCCCGAAGACCGCCGCCACCACGATCGCGCAGTTCGCCCCGCTCACGGCCGTGAGGTGACTGAGACCGCTCGAACGCATGTCTTCGTCCAGGTCGGAGCCCACCGCCCTGGTGTCCCCCACGGCGAGTCCCGGCAGGAGCGCCCCGCCCGGCTCGGGCAGCCGCAGCGCGCGGTCGACGAAGGCGCGGCGCGCCGTGGCGGCCACGCCGAACACCCCGGACGGAGGCTGCACGACCTCCGTGGTCGTGGCGTAGAGCACCAGCACCGCGCGCTCCCCCGCCTCCGTCGCGGAGGTCTCCCCCACGACGCGGAGCCGGGCGCCGAGGTCGATGCCGTCGGCTGTCGCGGTCCCGATCCGCACCGGCACCGCGACCGGGCGCGCCCGACCCGGCGGACCGAGGCTCTGCGTGGTCGCCTCGACCCAGAGCCGCCCGTCCTGACCGGTGGACGCGGACGACGTGACCTCGACCACCGCTTCGACCACGCGGCCGCCCTGTCCCGCGGCGGCTTCGCGCGACGGAAGGGCGTACCCCACGGACAGCGCCGTGGCCGCGGCCGCCGCGAGCATCAGGAGGACCAGGCCCGCGCCGTGCCTCCCCCGTGCGAGCAGCACCAGCAGGACGACGCCCGCCGCGACGCCGCACACGAGCGCACAGGCCGCCGCGAGACCGGGCTGGAACACGCAGACGAGCGCCGCCGCCCACACCGCGAGGGCGACCGGCACGAGCCGGAGATCGCGGGACTTCACACCCGTACCCCGTCGCGTAATCCCGCGAGCAGCTTCTCCCCGATGCCCGGCACGCCGAGGAGGTCGTCCACCGACTGGAAGCGTCCGTTCTCCTCCCGCCACGCGATGATGCGGGCGGCCAGGGCGGGACCGATCCGCGGCAGCGTCTCCAGCGCGGCCTGGTCGGCCGCGTTGAGGTCGATCCGCGCGTCCGTGGGTGCCGCGGCAGGAGAACCGGCGCCCGACCCACCGACCACGGGCACCAGGATCTGCTCGCCGTCCTCGACCCGGCGGGCGAGGTTGATCGCGGCGAGGTCGGCGTCGACCGTCGTCCCGCCCGCAGCCGCCACGGCATCGACCAGCCGCGCATCACCGCCGACGACGTACAGTCCCGGCCGCTCGACCGCGCCGAGCACGTGCACGTACAGCACGTCGGACGACGGCGCGGCCGTCGCACGGTCGCCCACCGGGTAGGACTCCGCCGGTGCGCCCTGGCCGCGCAGGATGCCCAGACCCACCGCGGCCGACAGCACGACGAGCGCGAGCGCCACCGCGGCGCCGACACCGAGCCGCAGTCGTCGCTGCCGGGGTACGGGTGTCGGTGCGGGAGGAGTCACCCCGTCACGGTAGGTCTCCGCAGACCCCCGCGACCACGGAGAACCGCCGGTCGTGGACAACAGCGGCGCCCGGTCCGCCGTGCAGAGCTGAAGGCGGGGCGATCGGAGCCGGGCTCGCTCCGACGCCGCCAGGCCGGCAGCACGCATGAGCCGGCGCCCGGGCGCGCCGCTCTCTCTTCCGATGCGTGCCCGCCGCGTGGCGCAGACTGGAGCGGTGACCGACATCGTCGACGACCTGCCCCCGGAGGCCTCTCATCGCGACGCTGAGCGCGCTTTCCGCGAGGCGGGCTGGACGCCGAGCGGCGCGGGCGACTGGGCCTTCGCCCTGCGCTCACCCGACGGCGTCGCCGCGGTGCGCATCAGCCCGTTCGATCCGGTCGGACCGTACACGGCCGCACTGTATCGCGAAGCCGCGCACACCGGTCAGGTACCGCGACTGTTCGCGCACCGTCGACTCGCGGGCGGCGGCGATCTGCAGGTGATGGAGTGGCTCCACGCGGTCGACGAGAAGGACGCGGTCGCCTTCCACACCGCCATCGCCGAACGCGCACCGCACGTCGCCGAGCTCGTCGACGTCGTGCGCCGCATCCATGCCAGGGCAGCGTGGGCGCTGCCCTGGTGCGGCCCCCTCGATCAGAACCCGTCCAACATCATGCGCGGCAGCGACGGGCGTCTCGTCGCGTGCGATCTGTACTACGCGGACGGTCCGGCTCTGTATGCGATGGCCGGCTCCGATCCGACCCGGTTCGTGACGCTCCTGCCGGAGTCCGAGCGCCGCTACCTGACCGAGATCCCGCTCGCGGAGTCCGGCCCGTGGGACGAGGCGTCTCGCGCGGCGATGCGCCGGGGCATCGCCGTCGCGGACGCCGCGCGCGCCGACCGGGACGCGTGACCGCGGCTCCGGAGGTCGCGACGGATCAGCCCGCGACGACGATGCTGACGATCTTGGGAGCGCGCACGACGACCTTCACGATCTCGCGGTCGCCGATCGACCGGATCACACGCTCATCCGCGCGAGCGAGCGCTTCCAGCTCGGCCTCGCCGATGCGCGCGGGGACCTCGAGCTGAGCCCGCACCTTGCCGCCCACCTGCACGACGGCCGTGACCGTGTCCTCCACGAGCAGCGCGGGGTCGGCCGAGCGCCACGTGACCAGTCCGACGGACGGTTCGTGCCCGAGCAGCTCCCACATCTCCTCCGCGGTGTGCGGCGCGATCAGGTCGAGCATCACGGCGATCGTCTCGGCGGCCTCGCGCACCGCGGGGTCGCCCGCACCGCCCGCGCCGTCGATGGTCTTGCGGGTGACGTTCACCAGCTCCATCAGCCGGGCGACCAGCACGTTGAACTTGGTCTGCTCGACCAGCGCCGGAGCCTCCGCGAGCAGCTTGTGCGTGGCGCGACGCAGGGCCGCGTCTCCCCCGTCGAACACCACGTCGACCGGGCTCGACACCTCGTGCCCGATGCGCAGCGCACGCGAGAGGAACTTCTGCGCGCCCGTGGTCGACACGTCCGCCCAGTCCTTGTCGTCTTCCACCGGACCGGCGAAGGCGAGGCCCACGCGCAGCGCATCGGCGCCGTGTGCGTCGAGCTCCTCCTGGAACAGCACCAGGTTGCCCTTGCTCTTCGACATCTTCTGCCCGTCGAGCAGCACCATCCCCTGGTTGATCAGGTTCGAGAACGGCTCGGTGAAGTCGATCAGGCCCATGTCGAACAGGACCTTCGTGATGAACCGTGCGTAGAGCAGGTGCAGGATCGCGTGCTCGACGCCGCCGATGTACGAGTCCACCGGGGCCCAGCGCGACGCCTGGGCGGGGTCGAACGCCACGGTGTCGCTGTTCGGCGAGAGGAAGCGCAGGAAGTACCACGAGCTGTCGACGAACGTGTCCATCGTGTCGGGGTCGCGCAGCATGGGGTCGCCGGTCTCCGGGTCGGTCGTGCGCACCCAGCTCTCCGCCCCGCCCAGCGGCGAGGTGCCCTTGGGCTTGAGGTCGAGTCCCTCGACGCTCGGCAGCTTCACGGGCAGCCGGTCCTCGGGCACCGGCACGATGCGGCCGTCGTCGCCGTGCAGCATCGGGATCGGCGTTCCCCAGAAGCGCTGTCGCGAGATCAGCCAGTCGCGCAGACGGTAGTTCTTCGCCGCACGGCCCGTGCCCGACGCCTCCAGCTGCTCGATCGCGCGGGCGATCGCGTTGCGCTTGGACAGCCCGTTCAGCGGACCCGAGTTGATCATGCGACCGTCGCCCGTGAGCGCGACACCGGTCGATGCGGGGTGCTGCTCGTCGAGGGCGGCGCCCGTGTCGATCGGGACGCCCTCCTCGTCGACCTCGATCACCGGCATGGCCCCCGTGATCGGCGCGGTCGTGTCGACCACGACCTTGACCGGCAGGTCGAAGGCGCGGGCGAAGTCGAGGTCGCGCTGGTCGTGCGCGGGAACCGCCATCACGGCGCCGTGGCCGTAGTCGGCCAGCACGTAGTCGGCGGCCCACACCGGCAGCTTCTCGCCGTTCACGGGGTTGATCGCGTAGCGCTCCAGGAACACGCCCGTCTTGGGGCGATCCGTGGACTGCCGATCGATGTCGGACTCCTTCTGCACCTGCTCCAGATAGTCCTGGAACCGCTGGCGCACCTCGACGGGAGCCTCGGCGGCCAGTTCAGCGGCGAGATCGGAGTCGGGCGCCACCACGAAGAACGTCGCACCGTGCAGGGTGTCAGGGCGCGTGGAGAACACCGTCACCGGCTCGTCACGGCCCTCGATGCGGAAGTCCACGTCGGCGCCGACCGAGCGGCCGATCCAGTTGCGCTGCATCTGCAGCACCTTGTGCGGCCAGAAACCCTCGAGCTGGTTCAGGTCGTCGAGCAGCCGATCCGCGTAGTCGGTGATGCGGAAATACCACTGGGTGAGCTTCTTCTTCACGACCTCGTAGCCGCAGCGCTCGCAGCGACCGTCGACGACCTGCTCGTTCGCCAGCACCGTCTGGTCGTTCGGGCACCAGTTGACCGGGCTCTTCTTGCGGTACGCCAGGCCGCGCTCGTACATCTTCAGGAACAGCCACTGGTTCCAGCGGTAGTACTCCGGGTCGGACGTGTGCAGGACGCGGCTCCAGTCGAACGAGACGCCGTACTGCTCGAAGCCGACCTTCTGCTGCGCGATGTTCTGATAGGTCCACTCGCGCGGGTCCGCGCCCTGGCGGATCGCCGCGTTCTCGGCGGGCAGGCCGAACGAGTCCCAGCCGATCGGGTTGAGCACGTTGTGCCCGCGGTGACGCCAGAACCGCGCCACGATGTCGGAGTAGAGGTAGTTCTCCGCGTGCCCCATGTGCAGGTCGCCCGAGGGGTACGGGAACATCGCCAGGACGTAGCGCCGCGGGCGGGTGTCGCCGTCGCCGCCGGTGAGGAACGTCTCGTGCTCCGCCCAGTACTTCTGCCACTTGGCCTGGATGGCGTGCGCCGAGGGCATCTCCTCGTCGACGGGAGCGGTGGACAGGTTCTCGGACAACGAACGCACGACCAATCTGAGGGGAATTGCGGGATCAGTTCAGGATATCGGAACCCCACGGCCAGGGCGGCTCCGCGCCCAGCGCCGCGAGCGGAGCCCTCGCCTTGGTCGCGACCTCGGCGACCTCGGCCGCCGGCACCGAGCCCCACGTGATCCCGCCGCCCGCTCCGACCACGGCCTCGTCCCCCGCGATCACGATGCTGCGGATCACCATCGCGAGGTCGGCCGCGCCGTCCACGCCCACGTAGCCGAAGCAGCCGGCGTACACCCCCCGGGGGCCGCTCTCCAGCTCGTGCAGCCGCGTCATCGCCGACAGCTTCGGCGCCCCGGTCATGCTGCCGGCGGGGAACGCGGCCGCGAGCAGCGCGCCGAGCGTGACGCCGTCCGCCAGGGTGCCGCTCACCGTGCTCACGAGCTGGTGCACGGCCGGGTAGCTCTCCACGACCCACAGCCCGTCGACGCGGATCGTGCCGGGCACGCACACGCGCGACAGGTCGTTGCGCATGAGATCGACGATCATCACGTTCTCCGCGCGCTCCTTCGGGTCGCCGGCGAGCTCGGCGGCGAGCGCGGCATCCGTGTCGGGGTCGGTGCTGCGCGGCCGGGTGCCCTTGATCGGCCGGGTGCGCACGACTCCGCCCGCCGCGTGGAGGAACTGCTCCGGACTGGCGCTCAGCAGCGCGCGCCCGCCGATGCGCACGAAGCCCCCGTGGTGCGCGGGGGTCGCCGCCCGCAGCCGCCGGTACACCTCGACCGGGTCGTGCGTCCCCGGCACGGTGAAGCGCGTGGTGAGGCAGAGCTGATACGCGACGCCCGCGCGGATCAGGGCGCGGCACCGCTCGATGAGCTCGGCGTACTCCGCGGGGGCGTGCCGGGCCACGGTGGTCCCCGGTGTCGGATCCGGCCGCGCGGGAGTGGGGTCGACCGCCGCGACGAGGAGCTCGTCCGCCCAGGGGTCGGCGTCCGGCCCGGCGGGGTCGAGCGCCCACAGGCGATGGCGCGCATGGTCCCAGGCGATCGCGTGGGTCACCCGCATCCAGCCGTCGGGCACCGGGTCGTCCGCGGACACCGGGGCACCGGCGGCCGCGGCACCGCCCTCGTACGTGCACCAGCCGACCCATCCGCCGAGGAACGGGGGGAGCCCGGGCTCGGAGACGCGGCCGTCCAGCCGCACATCGTCGGGTCTCGGCGACGGCACGCCGACCCCCAGCAGACTCCACCCCTCCGCGGCTCCGTCCCCCGCGTCCAGCCAGAACACGTCACCCGCCCTGGCGGCGAGCACGCGGAACAGCCGCTCGGGGTCCGCCCAGGTCGGCAGGGGTCGGGGGCTCAGGTGCGCGCGCACCTTCCCAGCCTAGGTGCGGCGACGCCCGATATTCTCAGGGGGTGGACGACCTCCTGCTCTGGCTCCTCGACACCGTGCAGTCGATCGATCCGGTCACGCGCACACTGGTCGCCGGACTCGCGGTCATGCTGGAGACGAGCATCCTGATCGGGCTGATCGTCCCCGGCGACACGATCGTGATCATCGCCTCCATGGGGATCGCGACCCCCTGGGAGGGTGTAGCGATGGGCGTGACCGTCGTGGTCGGCGCCCTGATCGGCGAGAGCATCGGCTTCGGGCTCGGCCGGTGGCTCGGTCCCCACATCCGCTCGTCGTGGCTGGGTCGCCGCATCGGCGAGCAGAACTGGGTGCGCGCAGAGAACTACCTGGCCCGCCGCGGCGGCATCGCCATCTTCCTCTCCCGCTTCCTTCCGGTGCTGCACTCCCTGGTGCCCCTGACCGTCGGGATGAGCGAGTACCCGTACCGCCGCTTCCTGGCGTGGACGACGCCCGCCTGCATCATCTGGGCCACGGCCTACGTGAGCGTGACCTCGCTCGCGGCGGGAAGCTTCCGCGACCTCGTCGACCGGGTGCACTACGCGAGCTACATCTTCGTCGGCGCCATCGCGCTCTTCCTGCTCCTGGCGTATCTGGGCAAGAAGCTGCTGCAGCGGCTGGAGGCGCGGCATCTGGAGGCGCCGGAGGCGGGCACGGACGCCGACGTGAAAGACTGAGGCAATGGCTTCCCCACCCCCGGCGCCCAGGATCCACTGGTTCGCACGGCTCGAGCATCGCCTCCACGTGTGGCGCGAGGGGCGAGCGCGCCGACGCGGCCGCAGCGCCACGATCCTCCCGTTCCCCGGCTACGGGGGTCCCGGGTGGGTGCGCGTGCTGGGGCGGGTGCTCATCGTGCCGCCGCAGCGCAGCAACCGGGACGGCGAGCCGGCGAGCATCCGCGGCTGGCGCAGCTTCGTCGGCATCCCGGTCGGGTTCGCGTCGGTCAGCGTGCACGTGGGCGACAGCACTCACCAGGTCGTCGCCGACCGCGGTGGTGTGATCGACGCCGTGATCCGCGCCGACCTGGAGCCCGGGTGGCAGACCTTCACGGTCACGGTCGAGGGGCAGGAGCCGATCGAGGCGCGGGCGTTCATCGTCGCGGCGGACAGCCGGTTCGGGGTCGTGTCCGATGTGGACGACACGGTGATGGTCACGGCGCTCCCCCGCCCGTTCATCGCCTTCTGGAACTCCTTCGTCGTGGATGAGCACGCCCGCATCCCGGTCCCGGGCATGGCGGTGCTGCTGGACCAGCTCCTGCGCCAGCACCCCGGCGCGCCCATGGTGTACCTGTCCACGGGCGCCTGGAACGTCGCACCCACGCTCTCCCGGTTCCTCGGGCGGCACCTGTTCCCCGCAGGGTCGCTGCTGCTGACCGACTGGGGCCCGACGCACGACCGCTGGTTCCGCAGCGGCCGCGAGCACAAGCTCACGAACCTGCGCCGCCTGGCCACCGAGTTCCCCGAGGTGAAGTGGCTGCTGATCGGCGACGACGGCCAGCACGACGAGGCCATCTACACGCAGTTCCAGGAAGAGCACCCCGACTCCGTGGCCGGTGTGGCCATCCGGCGCCTCCTTCCCGCCGAGGCCGTACTCGCCGGTGGGCGCGCCGAGATGGAGTCGCACGAGGCGGACGCCGCCCCCTGGGTCAGCGCCGAAGACGGTGCCGGTCTGCGCGACCAGCTCGGCGACGTGGGCATCCTGCACTGACATGGCCCTGACGCGCGAGGAGTGGTTCCCGCGGGAGCAGGCGCATCGGGAGCGTGCCGACGCGCTGACCGCCGACCACCGTGCCCGCCTGTCCCGCGGCGAGAAGCACCCGGTGTGGGACTTCCTCCACACCTATTACGCCTACAAGCCCGCGCAGCTGCGGCGCTGGCACCCCGGTGCGGGGGTCGAGCTGCGTGACGCCGCCGAGCGTGCCGGGTGGCGCTGGTACTCCCCCGGCGCGACCCCCGACGCGGTGGTTCCCGATGCCGACCGGTACGCGGCCGAGAAGCCCGAGCTGGCCGCGCTGGTCGAGCGCATGCTACGTCGCACGGCCTCGCGGCCCGGTCAGTTCGGCTGCTTCGGACTCCACGAGTGGGCGATGGTGTATCGCGCGGACGAGCACCGTCACCCCGTGCCGCTGCGCCTCGGGAAGGACGGCACCGATGCGGTCGTGGAGTCGCACGACCTGCGGTGCACCCACTTCGACGCGTTCCGGTTCTTCACCCCGGAGGCCGTGCCACGCAACCGGACGACGCTCAGCAGGGACGGGCAGCCCCAGGTCGAGCAGCCGGGGTGCCTGCACGCCGGCATGGACCTGTACCGCTGGGCCGTGAAGCTCGGGCCGCTCGTGCCCGGTGAGCTGCTGCTCGACACCTATGAGCTGGCGAGGGACATCCGCCTGCTGGACATGCAGGCCGCTCCCTACGACCTGGCCGCCTGGGACGTGGAGCCCGTGCGCATCGAGACGCCGGAGGGCAAGGCCGAGTACGTGCGACGACAGCGCGGCTTCGCGGAGCGGGGGGCGGTGCTGCGCGCGGCTCTGCTCCGCGCCTGGCTCGGCTCGGACGCACGCGCCGTCGCCTGAGCCGTCGCTTCCGCCTCAGCCGGCCGGGGTGCAGGTGTCGCAGACTCCCCAGGTCGCGGTGGATCCCGCGAGCTGCATCCGCAGGGCCAGTACTCGCGTCGCGGCGTCCGCCAGCCGCTCCGCGGGCAGGGTGCCCGCGTCGACCGCCGCCGCGATGCCCGCGGCCATGCGTCCGGCGGTCTGCGCGTCGGAGCCGGCGACCATGAGCACCAGGTCGTTCCCCGCCGCGACCGCCGCCACCCCGTTCGCCACCGGATCGGCGTAGGCGGGGTCGCCCGACGACAGCAGCATCCCGAGGTCGTCCGTCACCGAGACACCGTCGAAGCCGAGCTCGTCACGGGCGAGCGTGTGCCACGTCGCTGAGAGGGAGGCGGGTAGCGGGTCGACGGCGGTGTAGGCGAGATGCCCGTACATGAGCAGGGAGGCTCCCGCGTCGATGCCCGCGGCGAAGGGCACCGCGTCCGTCGTCTTCCACTCCTCCAGGCTCCGTCCGGTGGTCGGGATCGCGTGGTGCGAGTCGCCCGGAGCCGCACCGTGGCCGGGGAAGTGCTTGAGTGCGGAGGCGACGAACGGCTGCTGCGCCGAGGTGGCCGCCGCGACGCGCTCGGCCGCCCCGGACGGGTCGGTGCCGAGGGCCCGCCCGAAGATGAACGAGCCGCTGTCGGCGGTGACGTCTGCGACCGTGCCGAAGTTCACCGTGATGCCCGCACGGGCCACCAGTGCACCGCGGGCGGCGAACGCGGCCGACGTGTCGGCGGCCGGGCGGTCCTTGAGGGTGGTCGAGGCGGGGAACACGTCCCCGTCGAGCCGGGAGACCAGGCCGCCCTCCTGGTCCACCGCGATCAGCGGAGGCAGCGTCGGGTCCACCGCGAGAGCATCCGTGAGCGCGCGCAGCTCGGCGTCGGTGCCGGGGATGTTCGCCCCCATCAGGATGAACCCGCCGAACCCGGCCTGCATGTAGGCGGCCAGCGCTGCCGGGTCGGTGCCGCCGATGTGTCCCATCACGATGGAGGCCGCCTGCTGCGCCACGGGCAGGTCGGCGACCGCGGCGGCGGCGCGTTCGCGGAGATACGCGGTGTCGGCGGCGTCCACCGTGGCGTCGGCGCTCCCGGCATCGTCGGTGGGCGCGGGAGTCTCCCCCGCGGTGGTCGCGGCAGCGGCAGGCGCGGGAGGGGCGGTCGATGTCGCAGCGGGCAGCGGCGACGCGGCGGCGGGCAGCGCACAGAGGGCGAGCGCCAGCGCGGCGAGCACACCGACCGTGCGCCGTCGCGCGGGCCTCAGGGGCACGTCGGGGCCTCCGCCACGGTCAGCCCGCGAGGGCCTCGGCGATCGGGAGCGAGGAGTCCGCGTCGCCGTTGCCGAAGCGGATCGTGCGGCCGACTGTCGCCGGATTCTGCAGGACCTCGACGATGACGGCCGCGACGTCGGCGCGCGAGACCTCTCCCCGGCCTTCGGGGTCGATCTGGATGCGTCCGGTCGGCTCGTCGAACGTGAGACCGCCCGGTCCGAGGATCGTCCCGGCGAGGTTCGAGCCGCGGAGGTGCTCGTCGGCGGCCCACTTCGCGTCGGCGTACGCGAAGAACGGGTCGTCCTGCGGGATCCCGTGCTCCGCGGTGGAGCCGATCCAGGACACCAGGACGTAGCGCTCGACGCCGGCACGCTCGGCGGCGTCCATCGACCGCTCCGCCGCGTCGCGATCGACAGCGTAGGTGCGCTTCGGGTCACCGCCGCCCGCGCCGGCCGACCACACCACGGCGTCGTGCCCGCGGATGATCTCGGCGAGGGCGTCGACGTCGAGCTGTTCGATATCGGCCACCAGGGCGGTGGCCCCCGTGGCCTCCACGTCGGCGACGTGGTCGGGGTTGCGGATCACGCTGGTGACCTCGTCGCCGCGGGCGACGAGCAGCGGGGCGAGCAGGAGGGCGATGCGGCCATGGCCGCCGAAGACGAGGACGCGCGACATGCTTCCACCCTACGCGCCGGGTCCGACGTCAGCGCGGGGTCTGCGCGCTGTCGATCACGAACGCCTGCGGGTGGTCGGGCAGGTAGCGCACCACGACCGGGGCGCCGCTCGGCAGGTACGCGTCGCGGTCGGGGTAGACCGCCGGGGTGAAGAAGTTGCTCTCCAGCGTGTACTCCACGCCCTCCGCGGTGGTGAACGTGACCCAGTCCCCGTCGATCGTGGCCGTCGTTGGTCGCCCGTTGTCGTAGATGTACGCGCGCGTGACAGGCACGCCGGTCAGGCTCAGGATGCCGATCACGAGCGACCCGAGCATCACGAAGGCGAGCACCCGGAACACGATCCGCACGATCGTCCCGCCGATCCCGGCCCGCGGACGGGTGTCGAGCGGCAGCAGCCCCTCCCGCTCGCGGATGGCCCGCAGCGACCCACCCGGTGTGGCTCCTCTGGCCGACACGGCGAAGAGCCCGAGGATCGAGAAGCCGGCGATGAACACCATGGCGTAGCCGTGCGACGCGGGGAAGTTGACGAGCCACATGAGGGTGTCGAGCGGGTTCATCGCGTCGCCTCTTTCTCGATCGTGACCGCCACCGTGTGCGGATCCTCCCGCCGGTAGTACGCCCAGATCGGCGCGCCCACCTGCAGCCGCGACACCGCCTGGGGATACACGAACACCGTGGTGTCGGCCTCCCAGGTCGCCGCCCCCTCCGGTGCCACCAGCACCTTGAGCGCGAGCTCGCTCTGCCCCTCCCTGCGGCGTCCGGTCGGGCGCACCTCGAGCACCGACGCGGGCACCGCGGTGCCCGTGGTCCTGGCTCGCACCTGGGCGGGGTCGATGAGCCCGCGGTCGATGCGCCACTGCAGCATCGCCTCTCGCACGGTCGGGTCGCTGAGGTCGGCGAGCTGCACCGTGTCGCGGTCGGTCGTGCTGTACCGCACCGGCACGGGCTGCCCGACCTGGAGTCCCGCGGAGTCGGAGGGGTCGATGAGCATCCGCAGCTGTCCGATGAAGTCGTCGCCCTCAGCGGGGCTCACGCGCAGGAACAGGTCGTACTGCGGCACGTCGTTGATCGTGACGCCCGTGCGGGAGAGCTCGACGATCGTGCCGACGCCGATCCGGGTCTCGCCGCGGAGCTTCGTGCGGCGGCCGAACCCCGTCATCGTGCCGCCGAACGTGAGGAGCAGCCCCCAGGCGACGCCGATCAGGATCGGGCCGCCCAGGGTGTCATCGCCCGCGAACGGGAGGATCGAGTGGCGCTGATCGACGCCGAACAGTCCCTCGCCCACCCAGATCGCCAGCCAGGCCGTGAGCAGGAGCCAGACGACCGTGAGGATGATGCGCAGCATGGTCTTCAGCGTATCGAGAAGCCCGGCCGCACTCCGGCTGACGCGCCCTCAGCCGGTCGAGACGGGAACGGCGGCGGCGGCCAGCGCCCGCTGCACGCCCTTCGCGGCCGAGCGCCCCGCACGGTTCGCGCCGATCGTGCTGGCCGAGGGCCCGTACCCCACGAGCTGCACGCGCGGATCGGCGACCGCGGTCGTACCGCGGCCGTGGCGGTCGAGCTGGATGCCGCCCGCGGCGCTGCGGAGGTGCAGCGGCGCCAGGTGCCCGATCGCCGGCCGGAATCCGGTGGCCCAGAGGATCATGTCGACCCGTTCGAACGACCCGTCGGCCCAGCGCACCCCGTCGGGCTCGATGCGTGCGAACAGCGGCCGAGGGTCCGCATAGGCGCCGAGCCGCTCGGCCTCGCGCTCCTGCGGACGCAGCATCAGCCCGGTCACACTGACGACGCTCCGCGGTGGGAGCCCGGCCGCGACGCGCTGCTCGACGAGCGCGACCGCCGCGGCCCCCGCCTCGGGGGTGAAGTCGTCGCTGCGCCAGACGGGCGGTCGCCGCGTGACCCACAGCGTCTCGGTGATCGGGGCGAGGGCGCCGAGGAACTGCACCGCGGACGCGCCCGCGCCCACGACGAGCACTCGGCGGCCTCGGAAGTGCTCCGGTCCCGGGTAGTCGACCGTGTGCAGCTGCTCGCCGAGGAAGGTCTCCATGCCGGGCACGTGCGGCACGAACGGGTGGGTCCAGGTGCCGGTCGCGTTCACGAGCGTACGGGTCGTCCACTCCCCCTCCGGTGCCTGCACCACGAGCAGCCCGTCGTGGTCGTCCACGCGACGCACGTGCACGGGGCGCAGAACGGGGAGGTCGTGCGCGCGCTCGTAGGCCGCGAAGTATTCCGGCACCGCCTGGTTGGCTCGACGTCGGTCGCGCGCGGGCGGGGTGTCGCCCGGCAGCTCGGCGACGCCGTGCACGTCGCTCATGGTCAGCGCGTCCCAGCGGTGCTGCCAGGCGCCGCCCGGCCGCTCGTCGGCGTCGAGCACCACGTGCGGGATCCCGAGCCTGGTCAGGTGGTACGACGCCGAGAGGCCGGCCTGCCCTGCACCGATCACCAGGCTGTCGAGAATGCTCACGCTGTCAGGAACGCCCGGAGAGCCGCGGTTGTTCCACCCCGGCGACGCGCCCGGGCTGCCCGCCCCGATTGGTGCCGGTGTCGCTTCGTGTAGTACGCTGTTCGAGTTGCTCCGGCAGATGAGGAGCGGCTTCTGGGCCTGTGGCGCAGCTGGTAGCGCACCTGCATGGCATGCAGGGGGTCAGGGGTTCGAGTCCCCTCAGGTCCACCAGAGAATCCCGCGAGAGATCGCGGGATTTCTTCGTTTCCGGCACGGTCGCACGGGGCTAGCGCCGCAGCGCGCGAGCGTCAACCGTCTCGCGAAGCCCCCCGCGTCGACGTAGACAGGTCGCATCCGCCGACGAAAGGATGCCCCATGTCCAACCCGACTCCCCCGATCCCGCCCGTCCCGCCGTTCGCCGAGGGTGACGCGGAAGACGTGCCCACGCGCGAGGTCGACGGCGAACGCGTGCTCGACGAGGACGCCGACGACGCACAGATCGACAGCGCCGAGGCCGACCGCGCCGCCACGACGGCGGACGTCGACGGCGACGACGCCTGACCGCCGGACGAGAGAAGGGCACCGCCTCGACCGAGGTGGTGCCCTTCTCTCCGCGCTGCGGCGCTCACGTCGCCAGCAGCGGGGGGCGGTGCGGGATCGCGATCGGGCGCGTGGCCCGGCTCGCCCCCTGCATCCGCTCGACCTCTTCGAGAACCTCGAACGCGGTGCCGTAGCGGATCGCGAGCGGAAGGTCGCGCAGCCACGTCACCTCGACCTCGGTGTCGGCGAGCTCGTAGACGCAGGCGACGACGTGGCGCGGGTCGTTCTGGGGATAGCGCAGGTCGTTGATCACCCACTCGGACGGTGTGATGCGGTGGAGCACGAAACGGGGATCGGGGATGTCGGACATCTGGGGGCCCTCCAGGACTCTCTTATAAGGAGGGTGCGCCCTGCGGGCACGGAAGGGTAGGCCCTTGACACCTGACCGGCGAAGTGCAGGACTAGGTGTCGAGCCCGCCCGCGGAGGCTACCTGCGCCCGCCACCACGGAGTCTCGATGAACCCGCGCTTCATGAACACGAGCTCCATCGCGGCGTTCCATCCGCGCACGCCCTTGAGGTGCGCGATCGTCCCGGTGAGGAAGTCGTGCAGGGTCTCGGTGCTCGGCAGGATGATCTCGCAGTACAGCGAGTTCTCCTCCAGCGCCGCCGCGAGGAACCGCACGGACACGTGCTGCGCGAGCGTCTGTGCCACCGAGGCGATGCGCGACGGCTCGACCCGCAGCATCAGCAGCGTCTCCGCGCTCATGCCCAGCGCCGACGCGGGCACCATCGTCACGGTCGTGAGGCAGCCGGCGCTGCGCATCCGCTCGTACCGGCGCCGCACGCTGCTCTCGTTCATGTCGAGCGCATCGGCGATCGACTGGAACGACGCCCGTCCGTTGTAACGCAGTTCCGCGACGATCGCCCGGTCGGCGTCGTCGAAGTGCGTCGGGTCGCACGTGTTCGGTGCCGGCATGTACGACTTCGGGTCGCTGGCGGCCTCGGCGTGCGAGTCGTACAGCTGACGTCCCCAGTCGAAGCTCACCTTGTAGGTGTGCACGACGAGGTCGCTGCGCCAGCGCTCCACGCCGGGGATGGCCTGCAGATCCGTGAGCACGTGCGCGTAGGTCGCCGAGTCCCCCGGGATGACGACCTCCGCGAACACGTCGAACTTGCCGGTCACCAGGGTCACGAACCGCACGTACGGGGAGCCGATCAGCGCCTGCGCGACGCTCAGCTGCGACCCGGGGGTGCAGTTGATGCGCACGAAGAACGTCTCCACGTGCCCCTCGCTGCCCAGGGTCGGCACGATGCCCACGCTCACCACACCCTCGGCGAGCAGCTGCTGCCCGCGCCGGGTGACCGTCGAGACGGACGCGCCGGCGAACTCGGCGATCGACGTCCAGCTCGCGCGTCCGTCCTGCTGAAGTGCGACGACGATCCTCCGGTCGAGATCGCTCACTTCTCTCGTCAGTGGAACGCTCGTCATCGGGTCGGCGGGTACACCCGGTGCAGGAACGTGCGCACCGCTTCCGTCCACGCCTCTGCCTCCTCGATCTGCGGGGAGTGCCCCGACTTCTCGAACACCACCATCTCGGAGTCCGGGATGAGATCGGCGATCGTCTGGCTACACGATACTGGCGTGATCCAGTCGGTCCGGCCCACGGTGATGAGTGTCGGGACTGCGATCTCGGGCAGCCGCGGCTTCAGGTCGTAGTCCGGCAGGTTCACGGAGAAGGCGTAGTTGTGCGCCCGGTAGCGGTAGGGCGTCGCCTGCACCTTCCGCTCGACCGCCTCGGGGTCGTAGACGAAGTCGTACAGGGGCAGGATCTCCCGCCAGCAGTCCTTGAGGTCCTCGTCGTCGCGCACCTGCCCGAGGTCGATGCGGTCGAACTTCTCCATGTCGATGTCGACCCGGTCGGAGGCGAGGGCGTTCTCGCGCGCCAGGTGCGCGTTGGAGTTGTCCGGGGAGGTGTCGCGCAGCACGAGCGCGGCCACGCGGTCGGGGTAGCGCAGCGCGTACTCCATGGTCATGAAGCCGCCGTAGGAGCCGCCGGCCATGACGATCTTCTCCGCGCCGATCCACTCGCGCAGACCGTCGATGTCGGCCGCCCACTGCTCGTGGCTGTAGGTGCCGTTCCCCTCGCTCTGGCCGCTGCCCCTGGCGTCGAACACGACCACCCGGTACTCGTCGGCGAGCCGGCCGAAGCTCGCGCGCGGCTCGGCACGCGACCCCAGCCCCGGGGCGCCGTGGTGGGTGATGATGACGGGCGCGTTCTCCGGGCCGAGCACCTCGACGGCCAGGTGGTTGCCGTTGATCTCGACCCACTGGTGGTCGCTCGTGGCGGCGGCGAACTCCGGGGAGACGTCGGGGGTGGATGTCATATCGTCCTCTTTCTTCAACAGGCGTTCAGAGCGCGATGGTGCACTCGTCGAGGCTGCGCGGATAGGTGGTCAGGGGTTCGGCGCCGTCGGCGGTCACGAGCATGCTGTCGCTGATGCGATACCCCGCGTGCCCCGGCACGTAGATGCCCGGCTCGTTGGAGACGACCATGCCCGCCTCCAGGAGCGTGGCGTCGCCGTCCTCCAGCCACGGCGCCTCATGCATGCCCAGACCGATGCCGTGCCCCTGGCGATGCCGGATGAACTCGCCCAGCCCGGCGTCGCGGATCACGTCGAGGCACAGCCGGTTCGCCTCGCGGCACTCCAGGCCCGCGCGGATGGTCTCGCGGCCCACGCGCTGGGCGTCGCGGATCGTGTCGTGGTAGCGGCGCTGCTCGGCCGTAGGCTCCCCGAGCACGAACGTGCGCTCGCCCTCGATGAAGCGGCCGCCCACGGCGCAGCCGAGCGAGAGCATGAAGGTGTCCCCCGCCCGGAGCCGGTTGACCGACGGCAGCCCGTGCGGGAACGCGGAGTTCGCGCCGGAGTACACCAGACCGCCCGCGAGCAGCGAGGCCACGACCACGTTGCGGTGCTCGGCATACATGACACGGGTGCCGGCGGAGGTCACGTGCCGCTCCAGCTCGGCCTCGGTGGGCAGCTCTCCGCCCGCCGCGACGGCCTCGCGCACCAGTGCGACCCCGGCCTCCAGCATCAGGTCGGTGATGCGGGCCGCTTCGCGGTGCAGCACCACCTCCTCCGGGAACTTCACGTATCGGGTGCGGGTGAGCAGGTCGGACGGCACGAGCTCGGCGTGCGGCATCGCGGCGCGGGCGGCGGCCAGGCGCTGATACGGCATCGTGGTCGCGAAACCGACCCTGCCGCGCGGCGACACCGCGTCGGCGAGCACCTGGAACGGCGGGACGACCCCCGGGAACTCGAAGAACGCGACCAGCTCGGCGCGCGCGGACTGCGACTGCGCGTACTCGCGTTCCAGCTCGGGCAGCAGCATCACGACGCGCCCTCCCGCCTCGACCCAGATCGCGACCGGCCGCTCGGACGGGTGGTGGAAGAAGCCGGTGAGGTACGCGATGTCTTCGGGGTGGTCGGTCAGGAAGGCGTCGAAGCCCTCCTCCCCCATCCGCTCGCGGACACGCTGCTGCACGGTGTCGAAGAACTCCGGCGCGAGGCGCTGATCGAAGACGGTCATGCGGTGCTCCTAGCGGGACAGGTGGCGCGGGTTGCGCGCGTCGTTGTAGGCGATGGACAGGAGGGTGGCCGACAGCACCAGGATCAGGATCGCGATGGAGGGGAACAGCGTCAGCCACCACGCGCTCACCATGGCGCCCGCCTGCTGTGCCTCGTACAGGATGCGGCCCCACGACCACGTGGTCGGGTCGCCCAGTCCGAGGAACGCCAGCCCCGCGGCCGACAGCACCGCCCGCGACGCGGTCACCACGACCGAGACCACGACCACCGGGGTCACCGCGGGCAGCACGTGCCGCGTGATGATCCACAGCGGAGAGGTCGTCATCAGCCGGGACGCGTCGACGTACGGCAGCCCGACGACCGTGAGCGCCTGGGAACGGACGAGTCGGGTGACCTCGGGCCATGAGAACGCCGCGACCACGAAGATGATCGTCGAGGTGCTCGGCCCCACGAGCGCCGCGATCAGGATCATCAGCGGCAGCACGGGCAGCGACAGGGTCATGTCGACGATCACGCTGATGATGCTGTCGAGCTTGCGGAAGTAGGCCCCGATCACCGCGATGATCGTGCCGAAGACGATCGCGATCACCGAGGCGGCCACGGCGACCAGCACGCTCTGCTGCGTGCCCCAGATGACCTCGGAGAACACGTCGCGGCCGAGCGCGTCGGTGCCGAACCAGTGGTCCCCGCTCGGCGGGCGCAGCACGTCGGGCCCGTAGCTCGCCGGGTACGGGGCGATCAGGGGCGCCGCGAGGGCGACGATCACGAGCAGGATCAGCAGGCCGAGCGAGATCATGCCGAGCGGGTCGCGGCGGAAGGCGCGCCAGGTGTGCGCGCTGGCCCGCTCGCTGCCGGCCGCGGTCGGTTCGCTGGGGACGAGGTTCTCGGTGGAGGGCAGCGGAGCGGTCATGCGGTCTTCACTCTCGGGTCCAGGTAGCCGTAGATGATGTCGGTGACTGTGTTGGCCACGACCACGGTGATGGCGAGCATGAGGAATGCGCCCTGCAGCACCGGGAAGTCGAGCTGCGTGACGGCCTCGTAGATGCCGCGGCCGATGCCCGGGTAGGCGAAGACGGTCTCGGTGAGCACCGCCCCGCCGACGAGGAACCCGAGCTGGAGCCCGATCAGCGTCGTGGTCGGCAGCAGCGCGTTGCGCAGCGCGTGCTTCCACAGGATGCGGCGGCCGCGGAGGCCGTTCGCCTTCGCGAGCAGGATGTAGTCCTCGCCGAGCGTCTCGATGAGGGTGGAGCGCATGGTCAGCACGTAGGAGCCGACCTGGATGAGCATGAGCGACACCGCCGGGAGCACGAGGTGCTGCGCGACGCTGAGGTACCACTCGAAGCCGTAGGTGTTGTTGGTGTAGGCGCCGCCGATGGGGAACCAGCCGAGGTTGAGCCCGAACACGAACAGCAGCAGGATCGCGACGCTCGGCACGAACAGCGACTGCCCGGTCACGCCGAGCACCTGCACGGCCCTGTCGATGAAGCGACCCCGGTGCGACGCGGCCGCGACGCCGAGCGGCACCCCGATCAGGATCGTGAGGACGAGCGCGGTGATGGTCAGCAGCAGCGTCCACGGCAGCCGCTGCAGCAGCACGTCGGTCACCGGGATGGACTGCGTGAAGGAGATGCCGAGGTTGCCCTGCAGCAGCTGCCACATGTACAGGCCGTACTGCACGATCAGCGGCTGATCGAGGCCGTACTGCTCGAGGATGGTCGCCCGGATGTCCTCCGTCATGTTCGGACTCGCCAGCGCAAGGGCCGGATCGCCGGGCAGCAGACGCAGGAGCAGGAACGTCACGGTCACGGCGAACCAGATCGTGAGCAGACCTCGACCTGCGCGACGGAGAATGAACGATGCTCGGGACACCCGGGCGACCTTCCTCGAGAGTGGGGGTTTTCTTACTCGACCGGGTGCGCGCTCGCGAGCGAGAGCGGGTTCACGATCGACAGCAGTTCGCTCGGCTTGGAGATGAAGCCGGACCATTCGTCGCTCGCGGCGAAGAACAGGTTCTGCGTGTACATGATGTTGTCGTAGACCTGCTCGTGCACGATCTTGTTCGCCTTGCGCATGATCTCGATCTTGTCGTCCTCGTCGAACGTGACCATGCCCTCCTCGATCAGCGCGTTCAGCTCGGGGTCGTCGACGTGGGTGTAGTTGATCGCGCCGCCGGGCAGGTACGACAGGGCGAAGTTCGTCACCGGGTCGTCCATGATGGCGAAGTTGCCGGCGTAGATGTCGTAGTCGCCCTCGTTGGTCATGGAGAGGTAGGTGTTGCGCTCCGTGCCCTGCAGCTCGATCGTGATGCCGGCCTCGGCCGCGCTGTCCTTCACCATCTGCGCCCACTGGCTGGTCACGCTGTCCTGCAGCGAGTAGATCAGGCGGAACGAGACGGGGAACATGCCGTCGGCGTTCGCCGTGTACCCGGCGTCTTCCATGAGCTCGCGCGACTTCTCCGGGTCGAACTCGTACTCGGTGACGGAGTCGTCGTAGTACTTCGCGAGCACCGGCATCAGGGCGCTGGATCCCGTGGAGACGGCCTGCCCCTGCAGGACGACCGTGCGGATGGCCTCGTAGTCCACCGCGTGGGCGAGCGCCTGGCGCACCTCGGTCTTCGCGAGGTCGGGCTTCTCCATGTTGTAGACGAGGTGCGCGTAGCCGAGACCGGCGGCCTCGATCACCTGCAGTCCGTCGGTGCCCTTCAGCTGCTCGACCTGTGCGGGCGGGAGGGCATTGGCGATCACGTCGATCTCGCCGCTCTGCAGCGCCAGGATCTCGGTGTTCACGTCGGGGTACACGCGGTACACGACCTCGGCGGGTCCGGGGACGCCGCCGTCGACCAGCGGGTAGTCCTCCACGCGCTCGAGCGTGTAGTGCTGGCCGACCTGGAAGTCGGTCATGATGAACGGGCCCATGCCCACCCAGCCGCCGTCGCTGCCGTCGTTCGCGAACTCCGCGATCGATCCCTTCGGCTCGAACACGTGCTGCGGCACGACGACACCCCAGAAGCCGATCTCGTCGATGATCGACGAGTCGGGCTGCGTGAGCGTCAGCTCGACTCGGGTGTCGCTCACCGCGGTCGCGGTGTCGAGGTTGCCCAGCTGTCCGTAGAACGTGCCGGGCGCCTGGTCGCGCTTGACCGCGTTCAGCGTCCACGCGACGTCCTCCGCCGTGAGCGGCTCGCCGTCGCTCCAGGTCAGGTCGTCGCGGATCTCGTAGAACCCGGTGGTGTCGTCGACGTAGCCCCACTCGGTGGCGACGTGCGCCTCCTTGGTCCCGTCGTCGCTGATGCTCAGCAGGTGCGGGTACATCAGGTTGGTGACCCACGAGTCCGTGCGGCTGTTGCCGAGCACGGGGTTGAAGTTCACGACGTCGGTCGTCGTACCGATGCTGAGCGTCTCATCGCTCGGCCCGGTCGCGGCGGACGACTCCCCCGGCTCGGGTGCCGTGGGGGCGCACGCGGCGAGGCCGACGGCGAGGACCGCGGCCGCACCGAGTGCGAGGAACGTGTTGTGCTTCATCAGACCCAGACCTCCTCGAGGACGCGCATGGTGTTGCCGCCGACGACCGCGCGGATCTCGTCGTCGGAGTAGTCGTGCTTCACGAGCCAGCCGATGATGTTGTAGAAGGCCTCGGCGGGGTTCTCGATGCCGTCGACGTACGGCTGCTTCTCGTAGTCGACGTTGGCGTGCGCCTGACCCAGCGACAGGTTCGAGGAGAACGCGTCGTGCAGGCCCACGTGGTCGCCGAACAGCGTGTCGGGTCCGAAGCTCACGTGCTCCAGGCCGACCAGGTCGACGCAGTACTGGAAGTGGTCCATGACCGACTCCAGCGAGTGCTTCGGGTGCTGGGGCGAGATGGTGGTGTGCGGTGCGGCCTCGATGCCGATGACCCCGCCGCGCTTGGCGCACTCGATGATCGTCTCGTCCGTCTTCATGCGGTTCGTCGGCCACAGTCCGCGGGCGCCCGCGTGGGTGATGAAGACCGGCTTGGTGGAGTGGGCGATCACGTCGAGGCACGTCTGGTCGCCCGAGTGCGAGATGTCGATCGCGATGCCGAGCTTGTTCATCCGCTCCACGGCGCGCTCGCCGAAGTAGGTGAGTCCGCCGTCGCCGCGCTCCTTGAGGCCGCCGCCGAGCATGTTCGCCTCGGAGTAGGCGATGCCCATCTGGCGAACGCCGAAGCCGTACAGGACATCGAGCCGGTCGACCTCGTTCTCGATCATGGTCGCGGCCTCGAGCGCGAAGATGTGCGCGACGCGGCCGGTCTCCGCGGCGTACCGGATGTCCTTGATCGACTCGGCCTTGATCACGAAGTCCTGGTGCGCGAGGTCGGCCATGCGCACGCCGAGGTCGAACAGCACGTCCTGGTACTTCCACCCGGCGTCGCTGGAGATACAGCAGGTGCCGTCCATGCCGTTGTCGAACACCGCGGTCAGACCGGAGCGGGCGAGGCCCTGGTAGCCGGTGGGTTCGCGGCCCTGGCGGATGTGGTCGCGCAGCTCGCCCATGTCTTCGGGGAAGACCTGCACGTGCTCGTGCAGCGAGATCACGGTCTCTTCGCGGAGGAGGCGCTCGGTGCGCTCCTTCTGCGCGTCGCTGAGGCCGAGGTCGTACGCCGGCACGCGGCCGATCTGCTTGGCGTAGCGGAACTCGCGGTAGTCCTTGCCGGCTTCCAGGTAGTCGTACGCGGTGTAGCCGGTGTAGCGGTCTGCTTGTTCGAGCACGGATGCGCTCCTTCGGGTCGATACGGGGGTGGCCTCCCGTTCGTCGAGCGGGAGATTTCCTCGAATCTCGACGATTCCGGCGCGAAAGTCAACTGTTGTGATGATTTTCGGCCGAGATGTTTCCTGTTCGAAACAATTCAGCGCCAGGATGCTGGCATGATGTCATCCATGGAGAACACATCCGTCCCCGAGAACACCGTCGTCCTCGACGTCCGCGGCCTCACCGTGACCCTCGACGGCTCGCGCGGACCCCAGCGCGTGGTCGATGGCATCGACCTCATCGTGCACCGCGGCGAGGTGTTCGCGCTGCTCGGCGAGTCCGGCTCCGGCAAGTCGATGACGGCGCGCGCGATCATGGGCCTCATCGACAACGGCACCGTGGAGGCCGCGACCCTCTCCCTCGGCGACACCGACCTGCTCACCGTCACGCCGGAGCAGCATCGGCGCCTGCGCGGCGTCCGGGTGAGCCTCGTGATGCAGGACGCTCTCTCCGCACTCAACCCCGTGCTGAGCATCGGCGACCAGATCATCGACCTGATCCGCGCGCACACGCCCGTCGGTCGTCGCGAAGCCGAGGCGCGCGCCGTCGAACTGCTCACCCTGGTCGGCATCCCCAGCCCGGAGAAGCGCGTCCGCGACTACCCGCACCAGTTCTCCGGCGGACAGCGGCAGCGCATCCTGATCGCGATGGCCATCGCGCTCGACCCCGACCTGATCATCGCCGACGAGCCGACCACCGCCCTCGACGTCACGGTGCAGGCGCAGATCCTCGACCTGCTGCTGTCGCTGCGCGACCGCCTCGGCATGGGCGTCCTCCTGATCACCCACGACCTCGGCGTCGTGATGGAGGTCGCCGACCGCGTCGCCGTGATGCGCACCGGGCGCATCGTGGAATCCGGCCCGGCGGACGACGTGCTCACCGCACCCCAGCACCCGTACACGCTGCAGCTGCTCGACTCGATGCCGCAGGACGTGAGCGCCGCGGCGGACGACGACGGCTCCGCGCCGATCCTGGAGGGACGAGGACTCGAGCGCACGTTCCGCTCCGGAAGCGGACGACGCGCACACCGCGTCACGGCCGTCGGCGGCGTCGACCTCTCCCTGCGCAGCGGCGAGATCCTCGCGATCGTCGGCGAGTCCGGCAGCGGCAAGTCCACCCTGGCGCGCATGCTCGTCGGCCTCGACTCCCCCGACGCCGGCACACTGCGCTACCGGGACCAGGACGTGACGCGGGGCCGGCTGCGCGACCGCAAGGTGCTGCGCCGCGGCGTGCAGATGGTGTTCCAAGACCCGTACATGTCGCTGAACCCGCGCATGACCGTGCAGCAGATCATCGCCGAGCCGCTCGCCGCCACCCGCACCGGCACCCCGGCGTCACGCCGCGAGCGGGTCTCCGAGCTGCTCGAACTGGTCGGCCTCGACCCCGACATGGCCTCGCGCTTCCCGCACCAGTTCTCCGGCGGACAGCGACAGCGGATCGGCATCGCCCGTGCCCTCGCGCTCGACCCCGATGTCCTGGTGTGCGACGAGCCGGTGTCGGCGCTCGACGTCTCCATCCGCGCGCAGATCATCGACCTGCTGTGCGAGCTGCGCGAGCGTCTGGGCATGTCGATCGTGTTCATCGCGCACGACCTGTCCCTCGTGCGGCACATCGCCGACCGCGTCGCCGTGATGTACCTCGGCGACATGGTCGAGGTCGGCGACACGGAGGAGGTCTACCGGCACCCCGCGCACCCGTACACGCAGGCGCTGCTGTCGGCCATCCCGCCGCAGACGCGCGCCGAGCGGGGCATGCTCCAGCGACGCACGCGGCTGTCGGCCTGAGTGCCGCGGCTCAGCCGGCGGGACGGACGGTCAGGTCGGTGAGGTGGGCGTCGCGCGGAAGGTCGAGCGCCGTGAGGATCGTGGTCGCCACCGCGTCCGGGGTGATGAAGCGCGATGCGTCGTACTCCGCCCCTTCCTGTCGGTGCACCCGCTCCTGCATCGGCGTGGCCGTGCGGCCGGGGTAGATCGAGGTCACGCGCACGCCGTGCTCCGCCTCCTCCGCACGCAGTGCGTCGGCGAGGGCCCGCAGGCCGTGCTTCGATGCCGCATAGGCGGACCACTCCGGGTTCGCCCGGAGCCCGGCCCCGGAGTTGACGAACACCACATGCCCGCGCGACACCCGCAGCACCGGCAGCAGCAGGCGCGTCAGCTCCGCGGGCGCGACCAGGTTGACGGCGAGCTGCTGCTCCCACAGGGCGGGTGTGAGCTCGCCCACGGCACCGAGGTCCACGACACCGGCGGCGTGCACGAGACCGTCGAGGCGGTCGGGCAGGCTCTGCTTCGACAGCGCCCACGAGAGCCGCCCCGGCTGCGCGAGGTCGCCCACGATCGCCGTGGCACCGGGGAGCTCGTCGGAGATCTGCCGCGCCCTCCCCGCGTCGCGCGCCAGCACGACCACGTGGTCGCCGCGCTCGAGGAGGCGACGGGCGAGGACGGCGCCGATACCGGAACCGGCGCCGGTCACCAGATGGGTGGCCACCTCAGCCCGCGTCTGCAGCGGTCTCGACGACGTCGAGCGGGATCACGGGGCAGTCCTTCCACAGGCGCTCGAGCCCGTAGTAGACGCGCTCCTCCTGATGGAAGACGTGCACGATCAGGTCGCCGAAGTCGAGCAGCACCCACCGCGCCTCCGCGCGGCCCTCGCGGCGCACGCGCTTGTGGCCGGACTCGACCAGGCGGTCCTCGATCTCGTCGGCGATCGCGGCGACGTTGCGCTCGCTGTTGCCCGTGACGAGCAGGAAGATGTCGACGAGCGGAAGAGGCTCGGAGACGTTGAGCGCCACCAGGTCTTCCCCGCCCTTCGCGACGGCGGCTTCGGCGGCGATGCGCAGCATCTCTTCGGCGGTTTCAGGTGATTGCATCAGAACACATTCGTGGTGAAGGCGACGACCAGCGCCACACCCAGCGCGAGAGCGAGGCCACCGGCGACGATCGCCAGGATCAGCATCAGCCGATTGCCCTTCTCGGGCGCGGGCGGACGGATGACCTCGCCGGCGGGCTTGATGGTGCTGACAGCCGAGCTGGCAGCGATGGGGGTGGGCGAGGACGCCGGAGGCAGCTCCCCGTCGATGAGGACGGCGTCGACATCCTTGCCGTCGGCGGTGCCGTGTGCGTGGCCCTGCGAGCCGATGCCCTTCGGCAGCTCGTAGGAACCCGTGATGAGGATCTCCCCCGTCGACGCGACGGGCCCGGACAGCGACCCCTCCCCGGGCGACGGCGTGAAGATCAGCGCGTTGGGCGAGCGGTGCGAGCCGCCCGAGTCGTTGGACGTGAGCAGCTCGTCGAAGGACGGCCGGAACGACGCGGGCTTCGCCGGCTCCTCGGCGGCCAGCACGCCCTCGCCGAACGCGGGGCTCACGGTGGGACGCTCGCCGTCGGCGACCTCGCCGCGGTCGTCGTCCTGATCGGCGAGCAGGTCGTCGCGCTCGTCCGTCGACCCGGTCTCGACCTCGTCGGCCTCCGCGGTGTCGGGGACGCCGAGCAGCTCGGCCACGTCGACCGGTTCCGGTTCCGCCGGCTCGGCGAGCGGCACGCTCCCGACGGACTCGACGGCGTCGGCGGCGCTCACCGGCTCGATCGACACCTCGTCGTCGACGTCGTCGTCGTCGACCTCGTCGACCACCGGGGCCGATGGCGAGGAGAAGTCGGGGATGCCCGAGACGATCGACGAGTCGTCGTCCGACTCCTCTGCGCGGGGGGCGGTGTCGCGGTCGTCCTCGGTCGCCTCGGCTCCCACGACCGGCACGGATGCGGTCTTGATCTTCTCCTGCTCACGCGCCTGGCGACGGGTGAGCGGTGCGGCACCGAGGTCGACCGCGGAGTCGGCCACCGGGGCCGGCGCCACGGGGGCGGGCTCGGCCGCGCGGGGAAGCGGGGCCGCCGGCGGAGTCGCGTTCGCCGCCTCCGCAGCGGCCTCGGCCTGCTCCTCCGTGATGACCGGGGTGGATCCAGTCAACCGGATCTCCCGCAGCTGCTTCCGCGTGAGCGGACCTCGCTGATCCGATGTGCTCATTCCTTGCTCCGATACAGATGGTGCTTCGCGATGTACTGGACGACGCCGTCGGGGACGAGGTACCAGACCGGTTGATCGTCGCGGACTCGCTCTCGGCAGTCCGTCGACGAGATCGACAGCGCCGGCACCTCCAGCTGGCTGACGTCGTCGCTCGGGAGGCCGTCGATGCTCAGAACGTGTCCTGGGCGGGAGACCGCGACGAAGTGGGCCAGTTCCCACAGTTCATCATGGTCTCTCCAACTGAGAATTTGCGCCACGGCGTCGGCGCCGCTGATGAAGAACAGCTCCGCGTCGGGCCGCTGAGCCTTGAGATCGCGGAGCGTGTCGATCGTGTAGGTGGGGCCGGCGCGATCGATGTCGACCCGGCTCACCGTGAACCGGGGGTTCGACGCGGTCGCGATGACGGTCATGAGATAGCGGTGCTCACTGGGCGTGACCTCCGCCTTCTGCCACGGCCGTCCGGTGGGAACGAAGACCACCTCGTCGAGATCGAAGGAGTGCGCGACCTCGCTGGCGGCGACCAGGTGGCCGTGATGGATCGGGTCGAAGGTGCCGCCCATCACGCCGATGCGCGGTGCGCGCGTGGTCGCAGTGCTCATGAAAGGCCTAGTGGCCGTGTCCCGCCTCGTGGCCGTCCTTGCCGTGCTTCGCCGCCCAGGCCTCCGCCTTCGCCGAGTGACGGTTCGCCACGTTCTTGTACGACAGCGTGACGAACCCGAGAGCGGCGAACACGATCGCGGCGATGACTCCGAAGATCAGGGTGTCGAGCGCGACGTTGCCGTGGTGCTCGGTCTCTGCGGCGGCCATCGCGATCTGTGCGACGAGGTTCATCCTTGCTCCGTTTCGTGGCGTGCTGTCTCGGGTGTCGGGGATGCAGCGTCCCCCAGTCTAGCCCTCAGCCGCGCGTCTGACCCGCCCCACGCGCGAGCCACTTCGTGCTGGTCAGCTCGGACAGTCCCATCGGCCCGCGGGCGTGCAGCTTCTGCGTCGAGATGCCGACCTCGGCGCCGAATCCGAACTCCCCGCCGTCGGTGAAGCGCGTCGACGCGTTCACCATGACCACCGCGGAGTCCACCTCGGCCAGGAACCGCTCGGCGTTGCGGGTGTCCGTCGTGATGATCGACTCGGTGTGACCCGTGCTGTAGCGGCGGATGTGGTCGAGCGCATCGTCGAGCGAGTCGACCACCTTCATCGCGATGTCCAGGCTCAGGTACTCGGTCGCCCAGTCCTCCTCGGTCGCCGGGATCACGGTGGCGACCATCCCCGCGACGATGTCGTCGCCGTGGATCGCCACACCCTCGCTCATGAGCGCGCTCGCGACGAGGGGGATCAGCCGCGGCGCGGCCTGCCGGTGCACGAGCACGGTCTCCACCGCGTTGCACACGCTCGGACGCTGCACCTTGGCGTTCACCACGATGTCGCGCGCCCAGTCGTCTGGCGCGCTCTCGTCGAGCACGATGTGCACGTTGCCGGCGCCGGTCTCGATCACCGGCACGGTCGACTCCGTCACGACCGTCTCGATCAGGCCGGCACTGCCGCGGGGAACGAGCACGTCGATCAGACCGCGACCGTGCATGAGGGCCTTCGCGCCCTCGCGACCGAAGTCGTCGACCGTCTGGATCGCCTCCGGGGTGACCCCGGCCCCCTCCAGAGCGCCACGCATGACCTCCACCAGCACGGTGTTCGAGTCGCGCGCGGCACTGCCCCCGCGCAGCACCACGGCGTTGCCGGACCGCAGGGCGAGGGCGGCGATGTCGACCGTCACGTTCGGCCGGGCCTCGTAGATCGCACCGACCACGCCGAACGGCACCCGCACCTGCTCCAGCGCGACACCGTTGGGCATGCGGTGACCGCCGACCACGCGACCGACCGGGTCGGGCAGCGCCGCCACCTCGCGCACCGCCGCGGCCAGCGCGGAGACCCGGCGCTCGTCGAGCCGCAGGCGATCGATCAGCGAGTCGCCGATGCCGTCCTCGCGGCCGCGGGCGATGTCGCGCCCGTTCGCCTCGATGATCCGCGGCGCGTTCTCCTCCAGAGCCAGGGCGATCGCCTCGAGAGCGCGCGCCTTGTCGTCGCTGGTGAGGCCGGCCGTGGCGCGGGAGGCCTCCTTCGCGCGCTCCAGGCGCGCCTGGGGGGTCGGGTCGGTCATCCGCCCAGTCTAGGAGGTCGCCGGTTCGAACCAGGTCCCGATGTCGTCGCCCGTGAGGGCCCGGTCGACCAGGTCGGCGCTGGTCACCAGCACGCCGATCCCCGAGGCTGCAGCGAGACGTGCCGCCGAGACCTTGGTGGCGGCTCCCCCGGTACCGACGCTGTTCACGACCGTCGATCCGAACTCCAGTCCGGACAGGTCGGCGTCGGGGGCCACGACGTCGATCGGCTCGGCACCCGGGTCGGTCGGCGGCTTGGTGTAGAGCGACTCGATGTCGCTCAGCAGGATCAGCGCGTCGGCCTCGATCAGCTGTGCCACGAGCGCGCCGAGGCGGTCGTTGTCGCCGAAGCGGATCTCCTGCGTCGCCACGGTGTCGTTCTCGTTCACGATCGGCAGGGTGCGCAGACCCAGCAGCCGCTCCATGGCCCGACGGGCATTCGACCGCGACGTCGGGTTCTCCAGGTCACCCGTGGTGAGCAGCACCTGCCCGGCGACGATGTCGAACGGGCGCAGGGCCTCCTGGTAGCGGTACACGAGGATGTTCTGGCCCACCGCCGCGGCGGCCTGCTGCGTCGCCAGATCGGTCGGGCGGGCGTCGAGCCGGAGGAACGGGATGCCGGAGGCGATCGCGCCGGACGACACCAGGACCACCTCGGCTCCCCTGGCGTGCGCGGCGGCCAGGGCCTCCACGATCACCGGGATGCGCCAGGACGACTCGCCGCTGATGGACGACGAACCGACCTTCACGACGATGCGCGACGCCGACGCGAGGTCGGCGCGCGTGCGTGCGGTCACTCGTCGCCCTCGCGGGCGGTGGCGAGGCGCTCGGCCTCCAGCTCCGCGCGCGCCTGCGCCTTGGCGTCCATCCGCTCGTAGTACTGCTCGCGGCGCTCGGACGTGGTGCGGCGGGAGTTCGGCGCCAGGCGCGGGTCGGTGCCACGCGGCGCGGTCATGAGCTCCGCGGCCGAGCTCATGGTGGGCTCCCAGTCGAACACGATGCTGTCGCCCTCGCCGATCACGACCGTCGAGCCCTGCACGGCACCGAGGCGGAACAGCTCGTCTTCGACACCCAGCTTCTCGAGGCGGTCGGCCAGGTAGCCCACGGCCTCCTCGTTCTGGAAGTCGGTCTGCTGCACCCAGCGCACCGGCTTCTCGCCGAGGATGCGGTACACGTTGCCGTAGGTGCCGCCCTCGACGCGGATCGAGAAGTCCTTCTTCGAGCCCCGCGGCCGGATGACCACGCGCTCACGCGGCTTCTCCGCCGCGATGTTCTCGGCGCGGTGCTTCTCCACCAGCTCGCCCAACGCGAACGTGAGCGGGCGAAGACCCTCGTGCGACACCGTCGAGATCTCGAACACGCGGAAGCCGCGCGCCTCCAGATCGGGGCGCACGAGCTCGGCGAGGTCGCGCGCCTCCGGCACGTCCACCTTGTTGAGCGCGACGAGCTGCGGGCGCTCCAGCAGCGGCGTCTGGCCTTCCGGCACCTCGTAGGCGGCCAGCTCGGCGAGGATGACGTCGAGGTCGGAGATCGGGTCGCGGCCCGGCTCGAGCGTGGCGCAGTCGAGCACGTGCAGCAGGGCCGAGCACCGCTCGACGTGACGCAGGAACTCCAGGCCGAGGCCCTTGCCCTCGCTCGCGCCCTCGATCAGTCCCGGCACGTCGGCGACCGTGAACCGGAAGTCCTCCACCTGCACGACGCCCAGGTTCGGGTGGAGCGTGGTGAAGGGGTAGTCCGCGATCTTCGGGCGTGCGGCCGAGATGGCGCCGATCAGGCTCGACTTGCCGGCGGACGGGTAGCCCACCAGCGCGACGTCGGCGACGGTCTTCAGCTCGAGCACGACGTCGCCCTCATAGCCGGGCGTGCCGAGCAGGGCGAAACCGGGGGCCTTGCGCTTGGGCGTCGCGAGGGCGGCGTTGCCCAGGCCGCCCTGGCCGCCGGCGGCCACGACGAAACGCTCCCCCGGCTCGATCAGATCGATGAGCACCTCGCCGGACGGCGACTTGACCACCGTGCCGACCGGGACCGGAAGCTCCAGGGACTCGCCGTCGAAGCCCGACCGGTGGTCGCCCATGCCCGGCCCGCCGTTGCCCGAGGAGCGGTGCGGCGAGTGGTGGTACGACAGCAGCGTGCCCGTCTGCGGATCGGCGACCAGGACGATGTCGCCACCGTCGCCGCCGTTGCCGCCGTCGGGGCCGCCGAGGGGCTTGAACTTCTCCCGGTGCACCGAGACGCAGCCGTTGCCGCCCTTACCCGCACGGAGGTGCAGCGTGACGGTGTCGACGAACGTGACCATGTGTGCGTGTCCTTCGGGTAGCGGGGGAAGACGGACGGCAGATACGCGGACGGGGCGAGCCGAAGCCCGCCCCGAACCGGATGTCTAGCGTGGTGCTGTGATCACTCAGCAGCAGCGACGATGTTGACGACCTTGCGGCCGCCCTTCGCGCCGAACTCGACCGCACCGGCGGCCAGAGCGAACAGCGTGTCGTCGCCACCACGGCCGACGTTCACGCCGGGGTGGAAGTGCGTGCCGCGCTGGCGGACGATGATCTCGCCGGCGAGGACCTGCTGACCGCCGAAGCGCTTCACACCGAGTCGCTGAGCGTTGGAGTCACGACCGTTGCGGGTGGAGCTTGCGCCCTTTTTGTGTGCCATGTCCTGTGTCTCCTCGGTCTTACTTGATGCCGGTGATCTTGACGCGCGTGAGCTCCTGGCGGTGGCCCTGACGCTTCTTGTAGCCGGTCTTGTTCTTGTACTTCTGGATGACGATCTTCGGGCCGCGGAGGTTGCCCACGACCTCGGCCGTGACCTTGACCTTCGCCAGCGCGTCGGCGTCGGTGGTCACCGTGGCGCCGTCGACGAGCAGCACAGCGGGCAGCTCGATCTTCTCGCCCTGGGCCGCCTGAACACGGTCGAGCTGAACGATGGTGCCGACCTCGACCTTCTCCTGCCGGCCACCGGCGCGCACTACTGCGTAAACCACTTCATACCTGTTTCGTTGGGGAGCACGCGGCTCCGAGAATCTCACGGGAAGACTGTTGCTTGCATGCGTCGCTGGTACGACGGGCGCGAATGCAAGACTCTCCGCATCGGCCGTCGAGGACGACGCGGCATGCGCACCAAGGGACTACTTTACCGGATGCCGGAGCCCCTCGCAAAGTGAGACCGGTCGCGCCTCCGGTCGTAGGCTGGCGAGGTGACCGTACTCGTCGACGACCCCCTCTGGCCGGCCCATGGACGCCTGTGGGCGCACCTGGTCAGCGACACCGACCTCGACGAGCTGCACGACTTCGCCCGCGCGCACGGCATCCCGGCGCGCGCGTTCGACCTGGACCACTACGACGTCCCGGAGGACGCGGTGGCGCGGCTGATCGCCGGCGGCGCCCAGCACGTTCCGGGGAAGGAACTGGTGCGCCGCCTGATCGCGTCAGGCCTCCGGGTCCGCGGCCGCGACCGGCTGCGCTGAGCTCTCCGCCGCCACCGACACCGGCGTGCCGGAGAGCGCGGCCGTGGTCACCCGGCGGCGACCACGCCCCTGCCCCGGTGCCTTCGGCTCGGGAAGCGCGTCCAGCACCGAGTCGAGGAGCTCCTCGGCCGGTGACTTCGGGCCCTTGCGGTCGGCCCCGCGCTTCTTGCGGGCCTTCTTCGGACGCTCGGCGGCGGGCGCGGCGGCCTGCTCGGCCGGTGCGCTCTCGGCGGGGGCGTCGCCCGAGGGGGCGATGGTCGACGCGGCGATCTGGGCGAGCGCCGACTTCGCGCCCTCCGTGATGCTGTGCGTCACCGCGGCCACGACCGGAGCGGTGTTGCCGTTCCCGTTGCCGTTGCCGTTGCCGTTCCCGTTGCCGCGCTGGCGGCGACCGCCGTTTCCTCCGCCTCCGCCGTTGCCGCCGTTGGCGCGGTGCTTGACCACCGGGTCGTGGTGCACGATGACGCCGCGACCCGCGCAGACCTCGCACGCCTCGCTGAAGGTCTCCAGCAGCCCGAGGCCCAGCTTCTTGCGGGTCATCTGCACGAGGCCCAGCGACGTGACCTCGGCCACCTGGTGCTTCGTGCGGTCGCGGCTCAGGCACTCGATCAGACGCCGCAGCACGAGGTCGCGGTTGGACTCCAGCACCATGTCGATGAAGTCGACCACGATGATGCCGCCGATGTCGCGCAGCCGCAGCTGACGGACGATCTCCTCCGCCGCCTCGAGGTTGTTCTTGGTGACGGTCTCCTCGAGGTTGCCGCCCGAGCCGACGAACTTGCCGGTGTTGACGTCGACGACCGTCATCGCCTCGGTGCGGTCGATCACGAGCGAGCCACCGGACGGCAGCCACACCTTGCGGTCGAGCGCCTTCTCGATCTGCTCGGTGATCCGGAACGCGTCGAAGGGGTCGACCTCGTCCTCGTAGGACTCGACGCGCTCGAGCAGGTCGGGCGCGACGCTCTCCAGGTAGGCGCGGATCGTGCGCTGCGCGTCCTCACCCTGGATGAGCATCTTCGTGAAGTCCTCGTTGAAGACATCGCGGACGATCTTGACCAGCAGATCCGGCTCGGCGTGCAGCAGCGCGGGTGCCTGCTGGCTCTCCACCTGCTTCTGGATGTGCTCCCACTGCGACGTGAGCCGCTGGACGTCGCGCGTCAGCTGCTCCTCGGTCGCACCCTCCGCGGCCGTGCGGACGATCACGCCGGAGGACTCGGGCAGCACCTCCTTGAGGATGCGCTTGAGTCGGGCGCGCTCGTTGTCGGGCAGCTTGCGGCTGATGCCGTTCATCGACCCGCCGGGCACGTACACCAGGTAGCGGCCGGGCAGCGAGATCTGGCTCGTGAGGCGGGCGCCCTTGTGGCCGACCGGGTCCTTCGTGACCTGGACGAGCACGCGGTCGCCGGGCTTGAGGGCCAGCTCGATGCGGCGCGGCTGGTTGCCGGTCTCGACGCCGTCCCAGTCCACCTCGCCGGAGTACAGCACGGCGTTGCGACCACGGCCGATGTCGACGAACGCGGCCTCCATGCTGGGGAGCACGTTCTGCACACGGCCGAGGTAGACGTTGCCGATGAGCGACGCGTCCTGGTTGCGGGCGACGTAGTGCTCCACGAGCACGCCGTCCTCCAGCACGCCGATCTGCGTGCGACCGTTCTTGGAGCGCACGACCATCTTGCGGTCGACCGACTCGCGGCGCGCGAGGAACTCCGCCTCGGTGACGACCGGACGACGGCGACCCGCGTCGCGCCCGTCACGGCGGCGCTGCTTCTTGGCCTCCAGGCGCGTCGAGCCCTTGATGGCCTTCGGCTCGGTGATGTACTCCACGACGCGCTGGCGCTGACGCGGCTCGTCGCGCTGCTCGTCGCCGTCGGAACCTCCGCGGCGGCGGCGGCCACGGCGGCCGGAGGACGACTCCTCCTGGTCGCGCTCGGCAGGACGCTCGTCGCGACCGGGGCGTGCCGGCAGCGGGACGACCTCGGGCGCGTAGAAGTGCAGCTGGGTCGACACCTGCGACACGAACACCTCGGGCAGCAGGCCCAGGGAGACGGCGGTCAGGGGCGCCGGGGCCTCGGGCTCCGTCTTCTCGGCGGCGGGAGCGGCCTCGGACGGCGCCTCGGCGGCGGGAGCATCGTCGGACGACGCCTCGGCGGCGGGCTCGCCCTCGGCGGGAGCATCGTCGGACGGCGCATCCGTGACGGGAGCGTCCTCGGCGGGCACATCGGCGGCGGGCGCGGCCTCGGCGGGAGCGTCTCCGGCAGCCTCCCGGCTCGCCGGCGCGTCAGCGGCGGCGTCGGCAGGAGCCTCGGCCGCGCTCTCCTCGTCGGCCGGAACGCCGGACGCCGAGGCGGCGTCGGGCCGGTCGGAGACCGCGTCGGCGGCGTCCTGAGCGGCGGCGGCGTCTTCCACCGCGGCAGCGGCGGCATCGTCGGCGGCGGCGGCCGCGTCTTCCGCGGCGGCGTTGTCGGCGGCGAGCTCGTCTGCGGCGACGTCGGCGGCGATGTCCGCCGTGTCGTCCTCGGCGAGCGGCGCGACGAGCGAGTCGTCGGTCGCGGGAGCCGTGGGCTCCGTCACCGGATCCGCGGCACCAGCCGGGAGATCGAGAGCGGAGGGGTTGTGGTCATTGTTCTCATCGGCCATCTCTGGCGTACTCCCTGCACGGGCACCGGGTGCTCCGTGAAATCTCATGCGGTACCCGCGGGTTCCGCGAACTCAATCGGCGTGCGACCGGCTCTGGGCTCTGGTCGCGTGGGGCATGGGCCCCGAAGTCTGCGTCGATGCGTGTCGCGGCGGCGCCGTTCATCGCATCACAGGTCATTATCGCACCACATGGCCCCGTTCGCGGCATCGGTGATGATGGCGGGTTTTCCCCGGGGCCGTTCTCGCCCCATCCATAGCACTCGCTGAGATAATCCTGAACATGAGCGAGCAGCGCACCCGCCCCGTCGTCTACGCCGTCTGGTTGATCGTCGCGGCCGTCATCGGGTGGTTCGCCGCCTTCCAGCTCACGATGGACAAGTTCATCCAGCTCGCCAACCCCGACGCCGACCTCAGCTGCAACGTGAGCGTCATGATCCAGTGCGGGAAGAACCTCGGCTCGTGGCAGGGCGAGGTGTTCGGCTTCCCGAACCCGATCATCGGCATCGCCGGCTGGATGGCGCCGCTGTTCATGGGCGTCGCCCTGCTCGCCGGCGCCCGCTTCCCCCGCTGGTTCTGGCTCACGTTCGGCGCCGGAATCACCTTCGCCTTCGGGCTCGTCTGCTGGCTGATCTGGCAGAGCCTGTACGCCCCCAACCTCGGCGTGCTCTGCCCCTGGTGCATGCTCACCTGGTCTGTCACGATCCCCACGTTCTTCGCGACCATGCTCCACCTCACCCGCAACGGGAGCTTCACGAGCAACGAGAAGACCCAGGCCCGCGCGAACCGCCTCATGGCGTGGGTGCCGCTCGCGACCGTCCTGGCCTACGCCGTGGTGATCCTGCTCGCGCAGCTGCGCGGGCTCGACCTGCTGGGCGAGGTCATCGGCATGGTCTTCTGAGCCGGCCGCACGCACGACGAAGCCCGTCCGCCTTCTCGGCGGACGGGCTTCGTCGTGTGGTCGTCAGTCGAACCAGATGCCCAGCTCCCGGGCGGCCGACTCCGGGCTGTCCGAACCGTGCACCAGATTCTGCTGCACCTTCAGGCCCCAGTCGCGCCCGAAGTCGCCGCGGATCGTGCCGGGCGCGGCGGTCGTCGGGTCGGTGGTGCCGGCGAGCGAGCGGAACCCCTCGATGACCCTGTTGCCCGCGAGCCGGATCGCGACGGAGGGCCCCGACATCATGAACTCCAGCAGCGGCTCGTAGAACGGCTTGCCCTCGTGCTCGGCGTAGTGCTGCGCGAGCAGGTCCCGGTCGGGCTCGACCAGGCGGATGTCGACGAGCGCGTATCCCTTCGCCTCGATGCGGGCGAGGATCGCGCCGGTGAGGCCGCGGGCGACGCCGTCGGGCTTGACGAGGACGAGGGTTTCTTCGGTGGCCATGTCATTCACTCTCTGTCTGAGTCTCGGTCGAGGGCTGAGCGGGACGTCGTGCGTCGAGCCGAGCCCCCATGATGGTCGCATACGCCCACATGCCGCCGAAAATCAGCACGACGAGCAGCACCGCCGGCACGGCGATCGCCGCCAGGGCCACGATGACCTGCACGATCCAGCCGGCGGCGATCGCACCCGGCTTCGTGATGAGCCCCGCGATGACGATGCACGCGAGGGCCAGCACGGCACCGCCGACGATGCCCCACCACTGCTCGATGCCCGCCGGCAGCGCCTTGAGGCCGAACAGCGTCAGACCCACCAGGAACACCACGATCGCCTCGAAGCCGAGCACGATCGGGGCGAGCTTCTGCACCAGCGTGCGGGGCGGACGCGGTCGGCGCGCGGGGCGCGGCGACGCGGCGTCGGCACTCAAGCGCGCCACCCCGCCTTCCAGTCCTCGTCCTCCGAGAGCGCGATGGCCTCCCCCGCGAGCACGACCGATCCGGCGATGATCACGGCGCGGCGGTCGGAGGCGGCCGCCCACTCGCGCGCCGCGTCGGCGGCGTCGGCCAGAGACGGGTGGACGGTCGCCCGGCGGCCGGTCTGCTCGACGAGGTCGGCGATCATGTCGGCATCGCTCGCGCGATCCGACTCCGGCGCGGTCGCGAACACGTGCGCCGCGGCCGGCGCGAGGGTCGCCACGATGCCCGCCGCGTCCTTGTCGGCCAGGATGCCCAGCACCAGACCCCACTCGTCGAAGTCGAAGCTGTCGTCGAGGGCCTGGGCGAGCGCGGCGGCGCCGTGCGGGTTGTGCGCGCCGTCGACGATCACCGTCGGCGCGATGCCGAGCAGCTGCAGCCGCCCCGGCGAGGTGCTCCCCTGCAGGCCGTCCGAGATGATGCCGCCCGCGATGGCCTGCGAGGCACCGCCGATCAACGACTCCACCGCCGCGACCGCGAGGGCGGCGTTGTGTCCCTGGTGCGCACCGTACAGCGGCAGGTACTCCTCGGCGTACTGCCCGGCCAGGCCGCGGATCGTCAGCAGCTGCCCGCCGACCGCGAGCTTCTGCTCTGCGAGACCGAAGTCCTCGCCCTCGAAGGCGATGGTCGCGTGTCGTTCGGCGGCCACGCGACGCAGCACCTCGGCGGCCTCCGCGGGCTGCTGCGCGGAGACGACCGCTGCGCCCTCCTTGATGATGCCGGCCTTGACCTCCGCGATCTTCGCGATCGTGTCGCCCAGGCGGTCGGCGTGGTCGATGTCGATCGGCGCGAACACCGCCACGTCGCCGTCCGCCGTGTTCGTGGAATCCCACTCGCCGCCCATGCCCACCTCGAGCACCAGCACGTCGACCGGGGCGTCGGCGACCGCGACGAAGGCCAGCACCGTCAGCAGCTCGAAGAACGTGAGGGGTTCCTCGCCCTCGGCCTCCAGCTCGGCGTCGACGATCGCGACGAACGGCTCGATCTCGTCCCAGGCGTCGGCCACGGCCTCATCGGCGATCGGCTCGCCGTCGATCATGATGCGCTCCGTGAAGCGCTCCAGGTGCGGGCTCGTGAACAGGCCCGTGCGCAGGTCGTGCGCGCGCAGCAGGCTCTCGATCATCCGTGCGGTCGAGGTCTTGCCGTTCGTTCCGGTGATGTGGATCACGCGGTACGTGCGCTGCGGGTCGTCCAGGTACTGGAGCACGCGGGCCGTGCGCTCCTTGCGCGGCTGCACCCACCGCTCCCCCGCACGGCTCAGCAGCGTCTCGTAGACGGCGTCCGCCCTGTCCCTCGCGCTCATGCGCCCACCCTCTCCAGGTTCGTGTCGATCGTGACGATCAGGGGCGCCTTGCCCGCCCCGAGGGCCTTCGCCCCACTGCGGTGCACGCCGTCGCCGGGGCTCGTGACCTCGTCGACGAGACGGTCGAGCTCGTCCGTGGACTGCACCGCGAACGCGACGGCGAGGGTCTCCGCGGCGATCAGCTCGGCGTGCGCCTCCAGCGCCGGAGCCTCCGCGGGCGCCGCATTCAGCGCCAGCACGATGCGGTCGCTCACGTCGAGCCCCGCGTTCTTGCGCGCCTCCTGCACCACGCGGATCGCGTCGCGCGCGAGCCCCTCGGCCTCCAGCTCCGGCGTGGTGCGGGTGTCGAGCAGCACGAAGCCGCCCGACGGCACGATCGCCAGGGCCTCGCCCTCGGGCCGGCCCGTCGTCTCCAGCACGAGCTCGTACTCCGCCGGCTCCAGCGCGATGCCGCCGGCGGTGACGACGCCGTCGCTCTCCGACCAGTCGCCCGAGCGCGCGGCCTGGATCGCCTTCTGCACGTCCTTGCCCAGTCGCGGACCGGCCGCCCGCGCGTTCACGCTCAGCCGGTGGCTGATGCCGTACTCCGCCGCGGCGTCCTCCGTGAGGGACACGAGCTCGACGGACTTCACGTTCAGCTCCTCGCGGAGGATGTCCTCGAACTGCCCGAGGTCGCCCGCCAGCGGCGACACGACGGTGAGGCGCGCGAGCGGCAGCCGCACGCGCAGCTTCTCCTTCTTGCGCAGCGCGTTGCCCACGCTCGACAGCTCGCGCACGGCGTCCATCGCGTCGCGGATCTCGTCGGCCGCCGGGAACTGCCCGGCGTCCGGCCAGTCCTGCAGGTGCACGCTGCGGCCGCCGGTGAGGCCCTGCCACACGCGCTCGCTGACCAGCGGCACGAGCGGGGCGGCCACGCGGCACAGCGTCTCCAGCACGGTGTAGAGCGTGTCGAACGCCTCGCGGCTCTGCGGGTCGTCGGTGACGCCCACCCAGAACCGGTCGCGCGACCGGCGGATGTACCAGTTGGTCAGGACCTCGGCGAAGTCGCGCAGGCGGGCCGACGCGGTGGTCGAGTCGAGGCCCTCCAGGTCGGCCCGCACCTCGCGCACCAGATCGCCCAGGCGCGCCAGGATGTAGCGGTCGAGCACGTCGGTGGAGGAGGTGGACCACGACGCCTCGTACCCGCCGTCGCCCGAGGCGTTGGCGTAGGTGGCGAAGAAGTACCACGAGTTCCACAGCGGCAGCAGGAACTCCCGCACGCCGGAGCGGATGCCCTCCTCGGTGACGATCAGGTTGCCGCCGCGCAGCACGGCGCTCGACATGAGGAACCAGCGCATGGCGTCGGAGCCGTCGCGGTCGAGCACCTCGGACACGTCGGGGTAGTTGCGCAGCGACTTCGACATCTTGTAGCCGTCGCTGCCGAGCACGATGCCGTGGCAGCTGACGCCCGTGAACGCCGGACGGTCGAACAGTGCGGTCGACAGCACGTGCATGACGTAGAACCAGCCACGGGTCTGGCCGATGTACTCCACGATGAAGTCCGCCGGGGAGTGCGAGTCGAACCACTCCTGGTTCTCGAACGGGTAGTGCACCTGCGCGTACGGCATCGAGCCGGAGTCGAACCACACGTCGAACACGTCCTCGATGCGGCGCATCGTGCTCTTGCCCGTCGGGTCGTCGGGGTTCGGGCGCGTCAGGTGGTCGATGTACGGCCGGTGCAGGTCGACCTCGCCCTCCGGATTGCGCGGCAGCGTGCCGAAGTCGCGCTCCAGCTCCTCCAGCGACCCGTACGCGTCGACGCGCGGGTACTCGGGGTCGTCGCTCTTCCAGATCGGGATCGGCGAGCCCCAGTAGCGGTTGCGGCTGATGGACCAGTCGCGCGCGCCCTCGAGCCACTTGCCGAACTGTCCGTGCTTGACGTTCTCCGGCACCCAGGTGATCTGCTCGTTGTTCGCGAGCATGTCGTCCTTGATGTCCGTGACGCGGACGAACCAGCTCGACACGGCCTTGTAGATCAGGGGGTTCCGGCACCGCCAGCAGTGCGGGTACGAGTGCTCGTAGCTCTGCAGGCGCACCAGACGCCCGTTGTCGCGGATGATCCGCACGAGAGGGCTGTTGGCGTCCATCCACAGCTCGCCCGCGACATCGGTCACGTTCGGCAGGAAGCGGCCGCCGTCGTCGAGCGACAGGATCGTCGGGATGCCCGCGGCCCCCGCCACGCGCTGGTCGTCCTCACCGTAGGCGGGCGCCTGGTGGACGATGCCGGTGCCGTCGGTCGTGGTGACGTAGTCGTCGACGAGGATGCGCCAGGCGTGCTGGGTGCCGTAGGTCTCCTCGTCGGCGTAGTAGTCGAACAGCCGGTCGTACGTGATGTCGGCCAGCTCCGCGCCGCGCAGCGTCGCGTCGACCGCGGCCGCCGCCTCCTCCGCGCTCTCGTAGCCGAGGTCCTTGGCATAGCCGCCCAGCAGGTCCTTCGCGAGCAGGTAGCGGTGCGCCGACGACTCGACGGCGACCAGGTCGGCCGAGGGCGCGCCGCGCCCCTGGTGCACGTCGGCCGCGCCCGCAGGGCCCGCGGGGAGCACGACGTACTCGATGTCGGGCCCCACGGCGAGCGCGAGGTTGGTCGGCAGCGTCCACGGGGTGGTCGTCCAGGCGAGCGCGCGCACGCCGGTGAGCCCGAGCGCCTCGGCCTTGGCGCCGGTGAGCGGGAAGGTCACGGTCACCGACGGGTCCTGGCGCATCTGGTAGACGTCGTCGTCCATGCGCAGCTCGTGCGCGGAGAGCGGGGTCTCGTCGCGCCAGCAGTACGGCAGCACGCGATAGCCCTCGTAGGCGAGTCCCTTGTCGTACAGGGTCTTGAAGGCCCACAGCACGCTCTCCATGTAGCCGAGGTCGAGCGTCTTGTAGCCGCGCTCGAAGTCGACCCAGCGCGCCTGGCGGGTGACGTAGTCCTGCCACTCGTGCGTGTACTTCAGGACGGACGAACGCGCCTTCTCGTTGAAGACGTCGATGCCCATCTCCTCGATCTCGCGCTTCTCCGTGATGCCGAGCTGCTTCATCGCCTCGAGCTCGGCGGGAAGACCGTGCGTGTCCCATCCGAAGACGCGGTCGACCTTCTTGCCGATCATGGTCTGGAAGCGCGGGAACACGTCCTTGGCGTAGCCGGTCAGGAGGTGGCCGTAGTGGGGCAGCCCGTTGGCGAAGGGAGGGCCGTCGTAGAACACCCACTCGGGGGCGCCCTCGCGCTGCGCGATGGAGGTGCGGAAGGTGTCGTCGGTCTTCCAGAAGTCGAGCACCTCCTCCTCGATCTGCGGGAAGCGGGGGCTCGGCGCCACAGTGGCGGCCTGGTCGGCGGCGGGTCCGAAGGAGGAGCGCGGGTAGGTCATCGTGTCTCGCAGTGGTCGTCGTGGCGGATGCTGCTGCGAGGACGACCCTCGCGGACCGCGGTACCACCTCGCGTGCCGCGCCGTGCGACGCGACCACTCTCACTGCGGCTGTGACGGGCCTGCCCCGCTCGGTTCTACTGAGCCACGGCGCGGGGCCGGGACCGTTCTTCCGAGAGCTCCCCGGTGATGGCCGGATCGATGCTCGTGCTCCCAGTGTACGCGGATGCGGCACCCCCGGACCACGGCATCGGGTCAGGGGCGCGCGGTACCGGCCGCGGCCAGGAGCTCGCGCGTGAACGGGTGTCGCGGCGCGGCGAACACCTCGGCCGTCGTGCCCTGCTCGACGATGCGCCCGTCCTGCATGACCAGCACCTCGTCGGCGACCGCGCCCACCACGTCGAGGTCGTGAGAGACCAGGACCATCGTCAGCCGTCGCTCCCGCTGCAGCCGCGCCAGCAGTCGCAGCACGCGCTCGCGCACCGAGGGGTCGAGCGCGGACACCGGCTCGTCGAGCACCAGCACCTCGGGGTCGGCGGCGAGCGCCCGGGCGATGGCCGCGCGCTGGCGCTGTCCGCCGGAGAGGGCGAGCGGGCGCCGGGCGGCCAGCTCCGGGGCGAGGCCGACCTCGGCGAGCAGCCCCGCGACCCGTGCACGGCGCTCGGACCGGGGCACCCCGCCGGCCTCCAGGGCCTCGCGCAGCGACCGCCCGATCGTCCACCTCGGGTCGAACGCGCCGAGCGGGTTCTGGTGCACGAGCTGCACCCGCGGCGATCCCTGCCAGGCGAGCGACCCGGTGTCCGCCTTCTCGACGCCGACCAGGAGCCGCGCGAGCGTGGTCTTGCCCGACCCGGACTCCCCCACGATCCCGAGCGTGCGCCCCTCCGGCACCGTGAACGACGCGCCGACCACGGCGGCCGTGGCGCCGAACGACTTCGCCACGCCCTCGGCCACGAGGATCGGGGCCGCCTCGCCGGCGGGAGCGTCGCGCGGCTCGTGCAGGGTCGCGGCGATGAGCTCCCGGGTGTACTCGTGCTGCGGACGCTCCAGCACCTCCGCGACCGGACCCGACTCCACCACGACGCCGTCCTTCATCACCAGCACCCGGTCGGCCAGCCGGCGCACGGCCGCGACGTCGTGGCTGATGAACAGCACCGCTGTCCCGCTGTCGGCGATCTCCCGCAGCAGGTCGAGGATGCGCGCCTGCACCGTCGCGTCCAG
Source organism: Microbacterium sufflavum (assembly GCF_023091155.1). NCBI lineage: Bacteria > Bacillati > Actinomycetota > Actinomycetes > Micrococcales > Microbacteriaceae > Microbacterium > Microbacterium sufflavum. The sequence continues at coordinate 173,715 of NZ_JAHWXK010000002.1, read as the reverse complement.
CGCCGTCGTCGGCTCATCCGCGACCAGCACCGCCGGGGACGCCGCGAGCGCCGAGGCGATCAGCGCCCGCTGGCGGAGTCCCCCGGAGAGCTCGTGCGGGTACTGGCGGGCGCGGCGCTCCGGCTCGGGCAGCCACACGCGCCGCAGCAGCTCCTGCACCCGCTGCGACACGGCGCCGCGGCCGCGCGCGAGGCGGTGCAGGCGCAGGGGCTCGGCGACCTCCGTCCCGATGCGGCGCAGGGGGTCGAGCGAGACCAGCGCGTCCTGCGACACCAGGCCGATCCGCGCGCCGCGGAGCCGCCGCCAGGCGCGCTCGCCGAGGGCGGCGGCATCCGTCCCGTCGATCACGAGCCCCTCCGCGGTCACGGTCGCCGCACGCGGCGTGAGCCCGAGCAGAGCGCGGGCGGTGAGGGTCTTGCCCGCACCGGACTCCCCCACGATCGCGACGCACTCGCCGCGCTCGACCGACAGGGAGACGCCGTCCACGACCGCCGTGTCGTCGAACGCGATCCGCAGACCCCGCAGCTCGAGCGCCCTCATGCCGTCCTCCCGTCCGCCCTGGCCCGCAGGATCCGTCCGACGACCGTCGCGCACACGACCGAGAGCGTGATCGCGATGCCGGGGAAGACCGAGATCCACCACGCCTGTCCGAGCACGTTCCGGCCTCCGGCGAGCATCAGCCCCCACTCCGGGGTCGGCTCGGACGGCCCGAGGCCGAGGAAGCTGAGCCCGGCGGCGGCGAGGATGCTGGATCCGATGCCGATCGTCGCGAGCACGCTGAGCGAGCCCAGCACCCCGGGGGCGACGTGCCGGGTGAAGGCCCGCAGCGGCGGCACCCCGAGGATGCGCGCGGCCTCCACGTGCTCGGCCACGCGCAGCGTCCTGGTCTGCACCCGGGCCAGGCGCACGTACACCGGCACCGCGGCCAGGGTCACCGCGATCGCGATGTTCACCGGTCCCGGGCCCAGCACCGCGACCACCACGAGCGCCACCAGGAACTCGGGGAACGCCATCAGCACGTCGTTGACCCGCATCACGGTGAGGTCCACGCCCCGCGGCGCCATCCCCGCCACCGCGCCGACGAGCAGCCCGACGACGACCGCGATCCCGGTCGCGAGGAGCCCGATGCCCAGCGACCGCCCGGCCCCGTGCACCACGCGCGCGTACACGTCGCGTCCGCTCTGGTCGGTGCCGAACAGGTGCTCGGGGCTGGGCGGCAGCAGGGCCGAACGCACGTCGGTCTGCAGCGGGTCCTGCGGGGCGAGGAGGTCGGGCCACACCGCCGCGACCGCGATCACCGCGAGCACCGCGACCGCCGACCACAGGGCCGCCCGCTGACCGCGGCTCATCGGGCGCCTCCGGCCGCTGCGGCCCGCACCCGGGGGTCGATCAGCGGATGCACGAGCTCGACCACGAGGTTCACCGCCACGAACACGACGGCGCTCAGCAGGATGATGCCGGTGATGACGGGGAGGTCGCGGTCGCTGATCGCCGCGAGGGTCACGCGCCCCAGCCCCGGCCGCGCGAACACCGTCTCCACCAGCACCGCGCCGCCCAGCACCGAGCCCGTGAGGTAGGCGGCCAGCGTGATGCCCGAGGCCGCGCCGTGACGGAGTCCGTGCCGCAGCGTGAACCACGACGGGCTCGCCCCCCGCGCGCGGACCGTCTCGGCGAACGGCATCCGCTCGGCCTGCACGAGCGCGTCGCGCAGCACCTGGCTCAGCAGGGCCGCCACCGGCAGTGCGAGCGTGACCGCGGGGAGCACGAGGGTCGCAGGGTTGCGGGCGCCCGACACCGGGAACCACCCCAGACCGAACGCGAAGACGCTCAGCAGCACGAGCCCGATCCAGAACACCGGCGAGGACAGCACGACCAGCTCGACCGCCGCGGCCACCGCGCGCGCCGTCCGTCCGCGCACCAGCACGGTCACGGCGAGCGCGAGCACCACGGCGATCGCCAGGGCCAGCGCGGACAGCTGCAGGGTCGCCCCGAGCTGACGGCCGATCACCTCGGTCACCGGCAGCCGCAGCTGATACGACTCGCCCAGGTCGCCCCGGGCGAGCTGCCCGATGAACGACGCGTACTGCTCCAGGACGGGCCGGTCGAGCCCGAGCTCGGCGCGGATGCCGTCCTTCACCTCATCGCTCACCTGCGCCTGCGGGCCGAGCATCACCGAGACCGGGTCGCCGGGGATGAGCCGGAAGGCGAGGAACGCGAGGGTGGCGGCGCCCCACAGCACCACCACCACGGTCGCGAGGAGGCCGGCGATCCGCGGCAGGGCAGCCTTCACCGTTGCGTCCTGCTTCCCTCGTCCCGGCGGCTGAGCGGACTCAGCCGAGGGTCACATCGTAGAACAGCGGCCGGCCGTACAGGTCGTACTGCAGGCCGTTCACGCGCTCGCCGACCGCCGTGATCGCGGACGGGCTGTAGAGCGGCACGATCGCGGTGTACGTGGCGTTCCACTCCTGCAGCTGCGCGTACAGGGCGTTGCGGGTGTCCTGGTCGCTCGAGGAGACCGCCTGCTCCAGCAGCGCGTCGATCTGGGGGTCGGTGACCTGCGAGGCGTTCTGGAAGCCCTCGCTGTGCAGGTGGTTGCGCAGGAAGTCGGCGTCCACGCCCGAGAAGCCCCAGTCCGTGAGGTCGAACGTCTTCGGCTCGTACTGCGCGTTGTAGGCGCCCGGCTCCAGCACCTCGCGCTGCACCTCGAAGCCGATCGCCTTGAGGTCGGACTGGATGGCGTTCGCGAGCGCGGCCTGGTCGTCGGGCACCGGGGTCCACGCGATCCAGCGCACCGAGAGGCGCGCGCCGTCCTTCATGCGGATGCCGTCGGCGTCGCGCTCGGTCCACCCGGCCTCGTCGAGGAGCGCGTTCGCGGCGTCCTGGTCGTACGGCCACGTGCCCTCCAGCGCCGCGTCGTACCCGGGCGTCGTCGAGCCGAGGATGCTCCACGCCCGCGGGAACTGGCCGAAGTAGATCTCCTCCACGGCGGCGTCGATGTCGATGCCCCGCGCGAACGCCTGGCGCACCTTCTCGTCGGCGAACACGCCGTACTTCTCGTTCAGGTACAGCGAGTAGGGCAGGCCGGGGTACTCGACCGAGTCGACCGTGACACCGTCGCCGAGCTCCTCGACCAGGTTCGGCGGGATGTCGCTGGCGAGGTCGGCCTCGCTGCTGCGCACGACGCCGCTGCGCACGGCGGCCTCGGGCTGGATCTCCACGCGCAGCGTCTGGAACGACGGCGCCTTCTCCCCGTGCGGCCCCCAGGCGTAGTCGTCGTTGCGCGTGTACACGAGCTCCTGATCGGGCGTGTACTCGGTGAGCTCGAAGGGACCGGTGCCCACGGTGACGCCCGGGCCCCCGGCCTTCAGCTTCGCCGCGGACTCCTTCAGCACCGCGGGCGAGTAGAAGCCGAGCTGCGGCGTGCTGGCGGCCTGCAGGAACGGGGCGTACGGCTGCGTGAACGTGACCTTCACGGTGTGCTCGTCGACGACCTCCGTGCCCTCGTAGAAGTCGGCGCCCATCATGCTGGCCGCCTGCGCGGACTTGGTCTTCGGGTCGACGATGCGGTCGAAGTTCGCCTTCACGGCCTCGGCGTCGAACGGCTCGCCGTCGGTGAAGGTCACGTCGTCGCGAAGCGTGAAGGTGTACTCGGTGCTGTCGTCCGACACCTCCCACTCCGTCGCCAGCCACGGGCTGAAGCTGCCGTCCTCCTCCTGGAACACGAGCGAGTCGAGCACGGCGCGCTGCACCATGCCGGAGACGTCGAGCTGGCTGACCTGCGGATCCATGTGCCCCGCGGAGAGGTTCGCGCCCTCGATCGACCAGACGAGCTCATCGCCCACCTCCCCGTCGGCATCGGTGGAGGGACCGGCGCACGCGGCGAGCACCAGGGCGGTGACGGCGGCGAGCGCGGCGGCGGGCAGGAGACGACGCACGGGGGTGGCGGGCATGACGGTCCTCAGAACGATCGGGTGGGATGGATCCATCCTAGAACCGATTTTTGGACGGGGTCGATGTGTGACCGCGGCCCTCGTGCGCCGGAGGTCAGAGCGCGGGGAGCACGAGGCGGTGGCGGTCGGCCGGGCCCGGCTGCTCCCCCTCGGCGCGCGACTCGCCCGTCGGCACGACCACGACCGACAGCCCCTGTATCCGCGGCTCGGGCAGCCCGATCATCCGCACCTCGACGCGCAGATCGGCCCGCACTCCCGCGATCCGCCAGCGCAGCTCGGCCTCGCTCCCGGCGGCGACCACACGCTCGGCGAACGGCGCCTGCTCCGGCACGAGTCCGCCGATCTCCTCGAGCTGGGCGCCCAGCCGCGCATCCCGCACATCCGCGGGCACGTCGGCCAGCACGTGATCCGCGAGGACGGGATACGCGGAGGCGGACCGGCCGTCACGGATCGCCGCATCGATGGCCTGCGCCGCCGCCACGGTCTCCCGCCACGGTCGCACCACGGCCGACGGCGCCCCCGTGCCCGCGAGGAGCTCGTCCAGTGCGACGCCGGCCACGCGCCGCGCCGCGAAGTCATCCGAGTTGCCGAAGGCGACCACGCCGAGCCCGGTCGCGGCGTGCCACCGCATGTGCGACGAGAACCCGGGCAGCCCGCCCGAATGCTGCACGATCCGCCCGAACCGTCGATCCTCCTCGACGACCAGCCCGTAGCCGTAGCCGGCGGCGGCGAGCTCGTGTCCGGGGAAGGCCCCTGGCGGCCCGGGGATGGGCGTGCGCGGCTGCTGCAGCTCCCTGCGTGACGCGGGTGAGAGCACCTCCGGCGCCACAGGCTCATCCGTGAACGCCGAGCCGAGGAACCACATCCACGTCGCGATGTCGTCCACCGTGCTGACCATGCTGCCGATGCACCCGAGCGCCCCCGCCCCCACGAACGGCTCGGGGCGGAAGGTCTCCCCGCCGTCGAACGTGCGGAAACCGTGCGCCCGCTCGTCGTCGGGGAACGCGTCGGGGGTGTGCGCGGTGCGGTGCAGCCCGAGCGGCTCCAGGAGCACCTCGCGCACCACGTCCTCCACCGCTCTCCCGGTCACGGCCTCGACCGCCCGCCCGAGCAGCGACTGCCCGAGGTTGGAGTACTGATACACGGTGCCGGGGACCGCGGCGAGCGGCAGGCCCGACGCGAACAGCGCCGCGAGCTCCTCCCGGCCGGCGCCGAGGTGACGGTCGACCCAGGCGTTGTCCTCTCCCAGCCCCGAGCGGTTCGACAGCAGCTGCTCCCCCGTCACCGTGCACTCCCGGCCGTCGTGGAGCAGTCGCACGCCCGGTACCGACGTGGTGATCGGCGCGTGCAGGTCGAGCAGTCCGCGGTCGCGCAGCACCAGGACCGTCGCGGCGAGGAAGCTCTTCGACATCGAGGCGATGCGGAACACGGTGTCGCGCGTGGTCGGGCGCCCGTCGCCGTGCGGGTGTCCGTGCACCGCGACCGCCCGCACCGTGCCCCGGTCGCACACCGCCGCGACGGCCGCGGGGGCCCCGCGCCGCGCGTCGTCATCCAGCCCGAGCCGGAGGACGCCCTCGTCCGTCGCCTCCGCCGGCCCGCGGGGCCCGGGGGACGTCATGCCGAGACCCCGGCAAGCACCTCGTCGGCGAAGGCCTCGATGAGCGCGCGGCTCGCGGCGGTGTTGTGGTCGTGCACGCGTTCGGCCTCCGCGATCAGGGCCGGCAGCGACCGTCCCTCGCCACGCAGCGCCGCGTCGTCCCAGCGCTCCAGGTCGGCGGCGGACGCCTCGGGGTGGAACTGCACGCCGCGCACGTGCGCGCCCAGCCGGAAGGCCTGGTTCTCCACCGCCGCGCTGGAGGCCATCAGCACGGCCGCGGGCGGGAGAGCCGTGATCATGTCCTGATGGTTCTCGATCATGGGGGCCTCGTCACCGAGGGCGGCGAACACCGCGTCCTCGCGCCCCGCGTCCGTGGGCTGGATGGGCGTGGCCCCGCGTTCGACCGGCCCGGTCTTGGCCCGCACCTCGCCCCCCGCCACGTGCGCGAGCAGCTGACCGCCGAGGCAGATGCCGAGTGTCGGAAAATCGCGGGCGATCGCCTCGGCGGCGAGCGCGCGCTCGGCCGCCAGCCACGGCGCGCGGTCGTCGTCGTCGGGCATGAGTCCCCCGCCGAGGAGCACGAGCCCCGCGTAGCCGTCGAGCGAGGTCGGCAGCGGCTCCTGCGCTCCCACGACCGGGTGGACGTCGAGGCCGCGCTCCGTGAGCCACGCACCCAGACGTCGCGGGCCCGAGCTGGCGGAGTTCACGACCACGAGCACACGGGCGCTCATTCCGCCCCCTCTCGCGCGGTGGTGTCGACCGCGGGCACCAGCGCCGCGGGGGCCGGAGACCCCGCGCGGCCGGCGAGGAACGCCTCGTGGTCGGGGTCGGAGGCGGCGAGCACGCGCAGCACGTTCTCGTGGGCGGCCGCGGCCAGGTCCTCCTCCGACCAGCCGCGTCGCCGGAGCTCGGCGAACAGAGCCGGGTAGCACGAGACGTCGCCGAGACCGTCGGGCATCGCATCGGAACCGTCGTAGTCGGCGCCGATACCGACCGCGTGCGCACCCGCGACGCGCCGGACGTGGTCGAGGTGATCGGCCGCGTCGCTCACCCCGACCGCCGGGGCCTCGCCCGCACCACCCGCCTCCCACCAGTCGCGTCTGGCCTGCGACAGGAACGTCGGCACGAACGGCACCATCACCACGCCGCCCTGCGCACCGATGGCCGCGAGCACGTCGTCCGGCACGTTGCGCGGGTGGTCGCACAGCGCGAGCGCTCCGGAGTGGCTCACGATCACGGGCCGCGTGGTGATCGCGAGCGCGTCGCGCATCGTGCTCGGCGCCACGTGGGACAGGTCGACCAGCACGCCGATGCGGTTCAGCTCGCGCACGACCTCCCGCCCGAACTCCGTCAGTCCGCCGTGACGCGCCTCGTCGGTCGCGGAATCCGCCCAGGCGATCGTGCGCGACCACGTCAGAGTCAGGTAGCGCGCACCGAGCCGCGCGAACTGGCGCAGCACCGCGAGCGAGCCGCCGAGCTGGTCGCCGCCCTCGATGCCGATCAGCGAGGCGATGCGCCCCTCGGCCATCGCCGCCCTGACGTCCGCCGCGGTCCGGGCGAAGGCGAGCCGATCGGGGTGGGAGTCCGCCAGCCGGTGCACGAAGTCGATCTGCTCCAGCGTCGCCACCACCTGCTCCGCACCCTCCAGCACCGGGTCGACCCACACCGACCAGAACTGGGCCGCCACGCCCCCGGCGTCCAGCCGCGGAAGGTCGGTCTGAGTGGCCGCGACCGGCCCGGCCAGCTCGTCCACCCGGTACCCGAGCAGCGTCCTGCTCGCCCAGGCCAGGTCGTTGTGCCCGTCGAACACCCCGTCCAGAGTCCGTCCGTCGCCGGTCATGTCAGTCCTCCCGTGCATCCAGCACCGCGTTCATCCGCGCGGTGAGCTCATGGTCGATCGCCAGGGCCGCGCCGTCGAGGGCGCGCACCGGCACTGCACCGCGTGTGCTGGAGCACAGCCACAGGGCATCCGCCCGCCGCAGATCCTCCCGCGTCACGGGCACGATCGCGGTGCGGCGGTCGGCGAGCCCCGCGAACACATCCCCCTGGGTGGTGCCCGGCAGCACGCCGAACTCCGGCGGCGGGGTGACCAGGGTGTCGTCGATGCGGGCGATCAGGGTCGACCGCGGGCCCTCCAGCACGAACCCGTCTGCGCTGACGAACACCACGTCGTCCGCACCACGGCGTGCGGCCTCCCGCAGCGCCGCCTGGTTGACCGCGTAGGCGAGCGACTTCGCGCCCTGCAGCAGCCAGGGCGCCGTGTGCATCACGTCGTGCCGGTACCCGCGGTCGAGCACCACCGCGGTGACCCCCGCGGCGCGCACGGTCGAGGGGTCGGTGCCCGCGAAGCCGAGCACCCAGCCGGTGGGTCCCGCGTGGTCGAGCTCGTCCCCGCGGGTCATGGCGAACTTGATCGAGGCGATCTCACCGTCGCGCAGCACGCCGGGTCGCGACACCTCCGTGGCCGCCCTGCGCACAGCCGCGCGCCAGCGGTCGAGCGACGGCGCCGGCAGCTCGAGCAGCGCAGCCGACCGTTCCAGCCGGTGCAGGTGCGCCTCCAGCGCCTGGGGCACGCCGTGGCGCACGACCGCGGTCTCGAACACGCCGTCCCCGCGGGTCACCCCCAGGTCGGTGGCGCGGATGATCGGGGTCGCGGGGTCCACCTCGACGACGGCGTCCGCGGGGTCGGTGTCCGGGGACAGCTCCAGCCGGTACAGCAGCAGTGCGCGCATGGGTCCACTCCTCGCAGCGGTCCGGGGCCGTCAGCCGAGCGTGAGGGCGGTGTCGCGCACGTCGGACGCCGCGGAGTCGTACACCCGCGCGGCGTCGCGCTCGATGCGCGCCACCCGCACCTCATGGCCCAGCCCGGGGCCGGTCGGCACCCGCACACGTCCCGCCTGAGCGGTGACGGGCGGCTCGATGATGTCGCTCTCGTAGTACTTGTCCGATCCGGACACGTCGGAGGGCAGCAGGAAGCCGGGCAACGACGACACCGCGACGTTCGCGGCCCTGCCGACGCCGAACTCGTGCATGCCACCGCACCACACGGGGATGCCGGCGTCGAGCGCGATGTCGTGCGCGGCGCGTGCCACCCCGAGCCCGCCCATCCGCGAGACCTTGATGTTGAGGATGCGCCCGGCGCCCAGACGGATCATGGCGCGCAGGTCGCCGAGCGCCACGACCGACTCGTCCAGGCACACGTCCGTGTCGAGGCGCGCCTGCAGCTCCGCGTGGGCCACCAGTTCGTGGGGGCCGAACGGCTGCTCGATCATGGTGAGCCCCTCGCGGTCGAGGCGCGCGAACACCGCGGCCGCCTCGTCGTCGTCGGGGTAGGCGCCGTTGGCGTCGACGTGGAGGTCGAGGTCGGGGTGGGCGGCGCGCACGGCCCGCACGGGCTCCACGTCCCACCCCGGCGCGATCTTGAGCTTGACCCGCGGGTAGCCGGCCGCGCGCTGCAGCTCGACCTGCGCGAGGAGCTCGTCGATCGACGGTTCGATGCCGAGCGAGACCCCCGCGACCACCTCGTCCCTGGTGCCGCCGAGCGCCGCGGCGAGCGCGATGCCGTGCGTGCGGGCGTACAGGTCCCACACCGCGCCGGAGAATCCCGCCTTCGCGAACTCGTGTCCGCGCACGCGCGACCACGTCGACTCCAGGTCGGCCGGGTCGTCGCCCGTCGCTCCGAGCAGGGCGGGGACCAGGTACCGCGTGGCGATCTCCCACGCGGTCACCGTGGTCTCCGCGCCGAAGTAGGGGTCGCTCGGGGACGCGATCTCCCCCCAGCCGGTGCGCCCGTCCGCGTCGGTGACCTCGACGAGGATGTGCTCGATGCCGGACTTGCGGTGCGAGCTGGTCTCGAAGCTGTGCCGCAGCGGCTGGCGCAGCGTGAACAGGCGGATGCGGTCGATCTTCACGCGCCGCCCTCCTCGCTGCGCGGCCGCGGCTGCTCCGGGCCGTAGAGGCCGAGGCGGGCCACGAGCCGGTCGCGCTCGGCCAGGCGGCGACGCGCACCCTTCGCGCTCGCCGTGGTCAGGGCGCTGAGCAGGTGGCAGACCGCCGCGACCGGGGTCGGCGAGTCGGCGTACGACGCCGACCCGGTGCGCACGCGGATGAGCGACGTGGCGATCGGTGCCAGCGGCGCGTCCTCGCTGTCGGTGATCACGACGAGCTGTCCGCCCGCCTCGTGGAACAGCCGTCCGAGCCGCACGGTCTCCTCGCGGTAGCGCCGCAGGGAGAACGCGATCAGCACGTCGGAGGCACGCACATCGGTCAGCACGGTGAGCGGCTGCAGTGCGTGCCCGTCCACGAGGAACACGTTGGACAGCGTGGCGGAGAGATCGGCGGTGAGGAGCTGCGCGTACGCGGCGGCCTTGCCCTCGCCCGCGACGTAGCGACGGCGGGCGCCGAGCAGGAGCGCGGCCGCCTGCGGCACCTGCGCCGAGCGGCTGAGCTCCTCGAACGTCTGCGCGAGGGTGCGCTGCTCGGTCTCGATGATGCGCGCCTGGATGCTCTCGGCCGACTGGTTGGTGCGGATGCGCTCGCCGAAGCGGTCTCGCGGTGAGACGAGGTCGCGGTCCTCGTGGTGGTGGTCGCTCATGCCGGGCCCTCCCCTGGTGTCGCGCGGTAGACCGCCGTCTGATCGTCGAGGCGCGTCGCCGCCACCAGGACCTCCCCGCGGTGGAACACCCCGGTCACGCTGCGCTCGAGGTCGCGGCGCAGCGCCTCGCGCTCGGCCGGGCTCAGGCGGCCGGGGTGCACGGGGATCGCGATCCAGGTGCCGTCCGGTGCGGCGACCGCGCAACCCCAGTCGTCCGGCCCGAGCGCCGGGGCGGACGGCGGCGTGGCACGCGGAGACGGCGTGGCGGCGGTGAGGTCCCACGAGACCACGAGCCGGTCGGTGTCGGGGCGCGCGTAGTAGTCGCGCTCGAACGCGATGCCGACGGCGCCGAGCGAGCTGAGGTTGAAGTGCGCGTTGCGCGCCAGCAGCGGGTCGAAGGTCCAGCGCATGGTGCGCTGCCCCCACCGGAGGGCGACCGCGCGCTGCGCGAGCTTGAGGGCCTGACCGACGCCGCGGCCCTGCTGGGCGGCCTCGACGGCGGCCGCCTGCGAGTAGTGGAACAGCGTGCCGTCGGTGTCGCACCCGGCGAAGCCGTAGGCGAATCCGATGAGCGCGCCGTCGTCGGCGAAGGCCCCGATCGCCGAACCGCCGTTGCGGGCGAGCGCGGTGAGCAGGTTGGCGTTCAGCGCGTACTCGCTCTCGGTGTAGGCGAACACCCTGGCGTACAGCGCCGCGGCCTCTCGAAACTCGGTGTACTGGGTCAGCTCCCGACAGCCGTAGCCGATGCCCGCGTCAGCGGCCACGGAGAAATGAGGCACGATACGTTTCCTAAGATTGAAGAGTCCTGCTGCTCTGAGCGATGTTATCGGCGGCTTGCACCGGGATCAAGAGGCAGATACGGTTCGTAACTGTGACCACTTCTCCGGCGGCGCAGCACGCGGACCACTCTTCTGACGACATCATCGCACTCGTGCGCGAGCTCGTGTCGATCGAGTCGCCGAGCCGCGACACCGCCGCCAGCGCCCGCATCGCCGACGTCCTGAGCGCCCGCTTCGAGGCCATCGGCGGCACCGTCCGCCGCGAGCCCACGAGCGCCGGGACCGACCTGGTGATCGACGTGCCGGGCACGGGCGATCCGCTCCTGTTCATCGGGCACACCGACACCGTGTGGCCCGTCGGCGCCCTCGACGGCGAGGTGCCCTGGGTGGAGGACGGCGACGTCGTCCGCGGACCGGGCGCCTACGACATGAAGGCCGGGATCGCGGTGATGCTCGAGGCTCTGCGCACCCTCCAGCCGCTCGCGGTCGAGCGGCGCCGGGCCGTGCGGGTGGTGCTCGTGTGCGACGAGGAGATCGGCTCCCCCGTGTCCGGGCCGCTGCTGGCGGCACGCGCGCGCGGGGCCGCGGCGGCGATCGGCTTCGAGTCGCCGCACCCCGACGGCGCCCTCAAGGTCGGCCGTCGCGGCAGCGCGCGGGTGCGCCTCTCGGTCACCGGGCGCGCCGCCCACGCCGCCCTCGATCCGGAGCACGGGATCTCGGCCGTGGACGAACTCGTCGACCAGCTGCTCGCGGTGCGACGCATCGTCGCGGATCCCGCCCTGCCCGGTCCGGTGCTGTGCAACGTCGGCACGATCGCCGGAGGAGCCCGCACGAACGTGGTGCCGGCGGAGGCGGCGGCGGAGATCGGCCTGCGCTTCACGGATCCCGTGACCGAACGCCAGGTGCTCGACGCCCTGGCCGCGCTGCACCCGGTGCGCGAGGGCGCGACCGTGACGGCGGAGGTGCTCAGCGCGCGGCCGGCCTGGCGGGCCTCCGCGCAGGACGCCGCCCTGCTGGAGCAGATCTCCGAAGCGGCGGCCGGTGTCGGTCAGCGCATCGAGGGTCGTCCGGCCGCGGGCGCCGGGGACACCAACCTGCTGGGCGGGCTCGGGCTGCCGACCGTCGACGGCTTCGGGCCACGGGGCGGGGGCGCGCACGCGGTGGACGAGCATTTCCTGCGCTCCTCCCTGCACGACCGGGTCGCGCTCCTGCGTGCCGTGCTCACGATCGCCGCGGACTGACGATACGATTCCCGTTCGCGTGCCCCGGGACCCCTGGCGAGGATACGTTCCGGATCTCCACGGTGACGATGCGACGCCGTCTCGGCGGTTCCCGCACGTGCGCATCCTGGCAGCCCCGTGTTTCCGCCGTGTTACACCCGAACGGCGCCGGGGGGTCTTCTCCACGACCGCAGTTTTTCTTCCGCGATACGCATCGAATCTCTTGACCCCGGGCCCGACTTCCGCTTGCATGGTCTCCACCGACCCGGCTTCATCGTGGATCCGGGCGGCGCCCGAAGGGACTTCTTCCATGCGTCTTGCCCCCCGCTCGAAATCAGTGCGAAGTCTGACCGCCGCCGCGATCGCGACCGCGCTTCTCGTCGCCGCGCCGGTCGGTGCCGCCCAGGCGCAGACCGCGAGCGCCGCCACCGAATCCCCCGCATCGGACACCACGCTGCGCATCGCGACGTCCGGGTTCGTCGACACGTTCAACCCGTTCATCTCGATCTACCTCACGCCGACCAACATCATCCGGTACGTGTACGAGTCGCTCGTGCAGAACGACGCCGAGGACGGCTCCCCGACCAAGGGTCTGGCGGACTCGTGGGAGGCCACCGACGGGGGCCAGACCTGGACCTTCACGCTGCAGGACGACCTGGTGTGGTCCGACGGCGAGCCGATCACCTCCGCCGACGTGAAGTACACGTACGACCAGATGCTCACGGTGCCCGCGCTGGGCACCGCCAACGGCAACCTGGTGTCGAACTTCGACACGGTCGAGACGCCCGACGACAAGACCGTCGTCATCACCCTGAAGACCCCGCAGGCCCCGAACCCCGGCTCCGAGATCCCGATCGTGCCGAAGCACATCTGGGAGAAGGTCGACGACCCGACCACGTTCGCCAACGACTCCGAGGTCGTCGGCTCCGGCCCGTTCGTGCTCGACAGCTACTCCGCCAACCAGTCCATCACCCTGAAGGCGAACGAGAACTTCTGGCGCGGCGCCCCCAAGATCGACGCGATCCAGTACGTGTACTACACGAACTCCGACGCGCAGGTGCAGGCCCTCAAGGCGGGCGACGTCGACCTCGTCACCGGTCTCACCCCCACCCAGTTCGAGGCGCTCGACGGCGTCGACGGCGTCACCACCCACTCCGGTGAGGGCCGCCGCTACCACTCGATCAGCATCAACGTGGGCCAGCAGACCCGCGACAACGTCCCTTACGGCACCGGCAACGCCGCGCTCAAGGAGCTCGAGGTGCGCCAGGCCATCCGCCTCGGCACCGACACCGCGACCCTGCTCGACAAGGTGCTCGACGGCGAGGGCACGCTGGCGACGAGCTTCATCCCCGCGTCCTTCCCGAAGTGGCACCTGTCGGAGGACGACGACGTCGTCGGCTTCGACCCCGAGGCCGCGCAGGCGAAGCTCGACGAGGCCGGCTGGACGCCCGGGGCCGACGGCATCCGCGAGAAGGACGGGCAGCGTCTCGCGCTGCGCCTGCTGATCGATGCCGACGACGCGAACGAGCAGTCCATCTCCGACTTCTTCGTGCCGTGGATGAAGGACATCGGCATCGAGATCACGGTCGAGTCCACCGACTCCGACACCATCAGCGCGAAGGCCACGTCCGGCGACTACGACCTGTACTTCAGCGGCTGGTCGGTCAACCCCGACCCCGACTACCAGCTCGGCATCAACACCTGCATGAACCTGCCGACCGCGACCGACGGCACCGGCGGCACCACGCAGGACGGCTACTGCAACCCCGAGTTCGACGAGATGTACGCCCAGCAGCGCTCCGAGATCGACGAGGAGAAGCGGCAGGAGATCGTGCACGACATGCTCGCGCTGAACTACACCGACACCGCGCAGGTCGCCACCTGGTACGCCAACTCGCTCGAGGCGTACCGCTCCGACCGCTTCACCGGGTTCACCCTGCAGCCCAAGGACGGCGGCATCATCGCCAACCAGGCCGGCTACTGGGGCTACCTGACCGTGGAGCCGGTCGAGGGCGCGACGGCCGGCGGCACGGGCACCAACACGGGCCTCATCATCGGCGGAGTCGTCGTGGGAGTGATCGTCGTGGGCGCCCTGGTCTTCTTCCTGATCCGACGCCGCAACATCGCCGACGTCGAATGAGCCCCGTGAGACGTCGCGGGCGGCGGCAGCCCGCCCCCGCGACGTCTCCGGCTCCGCAGCAAGGAGACCCCCATGTCCAACGCGGTACCCCCCTCCACCTCGGCCATCGCCACGAGCGCGGCCGCCGAAGAGCAGCCGACCGGCGTCGGCGCCCTCCGGTACATCCTCGGCAAGCTCGGCGGCGCGGCCATCAGCCTCGCGATGGTGATCCTCCTCGGATTCTTCGCCTTCAAGATCCTGCCCGGCGACCCGGTCGCCTCGATCGCCCGCGAACGCGGCATGAGCGCCGAGCAGGCCGACCAGCTGCGTGAGCAGCTCGGCCTGAACAAGCCGCTGTGGCAGCAGTTCTTCGACTACCTCGGCAACGTCTTCACCCTCAACTTCGGCACGAGCTACGTGTACCGCACGTCGGTGTCCGAGCTGATCGGCCAGTACTTCTGGAACACGATCCTGCTCACCGGGACCGCGGCGGTGATCGCGATCGCGCTCGGCCTGTGGCTCGGCCAGAAGGCGGCGTGGAAGCACGGCTCCACCTTCGACCGCATCGTCTCCGGCACCTCGCTCGTGTTCTGGTCGGTGCCGACGTTCTGGCTGGCCCTGCTGCTGCTGATGATCTTCGGCGGCACGCTGCACTGGTTCCCCACCGGCGGCATGGTGTCTCCCAACCCGCCGACCGACCCGGTGGGCATCGTGCTCGACGTGATCTCGCACATGGTGCTGCCGGTGATCACGATGGTCGCCGTGGTGTACGCGCAGTACCTCATGGTGATGCGCAGCTCGCTCCTGGAGGAGATGGGCGCCGACTACCTCACCACCGCACGCGCCAAGGGCCTCCGCGAAGACCTCGTGCGCCGCCGCCACGCCGTGCCGAACGCGCTGCTTCCCACCGTCACCCTCGTGTTCATGCACATCGGCGGCCTGATCGCGGGAGCCGTGACCGTGGAGACGGTGTTCTCCTGGCCCGGCCTCGGCAAGCTCACGTTCGAGGCGATCTCCGGCCCCGACCTTCCGCTCCTGCAGGGCACCTTCGTGGTGTTCTCCACGATCATCATCGTGATGAACCTCATCGCGGACCTCATCTACCGTCAGCTCGACCCGAGGGTGAGGCGCGCATGACCACGGCATCCCCGACCATCCGTTCGCCCCGCGCCCTGGCATGGCACCGCCGCGGCGTCGCCTTCACCGGCTTCTGCCGGGAGTTCGCGCACCACCGCGCCGGCATGGTGGGGCTCGTCTTCCTCATCATCGTGGCGCTCGTCGCGATCTTCGCGCCCGTCATCGCCCCCGCGAGCATGCTCGACGTGACGAAGCTCGTCGACGTGCAGCGGTTCGCCCCGCCCTCGTGGGAGCACCCGCTGGGCACCGACCACCAGGGTCGCGAGATCTGGGTGCGCATGGTGTGGGGCGCCAGGGTGTCGCTGCTCGTCGGGCTCGCCGCCACCGCGATGTCGATGATCATCGGCACGCTCGTCGGCATCGCCGCCGGACACTTCACCGGCTTCTTCGGCGGCCTCATGATGCGCATCATCGACTTCTTCCTGGTGCTGCCGTCGCTGATCCTCGCGATCGTGCTGTCGTCGGTGCTGAGCCGCGGAGTGTGGACGATCATCATCGCCATCGGCCTCACCTCCTGGGCGGGCACGGCCCGCGTGGTGCGCGCGCAGACGCTGTCGGTCGAGTCTCGCGACTACATCGAGCGCTCGCGGGCGCTCGGCGCCGGCCACTGGCACATCATCCTCAAGCACCTGCTGCCCGGGGTGCTGCCGCTCGTGCTCGCGAACACGACCCTCACGGTCGGCTCCGCGATCATCTCCGAGTCGACGCTGGCGTTCCTCGGCCTCGGCGACACGACCCTGCAGTCCTGGGGCTCGATCCTGAAGAACGCGATGGACGTCTCCGCCGCGACCAGCGGCTACTGGTGGTACGTGCTCGTGCCCGGTATCGCGATCGTGCTCGTGGTGCTGGCCTTCACCGTGATGGGCCGCGCGGTCGAGAACATCACCAACCCCACGCTGAGGAGCCGCTGAGATGCCCGACCTGATCTTCGACGACGTCTCCATCACCTACCGCACCTCCGGCCGCTCCGGCCGCGACGAGGTCGCCGCGGTGCGCAACGTCTCCCTCACCCTCCCCGCCGGGCAGACCCTCGGCATCGCCGGCGAGTCGGGGTCGGGCAAGAGCACCCTCGCGATGAGCGTGCTGCGCCTGCTCCCCCGCAACGCCCGGCTCAGCGGACGCGTGCTGCTGGGCGACCAGGACGTGGCGACGCTGTCGTTCGGACAGCTGCGCGCCGTGCGGTGGGCGCAGACCTCCATCGTGTTCCAGGGCGCGATGCACTCGCTGAACCCGGTGCGCACGGTCGCATGGCAGCTGAACGAGGCGCTGGAGCTGCACGCCTCCGATCGCTGGAAGACCGAGAAGGCGCGGAAGGAGCGGGTGCGCGAGCTGCTCGACGTCGTCGACCTTCCGCCGCAGAAGGGCGAGGCGTATCCGCACGAGCTCTCCGGCGGGCAGCGGCAGCGCGTCATGATCGCGATGGCTCTCGCGTGCGACCCCGAGGTGATCATCGCGGACGAGCCCACCACCGCGCTCGACGTGATCGTGCAGAAGCAGATCCTCGACATGATCTCCCGGCTGGTCGCCGAGCGCGGCATCTCGATGCTGATGATCAGCCACGACCTGTCGGTGCTCGCGACCGCGTGCGACCGCATCGCGATCATGCGCAACGGCGAGCTGGTCGAGGTCGGCGAGAGCTACGCGGTGTGCACGACGCCCGAGCAGGCGTACACGCGCCAGCTCGCCGACGCGTTCCCCACCATCGGCGACCCCGCCTCCCGCATGGCGCCGGTGACCCGGCACGGACGCGACGCCGACGACGTGCCGGAGATCGTCCACGGCGACGAGGTGCTGCTGGAGGCGAAGGGCCTCAACGTCACCTACCGCTCGGGAGGCCGGCCCGTGCACGCGGTGCGCGACGTCGACCTCGCGGTGCGGCGCGGCGAGATCGTGGCGCTGGTCGGCCAGTCCGGCTCGGGCAAGTCGACCCTCGCCCGCGCCCTCATGGGACTGCAGCCCGCCGACCCGGGGTCGCAGATCCTGTTCGAGGGCTCTCCGATCGCGGCGAAGGGCCGGGCGCTCGCGCAGTTCCGCTCGCAGGTGCAGCTGGTGCTGCAGGACCCGTGGGCGGCGCTCAACCCCAAGCACAGCGTGTACGAGTCGGTCGCCGAGGGCCTGCGCGTGCAGCGCTACCCCGGAGACGAGCGCGAGCGCGTGGCGCAGAGCCTCGCCGACGCCGAGCTGACGCCGCCCGAGCAGTACTTCGGCGCGATCCCGCAGGAGCTCAGCGGCGGTCAGCGGCAGCGCGTCGTGATCGCCGGGGCCCTGGCCGTGCAGCCGCAGATGCTGATCGCCGACGAACCCGTCGCCTCGCTCGACGCCTCGGTGCGCGGCGAGATCCTGGGACTGCTGCTCGACCTGCGCCGCCGCCTCGGGCTCTCGGCGCTCGTCATCACGCACGACCTCGGGCTCGCGTGGAACATCGCCCACACGGTCGCCGTCATGTACCACGGGCAGATCGTGGAGCACGGCCCCACGGAGGAGGTGCTGCTGAACCCTCAGCACGAGTACACGCGGCACCTGCTCTCCGCGGCACCGCGCATCGAGGAGAGGACCGCATGACCGACACGATGGAGGGCACCGCGATCGGCACGGACTCGCCCTACCTGGACTCCGCGCCGCTGCGACCGGGCGACACCGTGGCGATCGTGTCGCCCTCGGGCCCCGGCAACGAGGAGAACACGCAGCGCGCCGTCGACTACTACGAGTCGTGGGGCCTGAACGTGAGGGTGGGAGAGCACGTGCTCACGCCGCACCCGCGCGCCTCCTACCTCGCCGGCCCCGACGACCTGCGCCGCGCCGACCTCGTGGCCGCCTGGCTGGACCCCGAGGTCGACGCGGTCGTCACGGCCCGCGGCGGCTACGGCGCCCTGCGGCTGCTCGACGGCATCGACTGGGCGGCCATGCGGCGGGGAGCCCTCCGGCGGGACGGACGGCCGAAGCTGCTCACCGGCTCGTCCGACGTGACCGCGCTGCACGAGACCTGGCGCGCGCACCTCGGCGTCGCCACGCTGTTCTGTCCGATGGCGGGCAACAACGTGTTCCGCGACTCGCCGACCGTGCGCGACGACGTGCAGCGCTGGCTGTTCGAGCCCTGGCGCGGACGGGAGCTCATCGGCCCGAAGACCGAGATCATGACGCGGGGCCGGGCGGAGGGACGCTTCACCGGCGGCAACCTCAGCCTCCTGGCGGCGGGACTGGGGGCGCCGGAGGCCTCCGTCGCCGCCCCGGGCATCCTGTTCCTGGAGGACATCACGGAGGAGCCGTACCGGCTGGACGGCTTCGTGACGCAGCTGCGCCGGGCCGGGCGGCTCGCCCAGGCCTCGGGCATCGTGCTGGGCTCCTGGCACGAGTGCGGCGACCTTGAACTCGTGCACGCCCTGATGCGCGACGAGTTCCAAGACCGCGGGGTGCCGGTGCTGTGGGAGCAGGGCTTCGGCCACGACCCGCACGCGCTGACGATCCCGCTCGGCGTGGACGGGGTGCTCGACGCGACCGGGGACGAGCCGCGCCTCACGGTCGGGCTGCCGGCATGATCGCCCTCCCCCCGCTCGACCCCCGGGCGACCTGGTCCGTCCGGCTGCTCGACGCGGACACCGGGGCGACCCTGGCCGAGCACGACCCGGACGTGCAGTGCGAGACCGCGAGCATCGGCAAGATCTTCCTGCTCATCGAGGTCGCCCGGCGGCTGGAGGACGGGACGCTCGCGGCGGACGCGCGCATCGACATCCCCGACGAGCACCGTGTCGAGGACTCGGGGCTGCTGTACCGGATGCACGACCAGCGCGTCACCGTGCACGACGCGGCACTCCTCGTCGGCGCCGTGAGCGACAACCTCGCCACGAACGCGCTCCTCCACCTCTGCGGACTCGACGCCGTCCGCGCGGTCGCCCCGGAGCTCGGCTACCGCGACACCGCGCTGCACGACTACATCCGCAACGAGCGCACGCCCGACCTGCCGTGGACGCCGTCGTTCGGCACCGCGGCCGAGCTGTCCGACGTGATGCGGCGGCTCGGCGCCGGCGAGGTCTTCTCCCCCGCCGTGAGTGCGCGCGTGCTGGACTGGCTGGCCGCCGACACCGACACGTCGATGACCGCCGACGCGTTCCTGCTCGACCCCCTCGCGCACGTCGAGGCCGAGTACCAGGGCCTGGTGCTGCGTCACAAGACCGGCAGCGTGGGCTTCGCTCGGGTGGACGTCGGACTGCTGCGCGGCCCGGAGGGCGCGGTCGCCTACGCCGTCGCGGCGAACTGGAAGACCGCGGGCACCGATCTGCGAGCGCCCGTGCTCGACGGCATGCGCGCGGTCGGCGAGCTCATGCGGGCGCACGTGACCGGACGCCCGCGCGACGACGGAGGGGACGCATGAGCGCGATCGACGTGGAGCTGCCGAGCGGGAACGGCACCGTGTGGTCGGTGCTCGTGCAGGACGTCGACACCGGCGAGGTGCTGCTGCGCCACGACCCCGAGGCCGTGCAGGACACCGCGAGCGTTGGCAAGATCTTCCTGCTGCACCGGCTGCTCGCCGAGGTCGACGCGGGCACCCGCACGCTGGAGGAGCGCGTGACCCGGCGCCCCGTGGAGGCCATCGAGGACTCGGGGCTGTGGTACCTGCTGCAGGCCGACGAGCTGTCGCTGTACGACGTGGCGGCGCTGATCGGCGCGGTGAGCGACAACGCCGCCACCAACACCCTGGGCCGCGTGATCGGCATCCCCGTGGTGCAGGAGCACACCCGGGCGCTCGGCTACACCGCCTCCGCGCTCGACGACATCGTGCGGTGGCCGATCCCGCCCGGCGCTCCCCGGACGCTGTCGCACGCGAACGCCGCGGAGCTCGTGCGCTTCATGTCGCGGCTCGCCGACGGCGCCGATCTCTCGCCCGCGTCGGCCGACACGCTGCGGCGGTGGCTCGGTGCCGGCATGGACCTGTCGATGGTCGCCTCGGCGTTCGAGCTCGACCCGCTCGCGCACTGGGGTTTCGACCGTGGCGTGTGGCTGCTGAACAAGACCGGGACGATCTCGCGGGTCCGCGCCGACACGGGCCTCGTCATGTCGCCCACCCGGCGCATCGCCTACGCCGTGCTGGCCACCTGGAACAGCGGTGCGGACGGCCGCGGCCCGGTGCTCGCGGCCATGCGCCGGATCGGCGAGGGCATCCACGCCGCGCTCGCCGACTGAGCACCGCTCGCACCGCGGGACATCCGGGCGCGGTTGCCGTAACACGTCGCGCGTCCGTCCTCCACGGCGACGTTTCCCCCCCCGCCGGTCAGACGACCCCGGCGCGCGCCAGGCGCTCCCGCACCCGATCGATCGGCACCGCGTGCGCCGTCCGCCCCTCGGGGCCCACGGTGGTCTCGGCGGCCAGCACGGAGTTGATCAGCGCCTCCTCGACCGCGTCCATCGTCGCGGCGAACAGCGGCGAGAGCTCGTCGTCCGCCGCGAGCCCGCCCGTCGCCGGGTCGTGCACGGAGAACGCGATGGCGTAGTCGCCGCTGCCCTGCGCGTAGTCGGCACCGACGCCCCGCATCGCGAACACGGCGCGGTTGGCCACGCGCCCGAGCTGGCGGCCGTCGACCGGCGCATCGGTGGCGACGACGATCATGCAGGAGTTCCCGACCGGCTCCGCAGGGTCGTCCGTGAGCAGCTCCTCCGCGGGCAGGGGCACCCCGGCGATGCGCAGCGTGCCACTGAAGTTCGTCTGCACGAGCGCGCCGACCGTGCACGGGGTTCCGGCCACGTCGACCACCCGTGACGCCGTGCCGATGCCGCCCTTGTAGCCGAGGGCGACCGTCCCGGCACCCGCACCGACACAGCCCTCCGCGACGGGACCGGACGCCGCCGCCTCCAGTGCCGCGACCACCTGCTCCTCGCCCACGGCCCGCCGACGGATGTCCGAGAGGAACCCGTCGTTCGTCTCCCCCACCACCGGGTTCAGCGTCGTCGTGTGCGCGTGCGCGGGTGTCGCCAGCAGGTGCCCGAGCAGCGCGTCGGCCACGCGGAACACCGACAGGGTCGACGTGAGGAGGATCGGCGTCTCCAGCGCGCCGAGCTCGCGCAGCTGCGTGGCACCGACGAGCTTGCCGTAGCCGTTGCCCACGGAGAGGTTCGCGGGAAGGCTGCGGCGCCGCGCGGTGAGCGCGTCCGGCACGATCGCCGTGACCCCCGTGTGCAGACCGTCGCCGTGCAGCGTGGCGTGGCCGACCCGCACCCCGGGCACGTCGGTGATCGCGTTCTCCGCACCGCGCGCGAAGGCTCCGGGCGCGACGCCGAGGTCGGCGAGCCGGGGACGGGTGGACGAGGACGACGGCGATGTCATGCTCCGATCCTCCCAGTCGCGGCGGGTGCGGGTCCGCGCCGCGCCGAGTGCCCGCCGCGGTCGAGCGACCCGCCCGCACGCTCGGTAGACTGGGCGGCACCACCCACACTCAGGCACGCTCACACAGTGCCGCATACATCGCTCGAGGAGACCTCCATGTCCGCCATCCCTGACAAGCCCGCACTCGAAGGTCTCGAAGCGAAGTGGGACGCCGCCTGGGCGGAGCAGGGCACCTACCTGTTCGACCGTCTGCGCGCCGCGGAACTCGGCCGTGAGGGCGTGTACTCGATCGACACCCCGCCGCCCACCGCCTCGGGCAGCCTGCACATCGGGCACGTGTTCTCGTACACCCACACCGACGTCAAGGCGCGGTACGAGCGGATGCGCGGCAAGACCGTGTTCTACCCGATGGGCTGGGACGACAACGGCCTGCCCACCGAGCGCCGCGTGCAGAACTACTACGGCGTGCGCTGCGACCCCTCGCTCCCCTACGACCCCGACTTCACCCCGCCGTTCGAGGGCGGAGACAACAAGTCCAGCCGTGCGGCCGACCAGCAGCCCATCAGCCGGCGCAACTTCATCGAGCTGTGCGAGCGCCTCACGATCGAGGATGAGAAGCAGTTCGAGGCACTGTTCCGGCAGCTCGGCCTGAGCGTGGACTGGACGCAGACCTACCGCACGATCTCCGACGACACGATCCGCCAGAGCCAGCTCGCGTTCCTGCGCAACATCGACCGGGGCGAGGCTTACCAGGCCCTCGCGCCGACGCTGTGGGACATCGACTTCCGCTCCGCCATCGCGCAGGCCGAGCTGGAGGACCGCGACCAGCAGGCCGCGTATCACACGATCGAGTTCCCCTTCGCGGACGGCTCCGGCTCGATCGCGATCGACACCACGCGTCCGGAGCTCCTCCCCGCGTGCATCGCGATCGTGACCCACCCCGAGGGCCCGCACAAGCACCTGATCGGCACGAAGGTGCGCACCCCGTTCTTCGGTGCCGAGATCGAGATCCACGGTCACCACCTCGCCCAGCCCGACAAGGGCACCGGTGCCGCCATGGTGTGCACCTTCGGCGACGTGACCGACATCGTCTGGTGGCGCGAGCTGCGCACGACCGATGGTCGCGACCTGCCGAACATGACCACGATCGGCCTCGACGGCCGGTTCCTCCCGGAGGCTCCGTCTCTCGTGGCCGACGCCGACGCCCGCGCCTGGTACGCGGCCGAGGTCGCCGGCAAGACCGTGTTCAGCGCCCGCAAGGCGATCGTCGAGAAGCTGCAGGAGACGGGCGACCTGACCGCGGTCGGCAAGCCCTTCCAGCACGCCGTGAAGTTCTTCGAGAAGGGCGACCGTCCGCTCGAGATCGTGTCCACGCGCCAGTGGTACATCCGCAACGGCGCCCGCGACGGCGAGCTGCGTGACCAGCTACTCGCGCACGGGCAGGAGCTCGCGTGGCACCCCGACTTCATGCGCGTGCGGTACGAGAACTGGGTCGGCGGTCTCACCGGCGACTGGCTCGTGTCCCGGCAGCGCTTCTTCGGCGTGCCGATCCCCCTCTGGTACGCGCTGGATGAGAACGGCGACCGCGACTACGACCGCGTGCTCGTCCCCGACACCGCGAGCCTGCCGATCGACCCGACCACCGACGTGCCGGCCGGGTACACGGAAGACCAGCGCGGCGTGCCGGGCGGGTTCGACGCCGAGGCCGACATCCTCGACACGTGGGCCACGTCGTCGCTCACGCCGCAGCTCGCCGGCGGCTGGCAGCGCGACGAGGAGCTGTGGCAGCTCACGGCCCCGTTCGACCTGCGTCCGCAGGGGCAGGACATCATCCGCACCTGGCTGTTCTCCACCATGCTGCGTTCCACGCTGGAGGACGGCAGGGCCCCGTGGAAGAACGCCGCGATCTCCGGCTTCATCGTCGACCCGGACCGCAAGAAGATGTCGAAGTCGAAGGGCAACGTGGTCACCCCGGCCGACGTGCTCGACGCGCACGGCTCCGACGCGGTGCGGTACTGGGCGGCCTCCAGCCGACTGGGCATGGACGCCGCGTTCGACCCGCAGAATCCGACCCAGGTGAAGATCGGGCGGCGCCTGGCCATCAAGGTGCTCAACGCCGCGAAGTTCGTGCTGTCGTTCCCGGTGCCGGAGGGGGCGCAGGTCACCCACGCGCTGGACGCCTCGATGCTCACGGCCCTCGACGCCGTGGTGGCGGAGGCGACCGCGGCGTTCGACCGCTACGACGCCGCGCGCGCGCTCGAGCTCACCGAGGCGTTCTTCTGGACGTTCTGCGACGACTACCTGGAGCTGGTGAAGGAGCGGGCGTACAACCAGAACGACGTGGGACAGGCGTCGGCGGCACTGGCGCTGCGCCTGGCGCTGTCCACGCTCCTGCGTCTGCTCGCGCCCGTGCTGTCGTTCGCGACCGAGGAGGCGTGGTCGTGGTTCGAGCAGGGTTCCGTGCACACCGCCGCGTGGCCGGAGCCGCTGGGCATCGAGGGCGACGCCGCGGTGCTGGCCGCCGCGAGCGAGGCCCTGATCGGCATCCGTCGTGCGAAGACCGAGGCGAAGGCGTCGCAGAAGACCCCGGTGTCGCGCGCGGCGATCGCCGCCCCTGCCGCGAAGCTCGACGCGCTGCGCGCCGCCGCCGACGACCTCCGCGCGGTCGGCCGCATCGCCGAGCTCGAGTTCACCGAGGCCGAGGAGTTCGCGGTGACCGCGATCGAGCTCGCCCCGGTCGAGGCGTCGTGATGCAGCTCGGCACCCGCTGGGCCACCGGCACGCAGCCGCCCGCGTCGGTCCCGGAGGCGCTGCGCCCCGCGATCGCCGAGGTCGAGGCCCGCGGGCTCACCGGACACTGGACGCTCACCTGGCTGGAGGGCCGGGCGCTCGCCGAGCTCGACGCGGGCTGGGAGGTCGTGCAGACGGCGTCCGGCGAGGTGGTGGCGCGTCCGTTCGAGGACTGAGCGGCCCCCGTGCGACGAGAGCCCCGGATCCTCTGCGGATCCGGGGCTCTCGCGTCCGTGGCAGGGGCCGTCAGCGGCGCGGCGCCCCGAGCTGGGCGAGCAGGTGGTCCACGGCGCGCGGGTCGTGGCGGCGAGCCTGCTGCTCCGCCAGCAGGTCGAGCGCGAGCTGGCGGCGCCGCGCGCGCTCGGCCACGCGATGCTCGACGAGTCCGGTGAGGCGGTCGGCGAGGCGCAGCAGCCCCCGCTCCGTGCGCGTGGGGGCGGAGAGGTGCAGCGTGGCGGCGGTCATGATGCGGACTCCGGCTCGGCCGCACCCGCCGCGGACGGCGGCGTCGGCAGGTCGAACAGCTCGGCGCGCACCGACACCCGCCGCACGTCCGGCCCGGTCTGGCCGCGGTACCGCTCGATCGCCGACTCGATGACGGCCTCCAGCTCCGAGCGCAGGGCGAGTGCCTGGGCGGGGGTCACGTCGAGGTGCGTGGTGAGCGTGATGCCCACGTCACCCCACCCGTCGGGAACCTCGGACGCCGGTCGGTTCAGGTACGACATCAGCGTCTCGTGCCGCAGCCGGAAGAACTCGGAGGTCACGATCTGCGCGGCGGCGCGGTTCGCGGGCGAGGTCATGTCGTCCGGGCCCGGCACGTCGATGCGCCCCTTCGGCCGCTCCCACCAGCGCTCCCTAGCGGTGCCGCGGCCCTCGACCTCGCGGATGAGGTCGTGCGCGGCGAGGGCGCGCAGGTGATAGCTCGTGGAACCCGAGGTCTCCCCCACGAGCGCGGCGAGGGAGCTCGCGGTCTGGGGGCCGCGCGAGGCGAGCAGGTCGAAGATCTTCACGCGAAGCGGGTGGGCGAGGGCCTTCAGCGCTCCGGCGTCGAGCGTTCGCACCTGGGTCTGTTCGGTCATGAATGCAAAGATACCCTTGCAAACGATTCTTTGCAAGAGTTTCTTTGCATCCGGATCCGCTCCCGTCAGCCCACCGCGTCACGCGCCGCCACGAACGCGGCGACGCACTCCTCCACCTGCTCCGGCGTGTGTGCGGCGGACAGCTGCACGCGGATGCGCGCGAGCCCGCGCGGGACGACGGGGAAGCTGAACGCGGTCACGTAGATGCCCCGCTCCTGCATGGCCTGGGCGATCCGCGCCGTCTTCGCCGCATCGCCGAACATCACCGGGACGATCGGGTGCTCCCCCGGCAGCAGCTCGAACCCCTCCTCGGTCATCCGGCGCCGGAACAGCGCCGCGTTCTCGCGCAGTCGCGCCCGCAGCTCGGCGGATCCCTCGACGAGGTCGAGCGCCGTCAGGGTTCCCGCCACGATCGCGGGGGCCAGCGTGTTCGAGAACAGGTAGGGGCGCGACCGCTGTCGCAGCAGTGCCACGATGTCGGCGTGGGAGGCCACGTACCCGCCCGAGGCGCCGCCGAGCGCCTTGCCGAACGTGCCGGTGTAGATGTCGACGCGGTCCGACACCCCGCACAGCTCCGGAGTGCCGCGGCCGTGCTCGCCCACGAACCCGACGGCGTGGGAATCGTCCACGAACACCAGCGCGTCGTAGCGCTCGGCGAGGTCGCAGATCTCGGCCAGCGGCGCGATGTAGCCGTCCATCGAGAACACGCCGTCGGTCACGACCACCCGGAACCGGGCATCGGCCGCCGCCCGCAGCTGCTCCTCCAGGTCGGCCATGTCGCGGTTGCGGTAGCGCAGGCGCCGCGCCTTGGAGAGCCGGATCCCGTCGATGATCGACGCGTGGTTGAGCTCGTCCGAGATGATCGCGTCCTCCGCCGAGAAGAGCGTCTCGAACACCCCGCCGTTCGCGTCGAAGCACGACGAGTAGAGGATCGCGTCGTCCGTCCCGAGGAAGTCCGCCAGGCGCCGCTCCAGCTCCAGATGCTGCTCCTGGGTGCCGCAGATGAAGCGGACGCTCGCGAGCCCGTATCCCCACTCCTGCAGCGCGGCGGTGGCCGACGCGAGGATCCGGGGGTCGTCCGCGAGGCCGAGGTAGTTGTTGGCGCAGAAGTTCAGCACGGGCGTCCCGTCGGCCGTGATCTCCGCGCTCTGCGGTCCGCGGATGCCGCGCTCGCGCTTGGTGAGCCCGGCCTCCTCGATCCCGGCGAGCTCCGCCGCCACATGGGTCTTGAAGTCTCCGTACATCACAGCTCCGTCCAGTCGAGGATGATCTTGCCCGTTCCCGCCGATTCCGCGGCCGCGAAGCCGCGCTCCCACTCGCGCGCCGGCACGACGTCGGCGATCACGCGGCCGATCGCCTCGCGCAGCGCGGCGCTGGTCTGCAGCATCGCGCCCATGGCGTTCCACGTCTCGAACATCTCGCGGCCGTAGATGCCCTTGATCGTGAGCATGTGCGTGACGAGCTTGCCCCAGTCGATCTCGAAGCCGGCGCTCGGCAGCCCGAGCATCGCGATCCGTCCGCCGTGGTTCATGTTGTCGATCATGGCCGGGAGGGCCGACGCCGCGCCGCTCATCTCGAAGCCGATGTCGAAGCCCTCGCGCATGCCGAGCACGCGCTGGGCGTCGCGCACGTCGCGCTGCGACACGTCGACCACCTCGTCCGCGCCCATGCGCCGCGCCATCTCCAACCGCGGTGCGCTCACATCGGTCGCGGCGATGAAACGCGCACCGGCGTGCCGCGCCACCGCGATCGCCATGAGGCCGATCGGGCCGCACCCGGTCACCAGCACGTCCTCACCGACCAGCGGATACGTCAGGGCCGTGTGCACGGCGTTGCCGAGGGGGTCGAAGACGGCCCCGAGTTCCGGGGTCACGTCGGCGTGGTGCACCCAGACGTTCGCGGCAGGCAGCGAGAGGTACTCCGCGAACGCCCCGTCGCGCTGCAGCCCGAGACCGATCGTGCGGATGCACATCTGCCGGCGCCCCGCGCGACAGTTCCGACAGGTGCCGCACACGATGTGCCCCTCGCCGGAGACGCGGTCCCCGACGACGATGTCGTGCACCAGGGGCCCGACCTCCACGACCTCCCCGTAGAACTCGTGCCCGGGGATGAGCGGGGTCGAGATGGCGGAGGCCGCCCAGTCGTCCCAGCGGTGGATGTGCAGGTCGGTGCCGCAGATGCCCGTCCGCAGCACGCGGATGACCACGTCTCCCGGTCCGGCCGTCGGTTCGGGGCGGTCGACGAGGGTGAGTCCGGCGCCCGGCTCCTCCTTGAACAAAGCCTTCATGTCTTCGATCTCAGCGCATCCATCGCTGTAGAACAATCGGCAGATCCTGCATCGTCCCTGTAGTGCTGGCTAAACTATCGCGATGGAGCTCCACCAGTTGCAGATCCTCCGCGAGCTCGGCGCCCTCGGGAGTGTGACCGCGGTCGCCGAGGCCCTGCGCGTCACGCCGTCCGCGGTGTCGCAGCAGCTCGCCGCTCTCCAGCGGGCGTTCCCCACACCGCTCACCCGTCGCGACGGACGCTCGCTCGTGCTCACTGCGGCCGGAGAGGTCCTGGCCGCGGCGGGCACCGAGGCGATCGACGCGATGGCCGCCGCGAGGCACGCCCTCGACGACTTCGAGGAGGCGGCGACGGGCGTGGTGAGCCTCAGCGGCTTCCACAGCGTCGGGCAGGCGCTG
Organism: Microbacterium sufflavum; assembly: GCF_023091155.1. Classification (NCBI taxonomy): domain Bacteria; kingdom Bacillati; phylum Actinomycetota; class Actinomycetes; order Micrococcales; family Microbacteriaceae; genus Microbacterium; species Microbacterium sufflavum. The sequence goes on along the minus strand of NZ_JAHWXK010000002.1, from coordinate 145,450 downwards.
TTCGGGCCGCTGCTGCGTGAGCTGTCCGCGCTGGATGCCGCGCCCACCGTGCAGCTCACCGACGAAGATGTCGCCCAGAGCGAGTTCCCCGCCCTCACCTCCCGGTACGACCTGGTGCTCGCGCATCGCATGGAGCACTCCGATCCGTGGCCAACGGCGGGTGTGCGCAGTGTCACGCTCGTGCGCGAGCCGCTCGACGTGGCGGTCGCCGCCGATCATCCCCTCGCCACGCGGTCGAGCCTGAAGCCCGCCGACGTGGCGGCAGAGCGCTGGGTGACCAGCCGCACCGGCTACTCCCCCGACGACGTGCTGCGCGCCGTGTCGGCCGTCGCGGGGCGCCCGGTCGACGTGCTCCACCGCATCAACGACTACGGCGCCGTGTCCGCCGTCGTCGCCGCGGGCGGGGTGCTCGGCATGCTGCCGCGCTTCACGTCGCGCAGCGTCGACGACCGGGACATCGTGCGCATCCCGCTGCGTGGCGTGAGCACGCACCGCATGATCGACGTCCTGGCGCGGCCGGAGAACCTGCGCCGGCGGTCCGTCCGCGTGGTCGTCGACGCGCTGCGCGCCGTGATGGTCGGGCTGCGCACCGAGGCCGACGATGCGCTCGGCACGGGTCGTTAGGCTCGGGGAATGACCGACGCCACGAACCCGCTCCTCCAGCCGTCGTCCCTTCCCTTCGGACTGCCGGACTACCGGGCGATCCGCGCCGAGCACTACCTCCCGGCGTTCCAGGCCGGGTTCGCGGCGCAGCTCGCCGAGGTCGCGAACATCACGCGGGTGCGATCGATGCCCACGTTCGAGAACACGATCGAGGCGCTCGAGCGGTCCGGGGAGCTGCTCGACCGCGTGGCGCACACGTTCTACACGGTCAGCTCGGCCGACGCGACACCGGAGATCCAGGAGATCGACGAGCAGCTCGCGCCGCTCATGGCCGCCCACCAGGACGCGATCACCCTCGACGCGGCGCTCTTCTGGCGCGTCGAACGCGTGCACGAGCAGCGCGACGCTCTGTCCCTCGACCCCGAGCAGCGCTACCTCGTGGAGCGGTACCACCGCGAGATGACGCACGCGGGCGCGGGCCTCGACGACGCGGCCAAGGCGGAGCTCACGACCCTCAACCAGCGCCTGTCCGTCCTCACCAACACCTTCGAGCGCAACCTGCTGAGCGACACGAACGACCTCGCCGTGGTGTTCGACTCCGCGGCCGAACTCGACGGCCTCAGCCAGGGCGAGCTCTCCGCGGCCGCCCGCGCCGCCGCCGACCGCGGGCTCGACGGCCGGTACCTCCTCACCCTGCCGCTGTTCACCGGCCATCCCGCCCTGGCCCGCCTCCGCGTCCGGGAGTCCCGGCGGCGCGTCCTGGCCGCGTCGCGCGCCCGGGGCTCGCGCGACAACGCGAACGACAACCGTCCGGTCCTGCGCGAGATCGTGCGTCTGCGGGCCGAGCGCGCCGCGCTTCTCGGGCACCCCTCGCACGCCGCATACGTCACAGCCGACGAGACGGCGGGCTCTCCCGAGGCGGTCGAACGGATGCTGCGCCGGCTGGCTGCTCCGTCGGCCCGCAACGCGCGCGCCGAGCGCGCGGCGCTCCAGGCGCTGGTCGACGAGTCGGAGCCCGCTCCCTTCCCGGTCGAGGCGCACGACTGGGCGTTCTACACCGAGAAGGTGCGTACGGCCCGCTACGACATCGACACGGCTGCGCTGCGCCCCTGGTTCGAGGCGGAGCGCGTGCTGCAGGACGGCGTGTTCTTCGCGGCGACCCGGCTGTACGGAGTCACCTTCCGCGAGCGCGACGACCTGGTCGCCTACCACCCCGGGGCCCGGGTGTTCGAGGTGCGTAACGCCGACGGTTCCCCGCTCGGCCTCTACGTGCTCGACCTCTACACCCGCGACTCCAAGCGCGGCGGCGCCTGGATGAACGCGATCGTCAGCCAGTCACGACTCCGCGGCAGCGCGCCCGTCGTGGTCAACAACCTCAACGTCCCCCAGCCCGGAGAGGGAGAGCCCACGCTGCTGACGCTCGATGAGGTGACGACGCTGTTCCACGAGTTCGGGCACGCCCTGCACGGTCTGTTCGCGACGGTGACGTACCCCCATTTCGCCGGCACCAACGTGTTCCGCGACGTCGTCGAGTTCCCGAGTCAGGTCAACGAGATGTGGATCCTCTGGCCCGAGGTCCTGGACAACTACGCCCGCCACCACGAGACGGGAGAGCCGCTCGACCCCGCGATCGTCGACCGCCTCCGGGCGACCGAGACCTTCGATCAGGGACACGCGACGAGCGAGTATCTGGCCGCCGCCTGGCTCGACCAGGCCTGGCATCGGCTCTCCGTCGACGACGACGTGGACGACGTCGCGGCGTTCGAGGCCGCGGCACTGGCAGACATCGGGCTCGACGACCCCGCCGTGCCGACGCGGTATTCGTCGACGTACTTCGCGCACGTGTTCTCCGGCGGTTACAGCGCGGGGTACTACTCGTACATCTGGAGCGAGGTGCTCGACGCCGACACGGTCGAGTGGTTCCGGGAGAACGGGGGCCTCACCCGCGAGAACGGCGACCGCTTCCGGGAGCGTCTGCTCGGGGTCGGCGGGTCGAAGGACCCCCTGGAGGCGTATCGCGACTTCCGCGGCCGCGACGCCGAGATCGCGCCCCTCCTGAAGCGCCGTGGACTCGACGGCTGACCCGTGGCACCCTGAGCACATGAACGCCTTCTCCGACGCCCCGTTCGGCCCTGCCGACCGGCTCGACCTCGACCCCGTCCCGCTCGCGGTCATCCGCCACGAGGCGCTCCGTCTCGCCGATCTCCGTGACGCCTTCGACTCCGGGTATCGTGCCATCGGCGACGCGTTCGCCGCCGGCACGCTGCTTCCCGCCGGTCCGGCACTGGCGATCTACCACGGCGACCCGATGGGCGTGTTCGATCTCGAGCTCGGGTTCCCCGTGCAGGCCTCGCCGTCCGACCCCCTCGCCACCGGTGACGGCACCGCCATCGTCGCATCCACGCTTCCGTCCGGATCCGCGGTGGCGACCACCGTCCTCGGCTCCTACGACGGTCTCGGGGCCGGATGGGCGGCTCTGGTCGCACGGGCGGCGGAGGCGGGCCTCCATCCGCGCGGCGTCTGGATCGAGGTGTACGTCTCCGACCCGGACACGGCGCCGGAGGACCTGCGCACCGACCTCATCATGCCGGTCGGTTGACCGCGGTCCGCGGTCGCGCGCGGCGTCGCGTTCCGCCCGTCGCCGCGACCCGTCAGGACCGCAGTAGCTCCTGCGCCTTGTACCAGGTGAGCAGGTGGTAGCTCTGCGTGAGCCGGGTGCCGGCCTCGTCGAGCGGGACCCGCTGCAGCGCGATCATCTCGGTGTCGTCGAGCGACGGCTCCCCCACACGGGTGCAGCCGAGAGCCAGGTAGTGGTGCACACGGTTGGTGTGACTGCCGAAGTTGGCCCAGGTTGCTCCGAGTTCGTGGAGTTCCGTCGCCTCATGGCCGGTCTCCTCACGCAGTTCGCGGACGGCCGCCGCGCGGGGCTCCTCCCCGCTCTCGGCAGCGCCCCCGACTGTCCCGAGGGCGACCACGCCCGCGCCGTGCCGATACTCCTCAGCGAGGATGGCGCATCCCTCGGTGTCCACGGCGAGCACGGAGACCCAGTCGCCGTACTCCAGCACGTAATAGGGGGCGATCCGGCGTCGCTGGGCATCGACGCAGTCGTCCGCACGCAGATGGATCCATCGGTCGGCGATAACGGTCTCCCGCGCGACCGTGCGCCACGGTTGCGGCGTCGCGGTCACGCGCTCTTGCGCTTGCGCTCCATCACCACGGTGGGCGGGGCGCCCTCGTCGACCGCGGCGCGCGTGATGATGACCTTCGCGACGTCGTCGGCGGACGGGATCTCGAACATGACGGGGCCGAGCACGTCCTCGAGGATCGCGCGGAGCCCGCGGGCACCGGTCTTGCGCTCCACCGCGAGGTCGGCGATCGAGCGCAGCGCCTCCTCCTCGAACTCCAGCTGCACGCCGTCGAGCTCGAACATGCGCTGATACTGCTTCACGAGCGCGTTGCGCGGGCCGGTGAGGATGTCGATCAGCGCGGCCTGGTCGAGCGGCGACACGTTGGTCACGACCGGCAGACGCCCGATGAACTCGGGGATGAGCCCGAACTTGTGGAGGTCTTCCGGCAGCACCTCGCTGAACAGGTCGAGGTCCTTGCCCTTGTCGTGGAGCGGGGCGCCGAAGCCGACGCCGTGCTTGCCGACGCGCGCCGACACGATGTCCTCCAGCCCGGCGAAGGCGCCGGCCACGATGAACAGCACGTTCGACGTGTCGATCTGCAGGAACTCCTGGTGGGGGTGCTTGCGGCCGCCCTGCGGCGGGACCGACGCGACCGTTCCCTCGATGATCTTCAGGAGTGCCTGCTGCACGCCCTCGCCCGACACGTCGCGGGTGATCGAGGGGTTCTCGGCCTTGCGGGCGATCTTGTCGACCTCGTCGATGTAGATGATGCCCTGCTCGGCGCGCTTCACGTCGTAGTCGGCGGCCTGGATGAGCTTGAGGAGGATGTTCTCCACGTCTTCACCCACATAGCCCGCCTCGGTGAGCGCGGTGGCGTCGGCGACGGCGAACGGCACGTTGAGGCGCTTGGCGAGCGTCTGTGCCAGGTAGGTCTTGCCGCAGCCGGTCGGCCCGATGAGCAGGATGTTGCTCTTGGCGATCTCGACCTCTTCGGCCTTCTGCTCCGCGGGCTGCAGAGTGCCGTGCGCACGGACCCTCTTGTAGTGGTTGTAGACGGCGACGGCGAGGGCGCGCTTCGCGGGCTCCTGGCCGACCACGTACTCCTCGAGGAACGAGAAGATCTCCCGCGGCTTGGGCAGTTCGAACTCGGCGACGCCCTCGGCGGACGACTCCGCCATGCGCTCCTCGATGATCTCGTTGCACAGCTCGACGCACTCGTCGCAGATGTACACGCCGGGACCCGCGATGAGCTGCTGCACCTGCTTCTGGCTCTTTCCGCAGAAAGAACACTTGAACAGGTCAGCGCTTTCACCGATGCGGGCCATGCGCGTCCTCCTATGGGGGATCAGAGATCGTCCTTCGAGCCTAACCGCTGCATGCGACACCGGGCCGCATTGGCGCGGACTCGCTTCCGCGCGGCCCCGGCATCGAGAAGGGCCCCGCCCGCGGGATGCGCGACGGGGCCCCTCCTGCGGTCCGAGCTCAGACCATGCTCTTGGTGTGCCAGACGGTCTTCACCTCGGTGAACGCGGCGATCCGCTCGGGCGAGGCGACGACCTCGCCCGGAGCGACCACGCGCTTCAGGGTCTCCGCGGCGGCGATCTGCAGGTCGACCCAGTCGAGCGCTCCCGCGCCGGACAGGTCGAGCGCGTTGACGTCCTGGTGCGCGGCGAGCCAGGGCGCCATCTCCGCGGGCGACCCCGTCAGCACGTTCACGACGCCGCCGGGGAGGTCGCTCGTGGCCAGCACCTCCGCGAGGCTGATCGCCGACAGCGGGTGCTGCTCGCTCGCGATCACGACGACCGTGTTGCCCGCGACCAGCGCGGGCGCCACGACCGAGACCAGCCCGAGCAGCGCCGAGTCCTGCGGCGCGACGATCGCGACCACGCCGGTCGGCTCCGGCACGGAGATGTTGAAGTACGGGCCGGACACGGGGTTCGCGTTGCCCGCCACCTGGGCGTACTTGTCGCACCAGCCCGCGTACCAGACCCACAGGTCGATCGCCTCGTCCACCTGCGCGGTGGCCGCCGAGGACGACACGCCCTCCTGCGCCACGATCTCGTCGATGAACTGCGCGCGGCGCCCCTCCAGCACCTCCGCGACGCGGTACAGCACCTGGCCGCGGTTGTACGCGGTCGCCCCCGACCATCCCTTCACGGCCGCGCGCGCCGCGGTGACCGCGTCGCGGGCGTCCTTGCGCGAGGCCTTGGCGGCGTTCGCGAGGAAGCCGCCCTTGCGCGACACCACCTCGTACGTGCGACCCGACTCGCTGCGGGGGAAGGCCCCGCCGATCGCGAGCTTGTAGGTCTTCGGAACGCTCAGTCGCTTGCTCATGCTGCGGCTCCCTTGAGGTACGCGGTGAGCCCCTGGCGGCCGCCCTCGCGGCCGTATCCGGACTCCTTGTAGCCGCCGAACGGGCTCGACGGGTCGAAACGGTTGAACGTGTTGGCCCACACCACACCGGCGCGCAGCCGGTCGGCGACGGCGAGGATGCGCGAGCCCTTGTCGGACCAGATCCCCGCGGAGAGCCCGTACGGCGTGTTGTTCGCCTTCGCGATCGCCTCGGCGGGCGTCCGGAAGGTCAGCACGGACAGCACGGGCCCGAACACCTCGTCGCGCGCGATGCGGTGCGCGGCCTCGACACCGGTGAAGATCGTCGGCGCGAACCAGAAGCCCTGGTCGGGGATGGCGCAGTCGGCGGTCCAGCGCTCGGCACCCTCCGCCTCGCCGATGTCGCTCAGCTCGCGGATCCGCGCCAGCTGGGCGGCGGAGTTGATCGCGCCGATGTCGGTGTTCTTGTCGAGCGGGTCGCCGAGGCGCAGCGTCGACAGCCGGGCCTTGAGCCGGTCGACGACCTCGTCGTGGATGGACTCCTGCACCAGCAGGCGGCTGCCGGCGCAGCACACGTGGCCCTGGTTGAAGAAGATGCCGTTGACGATGCCCTCGACGGCCTGGTCGATCGGGGCGTCGTCGAACACGATGTTCGCCGCCTTGCCGCCCAGCTCCAGCGTCAGCTTCTTGTTCGTCCCAGCGACCGCGCGAGCGATGTCGCGACCCACGCCGGTGGAACCCGTGAAGGCGACCTTGTCCACGTCGGGGTGGCGCACGAGCGCGGCCCCGGTCTGCCCGGCACCCGTGACGATGTTCACGACGCCCGCGGGCAGGTCGGCCTGCTGCAGGATCTCCGCGAACAGCAGGGCCGTGAGCGGCGTGGTCTCGGCCGGCTTCAGCACGACCGTGTTGCCGGCGGCGAGAGCGGGCGCGAGCTTCCACGCGAGCATGAGCAGCGGGAAGTTCCAGGGGATGACCTGTCCGGCGACGCCGAGCGACCGCGGGTTCGCGCCGAGCCCGGCGTAGTCGAGCTTGTCCGCCCAGCCCGCGTAGTAGAAGAACCAGGAGGCGACGAGGGGAACGTCCACGTCGCGGCTCTCCTTGATGGGCTTGCCGTTGTCGAGGCTCTCGGCGACCGCGAGCTCGCGCGCGCGCTCCTGCACCAGGCGCGCGATGCGGAACAGGTACTTGCCGCGGTCGCGGCCGCTCATCCTCGACCACGTCTTGTCGTAGGCGCGGCGGGCGGCGGCGACCGCACGGTCGATGTCCTCCTCGCTCGCGGACGCGATCTCGGCGATGCGCTTCTCGCTCGACGGGGAGATGGTCGTGAAGGGGGTGCCCGAGCCGTCGACGAACTCGCCGTCGATGAACAGGCCGTAGCTGTCCCGGAGGTTCAGGATCGCGGTGGACTCCGGTGCCGGAGCGTATTCCAGAAATGACATGGTCGTCTTCCCGTCAGTCGATGGTGACGTAGTCGGGGCCCGAGTAGTGGCCGGAGCGGAGCTTCTGTCGCTGCAGGAGCACATCGTTGAGGAGGCTGGAGGCGCCGAAGCGGAACAGGTGCGGCTGCAGCCACTCCTCCCCCACGGTCTCCGCCACGGTGACGAGGTACTTGACCGCGTCCTTCGAGGAGCGGATGCCACCGGCCGGCTTCACGCCGATCCGCTCGCCCGTGCCGCGGTACCAGTCGCGCACGGTCTCCAGCATGAGCAGCGTGGTGGGCAGCGTGGCCGCGGGCTGCACCTTGCCGGTCGACGTCTTGATGAAGTCGCCGCCCGCCAGGATCCCGAGCCACGACGCGCGCTTGATGTTGTCGTACGTGTTCAGCTCACCGGTCTCCAGGATCACCTTGAGCGAGGCGTAGGAGCCGTCCTCGCGGCGGCAGGCCTCCTTGACCTGGGCGATCTGGTCGAACACCAGGCCGTACCGGCCGGAGAGGAAGGCACCGCGGTCGATCACCATGTCGATCTCGTCGGCGCCCGCCGCGACCGCCTCGGCGGTGTCGGCCAGCTTGATCGCGAGCGACGACCGGCCGCTGGGGAACGCCGTGGCGACCGCGGCGACCGAGATGAGGCCGTCGTCCGGGTCGCCGTGCACGGAGCCCAGCGCCTCGACCGCGCCGCCGACCATGTCGCCGTAGACGCACACCGCGGCCACGCGCGGCGTGGAGGGGTCGGCGGCGTCGGGGGTCTTCGCCTTGGCGACGAGCGAGCGCACCTTGCCGGGGGTGTCGGCACCTTCGAGCGTCGTGAGGTCGATCAGACGGATGATGGTGTCGAGCGCCCAGGCCTTCGAGGTCGTCTTGATCGAGCGGGTGCCGAGACCGGCCGCCCGCTGCTCCAGCCCGACCGCGTCGACGCCCGGGAGTCCGTGCAGGAAGCGGCGCAGCGTGGCGTCGTCCGGCTCTCCGCCGAGGACGTCCACCGCCGCCCTGCGGCTGAGTTCTGTGGTGGTCACTGTTCCTCCAACAATGCTCGTGCTGTGGTCTCGTCGGTGACCAGCACGCTGCACAGGCCGCTGGTCACCACCGTTCGTGCGATGTCGTGCTTCGCGGGTCCCGCGGTCACGAAGACCGCGCGGTCGGCGCCGCGCAGCCGGTCGAGCGAGACGCCCACGGTGCGGGCGTCGAGCTGCGGGTCGACGATGTTCCCCTCCGCGTCGACGTAGCGGCCGAGCACGTCGCCGACGGCTCCGCGGCGTGCGAGCTCCTCCACGTCGTCCGCGCGGAGGTAGCCGTTCTCGACGTGCGCCGACGACGCGTCGCAGGGACCGGCGGTGAACAGGAATGCCTGCGCCTCCGCGGCCTCCTCGAGCACGGCCGCGACGGTGCGGTCGCCCTCGATGGCCCGCTTGGTCTCGACGTGCTCCAAAATCGCGGGACTCGGCAGCAGTGAGACCTGGCCGGACGCGCGCTGCGCGATCGTGACGGCCAGTCCTGCCGCGCCTCCGGAGCGGCGGTTGAGGCTGACCCCGCCGTTGAGCTGCACGACGGTGACGCCGTTGGCCCAGCCGTCGGGGAGCGCCTCGGCGACGGCGCGGAGGGTCTTGCCCCAGCTCACGCCGAGCGTGCGGGGTACCGGACGCATCGCGGTCAGGAAGTCGGCGGCCGCCTGGGCCACCCGCTCGAGCGTGCCGTCGTCGCCCTCCGGAGCGGGCACGACCACCGCGTCCTTGAGCCCGAAGCGCTCGACGAGCTCTCTCTCGAGCCCGAGGCGACGTGCACGGGGGTGCACGATCTCGATGCGCACGATCCCTCTCTCCCGGGCCTGGGTGAGCAGCCGCCCGACCTTCCAGCGGGAGATCTTGAGGAGGCCGCCGATCTCGTCCTGCGTCTTGTCCTCGTCGTAGTACAGCTCCGCCACGCGCACCATGAGCAGGTCTTCTTCCACGGCATCCTCCTTCCCTGTCCAGGGTAGGCCCGATTCAGCGTTCGCGCACGCTTCTGCTCATATGCGCACCCGATCCCCGTCCCGACGCACATCCGCCGGGCACGCGAAAGGGCGCCCGTCTCTCGACGGACGCCCTCTCGAACGGCGGGGCTTACGCGCGCTTGCGCGACGTGAGCACCTGGTCGACGATGCCGTACTCCAGCGCCTCGTTGGCGGAGAGGATCTTGTCGCGATCGATGTCGCGGTTCACCTGCTCCACGGGCTTGCCGGTGTGACGCGCCATGGTCTCCTCGAGCCAGGTGCGCATCCGGAGGATCTCGGCGGCCTGGATCTCGATGTCCGACGCCTGACCGTGACCGGCCTCGCCCATCGCCGGCTGGTGCATGAGCACGCGGGCGTTCGGCAGGGCCAGACGCTTGCCCGGCGCACCCGCGGCGAGCAGCACCGACGCGGCCGACGCCGCCTGGCCCAGCACCACGGTCTGGATCTGCGGCGCGACGTACTGCATCGTGTCGTAGATCGCGGTCATGGCCGTGAACGAGCCACCGGGCGAGTTGATGTACATCGTGATGTCGCGCTCGGAGTCCTGGCTCTCCAGAACGAGCAGCTGCGCCATCACGTCGTCAGCGGACGCGTCGTCGACCTGCACGCCGAGGAAGATCACGCGATCCTCGAACAGCTTGTTGTACGGGTCCTGGCGCTTGAAGCCGTAGGCCGTGCGCTCCTCGAACTGCGGGAGCACGTAGCGGCTGGACGGCAGGTTTCCGGCGGACTGGAACGTGGGTGTGTACATGGTGTCCTCTCGCATCCTCACTCGGCGCCCGTGCCGCCGCCGCCGGTGACATCACTGGCGTGCTCGCGGATGTGGTCGACGAAGCCGTACTCGAGGGCCTCCTCCGCCGTGAACCAGCGGTCGCGGTCTCCGTCGGCGTTGATCTGCTCGACCGGCTTGCCGGTCTGACCCGCCGTGATCTCCGCGAGACGCTTCTTCATCGACAGGATGAGCTGCGCCTGGGTCTGGATGTCGCTCGCCGTGCCGCCGAAGCCGCCGTGCGGCTGGTGCAGCAGCACACGCGCGTTGGGCGTGATGTAGCGCTTGCCCTTGGTGCCGCTGGTCAGCAGCAGCTGACCCATCGAAGCGGCCATGCCGATGCCGACCGTGACGATGTCGTTCGGCACGAACTGCATCGTGTCGTAGATCGCCATGCCTGCGGTGATCGAGCCGCCGGGCGAGTTGATGTAGAGGTAGATGTCCTTCTCGGAGTCTTCGGCGGCGAGAAGGAGGATCTTCGCGCAGATCTCGTTGGCGTTCTCGTCTCGCACCTCCGAGCCGAGCCAGATGATGCGGTCCTTCAGCAACCTGTCGAAGACGCTTGTCGCGACGAGGGGTTCAGCCATGTCAGCTCCTGCTTCCGTGTTTCAGTGATTCGAATCTACCGGCGTCAACGCAGCACTCAGGTCGTGTTCGCCGTCGGCATATCAGGTGTCGCGCTCGGCCATCTCCTGCGCGTACGCGGTCATCGAACGGTGATAGCGCGGCAGGTGCGGAACCAGCGCCAGCAGCGCCACCGAGAGCCCCTGATGCGGGCGTCCGGCACTCGCGAGGATCAGCGCATGCACCACGGCGACCGCGTCGCGGTACGGGCCGTCGGCGGAGGCCTCCTCCTCGGCGCGGATCACCGCCAGCGCCTCGTCGTACTCCCCCAGGTTGCGCAGCGAGCTCGCCAGCTGGATCACGCACTGCGGGCGATGCTCCTCATCGAGCCCGAGAGCCAGCGCCCGGCGATACAGCTCGACCGCCTCGGCCGGGCGCCCTGCGGAGTCCCTGGCGCCCGCCCGCTCGAACTCCGCCCGCGCGTCGTCCGGGCCGCGCTCGGCGGCCAGGGCGTCGATCCGTGCGATCGTATCGTCGCCGACCTCGTCACCGGTCGCCTCGGCCCACACCTGCTCGACCCGGTCGTCCCACGCGCTCATGCATCCTCCTCGTCGATGCGAAAGAAGAGGGCGGATGCCGCAGCACCCGCCCTCTTCACCGTTCGTGCGATCACTCGCCCTTGTCGGCAGCCTTCTTGGCCGGAGCCTTCTTGGCGGCCGGCTTCTTGGCGGCGGGCTTCTCCTCCGCGTCGGCGTCCTTCTTGGCCGGAGCCTTCTTGGCCGGAGCCTTCTTGGCGGGAGCCTTCTTGGCGGCGGGCTTCTCCTCCGCGGGCGTCTCCTCGGCGGCCTCGTCCTGAGCGGCCTCGTCGTCGGTCACCACGAAGTCGGACAGATCGACGGGCTTGCCGTTGGTGTCGACGACCTTGACCTTGCCCAGCGCGATCGCGAGCGCCTTGTTGCGGGCGACCTCACCGACGAGGGCGGGCAGCTGGTTGGACGACTGCAGCGCCTCGACGAACTCCTGCGGAGCCATTCCGTACTGCGCGGCGGACTGGATGAGGTACTGCGAGAGCTCCTCCTGCGAGACCTGCACGTCGGCCTGCTCGGCGATCGTGTCGAGCAGCACCTGCGTGCGGAACTGCTTCTCGCTCGCCTCGGTGACCTCGGCGCGGTGCACGTCGTCTTCCAGGCGACCCTCGCCCTCGAGGTGGTTGTGCACCTCGTCCTCGATGAGCTGCGGCGGAACCGGGATGTCGATCTGCTCGAGCAGCGTCTCGACGAGCTTGTCGCGGGCGGCGGAACCCTGCGTGAACACGCCCTGCTGCGCGACGCGCTCGGCCAGGCTCGCGCGGAGCTCGGCGATCGTGTCGAACTCGCTGGCGATCTGCGCGAACTCGTCGTCGGCCTCGGGCAGCTCGCGCTCCTTGACGGCCTTGACGGTGACGGAGACCTCCGCCTCCTTGCCGGCGTGGTCTCCGCCGACCAGGGCGGAGCGGAACGTGGTGTCCTCGCCGGCGGTGAGCGACTCCACCGCGTCGTCGATGCCCTCCAGCAGCTCACCGGAGCCGATCTCGTACGAGACGCCCTCGGCGCGGTCGATCTCGGCGCCGTCGATCGTCGCGACCAGGTCGAGCTCGACGAAGTCGCCCTTCGCGGCCGGACGGTCCACGGGGATCAGCGTGCCGAAGCGGGCGCGCATGTTGTCGAGCTCGGCGTCGAGCGCGGCGTCGTCGGCCTCGACGGCGTCGACGGTCAGCGTGACACCCGCGTAGTCGGGGAGCTCGATCTCGGGACGGACATCGACCTCGATGTCGACGAGCAGGTCGCCCGAGAAGTCCTTCTCGTTCGGCCACTGCGTGATCTCGGCGGCCGGGCGGCCGACGATGCGCAGCTTGTGCTCGGTCGTCGCCTCGCGGAAGAACTTGTCGAGGCCCTCGTTGACGGCGTGCTCGATGACCGCGCCGCGGCCGATGCGCTGGTCGATGATCGGCGCGGGGACCTTGCCCTTGCGGAAGCCGGGGATCTGCACGTCCTGGGCGATGTGCTCGTAGGCGTGAGCGATGCTGGGCTTGAGGTCTTCCGGGGTGACCGTGATGCTGAGCTTGACCCGGGTCGGGGTCAGCTTCTCGACGGTGCTGTTCGCCATGCTGGTGTGTTCTCCTTGTGGTTTCCGCGCGGACGCGGCTGAAAAGTCGAGGATCTGAGTCGGGGCGACAGGAGTTGAACCTGCGACCTCCCGCTCCCAAAGCGGGCGCTCTACCAAGCTGAGCTACGCCCCGGGGAATCCGCACGCAGATTCAGCCCCACCGAGTCTAACGGACCGGAGCATGCCCGACCGTCCGCTATGATCGTGGGAGTCCGGACTCCGGTTCCGGGGGTGTAGCTCAATGGTAGAGTCTCAGTCTTCCAAACTGATTGCGCGGGTTCGATTCCCGTCACCCCCTCTCCCACGGCAGAGCGTCAGCGCTCAGAGCCGTTTCCGCATCTGCTGCGTCACGACCGCGTAACCCGCCGCGTCGTACATGCGGATCGCCGCCGCGTTGCCGCCGAACACGTTGAGCTCCAGCGCCTCGGCACCGGCATCGCGCGCCGCGCTCTCCACCGCGGCGAGCAACGCCCTGCCCAGGCCCTCTCCTCGGCGATCCCGCACGACCTCGATGTCATAGAGGAACGCGACGCCGGGCGCCCCTCGCGGGTGGTCGAGCCCCACCCAGGCGCGACCGATCGGACGTCCGTCCTCGTCGAGCCCTCGCAGCACGAGCATGCGCGACGTCGCTGGTCCCTTCGGAAGCATCCGCGCATTCTCCGCCCGCGCGCGATCGACGGCGCCGTCCCGCTCCCACCGGCCGGCAGCGACCTGCTCCGCCGCATACTCGCGGGCGATCGCCCCCATCCATTCCTCGAACTCGTCGGTCGTCATCCGTCGGACGCTCACCTGTGCCATCGACTCATCCTGTCACCGGCCGGTCGCGGGACGCAGCGCCGGTCCAATACGCTGACAGCAGATCTCCGCAGCCCGACCGGAAGGCATCAGCGAATGGGCACGTCGTGACGGACCCCGGCGCCCCGAGCGCCGCACCCGCCGGCCCCCCGGGAGGCGCGGGCCATCGGCTTCCGCCGCGGTTCGCGAGCGCGCCCTCCGCTCCCCTGCTCACCCCGCTCACCCGCCGCCGCCGACGCCGGCCACGGGGCCCCGTCGTCGCCGGCGTGATCGGCGCGGTCGCCGTGGTCGCGGCCCTCGCGATCACCCAGGTGTCGGCAGCGCTCGGTTTCGATGACGCATCGGCGCGCGTCGAAACAGCCGCGCGCGCCGTGGACGCTCAGCGTTCGGAGGTCGATCACCGGTACGCCGCTCTGCTGGAGTCCACGGACGCCGGTCACGTGATCCTCGACACCGGCAGTCCGACTCTCCCGGTGCCGGAGGAATCCTGGTCGGCCCTCACCGCCGCGGTCGCGGACGGCGAGGGGATCGGAGCGGCCGTGGAGGACGCCGTGGCGGCCGATCGACCGCCCGCACGCGACAAACCGGCCTGGTTCTGGGAGCTCTTCGGCACCACCGCCCAGTTGGAGGACGACGAGCGGGCGCTCGTTGAGCTCGACGCGAACCTCGAGCGGGCGTCGGCGGACGCCTCGCGCGGACGGGACGCCGTGGCCGAGAGCGGACTGGCCGTGCTCGCGACGGCAGGGCAGGCGGCGACCGCGTTCGAGGCGGCGCACGTGTCGGCTCGCAACGATGCCGTGATCGCCCTGCGCGACGCCGCGGCCGACGTCGCCGCCGTGACGACCATCGACGACACCGCGGTCGCGGCCTACGTCGCGCTGCAGGATGCGGCGGCCCAGGTCGTCGCCACCGAGGCGGCGGAGTTGAGCGAGAAGGACGGCCCCCTCCGCGGCGCACGCCTCGAGATCGAGGCGTTCGCCCGGTCGCTGGCCCCCGGAGTGCTCCTGGAGTTCGACTGGGCCGCGACCGTCAACGGCGCGGGCGCCAACGGCAGCATGGGCGGCTACACCACGTGGTGGTGGGACGAGCCGGGTCGCGCTGTCATCCAGCTGTCGGACTCGGTCGCCCAGCAGTGGCCCGCCGATCGGAGCAAGGCGCTCGTCGCGCACGAGGTGGGACATGCCATCAGCGTCAAGTGCCAGGGCATGTACGACTCCTCCACGCAGGACAGCATCGAGAAGTGGGCGACGGCCTGGGCGATCAGCATGGGCTTCACCGACGACGCGAACGGCGTCTGGGCCTACGGCTACCCACCGCAGAACTACATCGACGCGGCCGCCGGCTGCCGCTGACGGCAACAGAGAACCGCCACGGATGATCCGTGGCGGTTCTCAGTTCGACTCGGCGTCTGTTCGACTCAGCGGGAGGTCACTGCCCCCGGCGCTCACGCAGCTGCGTCAGCGCGTCTTCGAGGAGCTGTACGGCCTCCTCGTCGGTGCGACGCTCCTTCACATACGCGAGGTGCGTCTTGTAGGGCTCCGTCTTGGCGACGGCGGGAGGGTTCTCCTTGTCGCGCCCCGCGGGAAGGCCCGACTGCGGGTGGTCGATGATCTCGGGGATCTCCTCCTCGGGCAGACCGGCCGCGAAGTAGCGGACCGTCTCATTGCCGAGGCCGTCCCAGTACGTGACGGCGATGCGGTCGGCGTGGTAGCCGTGGTCTTGCTCGCCCATCGGGCCGGAGCCCACCCGGGTACCGCGGATCGCGTTTCCACCGGTAGCCATCAGATCACCTCGAACTTCGTGATGAGGCCCAGCGCGACGATGGCGACGAACCACGTGAGCGCCAGGACGACGGTGAAGCGGTTGAGGTTCCGCTCCGCGAGACCGGAGGAACCCACCGCGGTGGTCATGCCTCCGCCGAACATGTCGGACAGGCCGCCACCGCGACCCTTGTGCAGGAGGATGAGGAGAGTCAGCAGCACGCTGGTGATACCCAGCACGACCTGCAGGACGAACTCGAGAATTGCCACGAGAAAGAGCCTTTCGCTGGGGCCGGAGCGCCCCCGTAACGGTCAAGTATACGGTGCAGCGGGGCCGCAGCCCCGCCGCACTCACACGCCGACGTGCTTCTCGAAACGGATGATCGCGGCGAACTCGTCGACGACGAGGCTCGCCCCGCCGACCAGGGCGCCGTCCACATCGGGCTCCCGCATGAAGCTGGCGATGTTCGCCGCCTTCACCGATCCGCCGTAGAGGATGCGCGTACGCGCCGCCGCCTCGTCGCCCAGGACCTTCGCGATCACCCCGCGCAGCGCGGCGCACACGTCCTGCGCCTGCTGCGGGGTCGCGGCCTGACCGGAACCGATCGCCCACACGGGCTCGTATGCGACGACGATGTCCGCCGACGGCGAGACGCCCTGCAGCGCCGCCTCCAGCTGACCGGCCGGAACCGCGCTCGCCCCGAACTTCTCCAGGTCCCCCGCGGTCTCGCCCACGCAGATCACCGGCACCAGGCCGTGCTTCAGCGAGGCCTTCACCTTGGCGGCGACGACCTCGTCGGTCTCGTCGTGGTACTCGCGACGCTCGGAGTGACCGATGATGACGTAGGTCGCGTCGAGCTTCGACAGGAACGCGCCGGAGATCTCGCCGGTGTACGCGCCCGAGTCGTGCGCCGACACATCCTGCGCACCGAAGGCGAACGGGATCTTGTCGGCGTCGATCAGCGTCTGCACGCTGCGGATGTCGGTGAAGGGCGGGAACACCGCGACCTCCACCGAGCCGTCCTCGTGCTTCGCATCCTTCAACGTCCAGTGCAGCTTCTGCACGAACGCGACCGCCTGCAGGTGGTCGAGGTTCATCTTCCAGTTGCCCGCGATCAGCGGGGTACGGGAGCTCACGCCCATCCGAGGACCTCCAGCCCAGGTAGTTTCTTGCCCTCGAGGAACTCGAGGCTCGCTCCGCCTCCGGTCGAGATGTGACCGAAGCGGTCGTCGGCGAAGCCGAGCTGGCGCACGGCAGCCGCCGAGTCGCCGCCGCCGACCACGCTGAGGCCGTCGACCTCGGTCAACGCCTGCGCCACGGCCTTGGTGCCCGCCGCGAAAGCCGGGAACTCGAACACGCCCATCGGCCCGTTCCAGAACACCGTCTTGGATCCGCGGATCACCTCGGCGAAACGGGCCGCCGTCTCCGGACCGATGTCCAGGCCGATGCCCGACGCTCCGAACGCGGTCTCCTCGATCGCGTCCGCGGCCGCCACCTCGTGCGCCGCGTCCGCCGAGAAGGACGCCGCCACGACCACATCGGTCGGGAGCACCAGTTCGACGCCGCGCTCCTGCGCCTCCGCGATGTAGCCGCGCACCGTGTCGAGCTGATCCTCCTCGAGAAGGCTCGACGCCACCGGGTGGCCCTGCGCCTTGAGGAAGGTGAACAGCATGCCGCCGCCGACCAGGATGCGGTCGA
This sequence comes from Microbacterium sufflavum, assembly GCF_023091155.1. Taxonomy (NCBI): domain Bacteria; kingdom Bacillati; phylum Actinomycetota; class Actinomycetes; order Micrococcales; family Microbacteriaceae; genus Microbacterium; species Microbacterium sufflavum. The sequence goes on along the minus strand of NZ_JAHWXK010000002.1, from coordinate 128,225 downwards.
CACGCGGCAGCAGGTGCGAGATCACGCCGAGCTTGTCGCTCACCTTGGAGCCGCCGAGCACGACCGCGTACGGCCGCTCCGGGTTCTCGGTGAGGCGGTCGAGCACGTCGAGCTCAGCCGCGATCAGCAGGCCCGCCGCCGAGGGCAGACGCTTCGCGAGCTCGTACACGCTCGCCTGCTTGCGGTGCACCACGCCGAAGCCGTCCGAGACCAGCACGTCTCCCAGCTCGGCGAGCTGACCGGCGAACGCCTCGCGCTCCGCCTCGTCCTTCGACGTCTCCCCCGGGTTGAACCGGAGGTTCTCGATCACCACGACCCCGCCGTCCTCCAGGGAGGCGACCGCGTCCTTCGCGGATTCCCCGACGGTGTCGCGCGCGAACGCGACGGGAGCGCCGAGGAGCTCGGACAGACGCTGAGCCACGGGCTCCAGGCTGTACTGCGGGTCGGGGGCACCGTCGGGGCGGCCGAGGTGCGAGCAGACGATCACGCGGGCGCCCGCGTTGATCAGCGTGTTCAGGGTCGGCAACGAGGCCCGAACGCGGCCATCGTCCGTGATGACCCCGTCCCGCAGGGGGACATTGAGATCACAACGGACGATGACGCGCTTGCCCTCGAGCGACCCCAGGGAGTCCAGGGTGCGCAGAGTCATGTGTCTGAGCTTAGAGGCGCTCGGCCACGTACTCGGTCAGGTCGACCAGACGGTTGGAGTAGCCCCACTCGTTGTCGTACCAGCTCGAGACCTTGATCAGGTTGCCGCTGACGTTGGTGAGCGTGGCGTCGAAGATCGACGAGTGCGGGTTGTGCACGATGTCGCTCGACACGATCTGGTCCTCGTTGTACTGCAGGTAGCCCGCGAGACGACCGTCGGCGGCAGCCTTCTTGTAGGCCTCGTTGACCTCCTCGACCGTGAGGTTCTCGCGGTCGGTGATCAGCGTGAGGTCGACGATCGAGCCCGTGGGGACCGGAACGCGGTACGACGAGCCGCTGAGCTTGCCGTTCAGCTCGGGCAGCACGAGACCGATCGCCTTGGCCGCACCGGTCGACGCCGGAGTGATGTTGATCGCGGCGGCGCGTGCACGACGCAGGTCCTTATGCGGGCCGTCCTGCAGGTTCTGGTCGGCCGTGTAGGCGTGCGCGGTCATCATGAAGCCGCGGTCGATGCCGAAGGCGTCGTTGAAGACCTTCGCCAGCGGCGCGAGGCAGTTCGTGGTGCACGAGGCGTTGGAGATGATGTGGTCCGTCTCCGGGTTGTACGTCTCCTCGTTGACGCCCATCACGATGGTGCGGTCGTCGCCCGTGGCGGGAGCCGAGATGAGGACCTTCTTCGCGCCGGCCTCAATGTGCTTGCGTGCCGCGTCGGCGTTGGTGAAGAAACCGGTCGACTCGATGACGATGTCGACGCCCAGCTCGCCCCACGGAAGGTTGGCGGGGTCGCGCTCAGCGAACGCCTTGATCTCCTTGCCGTCGACGGTGATGCTGTCCTCGTCGTAGCTGATCTGCGCGTCGAGGACGCCGCCGACCGAGTCGTACTTCAGGAGGTGCGCCAGGGTCTTGTTGTCGGTGAGGTCGTTGACCGCGACGATCTCAAGGTCTGCTCCCTGCGCGAGCGCCGCGCGGAAGTAGTTGCGTCCGATGCGGCCGAAGCCGTTGATACCGATCTTGACAGACACTCAGGTCTCCCTGTTTCTCATGCGCCGGAGACCGCTGTCGAAGCGGGCGCCATGCGCGGGTTTTTTGGCTGAGATGGCGCCCCGACGAGCCGTGGGCCCGCCGGGACGCGACCCGGTTACGACAGTACCAGCAGGCCGTTCGTCTGCTTGCGGGCGACCTCGAGGCGCTGGGCGACGTTCTCCCAGTTCGCGATGTTCCATGCGGCCTTGACGTAGTCGGCCTTCACGTTCAGGTAGTCGAGGTAGAACGCGTGCTCCCACATGTCGAGCTGGAACAGCGGGATCGTGCCCTGCGCCGTGTTCGACTGCTGGTCGAACAGCTGCTGGATGATCAGGCGCGAACCGATCGAGTCCCAGCTGAGGACGGCCCAGCCGGACCCCTGGATGCCGGTCGCGGCAGCCGTGAAGTGCGCCTGGAACTTCTCGAACGAGCCGAAGTACTCGTCGATGGCGGCCTTCAGCTCGCCCTCCGGCTGACCGCCGCCGTTGGGCGACAGGTTGGTCCAGAAGATCGAGTGGTTGACGTGACCGCCGAGGTTGAACGCGAGGTCCTTCTCGAGCTTGTTCACGTTCGCCAGGTTGCCGCTCTCGCGGGCCTCGGCAAGCTGCTCGAGCGCGGTGTTCGCGCCGGCGACGTAGGTCGCGTGGTGCTTGTCGTGATGCAGCTCCATGATCTTGCCGCTGATGTGCGGCTCGAGGGCTGCGAAGTCGTACGGGAGGTCGGGGAGGGTGTAGGTCGCCATATCGCTTTCATCCAATCCGCGCCGCGCCCGCGGCGCTTGCCGATCCTCCGCGCCACCGATGTGCGGCGTGGAGCGGACGTCTCTCATCCTAGTGAGGACAACACCGGGTCGGACCGGATCCTTCCTCCCGTTGACGACGGCCCGCCACCCCGGGTAGGGGCGACGGGCCGTCGGAGCAGAGGCGGGTGGATCAGACGTCGAGCCCGGCGGGGACAGCGGCCTCCGTGCCGGGGATGCCCTCCTGCTGGGCGCGCTTGTCTGCCATGGCGAGAAGACGACGGATGCGACCGGCGACCGCGTCCTTGGTGAGGGGCGGGTCGGCGTGGTGGCCGAGCTCGTCGAGGCTGGCGTCCCGGTGCGCGAGGCGCAGCTCGCCGGCGACCCGCAGGTGATCGGGAACCTCGTCGGCGAGGATCTCCAGCGCGCGCTCCACACGGGCGCACGCGGCCACCGCCGCCTGCGCGGAACGCCGCAGGTTCGCGTCGTCGAAGTTGACCAGGCGGTTCACGCCCGCGCGCACCTCGCGACGCTGACGCAGCTCCTCCCACGCCAGCGCGGTACGGTGAGCGCCCATCTCGCTGAGAATCGTACGGATCGCCTCGCCCTCGCGCACCACGACGCGGGGCATGCCGCGGACCTCGCGCGCCTTCGCGGCGACGCCCAGACGGTGTGCGGCGCCCACGAGCGCCATCGCCGCCTCGGACGACGGGCAGGCGACCTCGAGCATCGCCGAGCGGCCGGGCTCACTGAGCGATCCGGCGGCCAGGAAGGCCCCACGCCACAGACCAGCGATCTCGGCGCGCGAACCCGTGGTGAGACGGTTCGGCAGGCCGCGGACCGGACGGCGACGCGGGTCGAGCAGGCCGGTCTGGCGGGCGAGGGTCTCCCCCTGCGCGATCACGCGCACGGCCCAGCGGGCGCCGTCGTTCGCGGTGCTCGACTGCACCTGCGCGATCTCCGGGCGCACGCCGTAGATCTCGGCGAGATCCCTGGCGACGCGGCGGGCGAGGGTCTCTGCGTCGACCTCGGCCTCCACGGCCACACGGCCCGCGATGGAGTGCAGTCCACCGGCGAATCGGAGGATGGCTGTCACCTCCGCCACGCGCACCGTCGGGGGTGCATTGCGGATGCTGACGAGCTCAGCCTTGACGTCGGTGGTTAGTGCCACGACACTCCTTCACGTTCACGCGCCGGATCGCGACGCAAACCTCCAGCTTACTCGCCCGGGGGGCTATTCCCTGCCGAGGTCGCGGTGCCGCACGTTCACGGCGACCCCCGGAATCGCGGCGATCCTGCGGGCCAGCTCCTCGGACATCGCGACCGAGCGGTGCTTGCCGCCCGTGCATCCGATCGCGATCGTCGAGTGGCTCTTGTTCTCCCGCTGATACCCCTCGAGCACCGGCACGAGCGCCTTCGCATAGGAATCGAGGAAGTCGGTCGCACCCTCGCGGGACAGCACGTACTCACGGACCGTCTCATCCTGCCCGGTGAGGCCGCGCAGCTCCTCGTTCCAGTACGGATTCGGGAGGAAGCGCATGTCGGCGACCAGGTCGACGTCGGTGGGCAGCCCGTACTTGAAGCCGAAGCTGAGCAGCGTCACCCGATGCCGCGCCTCCCCCTCCTCCGAGAAGATGTCGGAGACCTGCGTCGCGAGCTGGTGGATGTTCAGCGCCGAGGTGTCGATCACCAGGTCGGCGGCCTCGCGGATGGGGGCCAGACGCGTCCGCTCCGTGCGGATGCCGTCGAGCAGAGTGCCATCGCCCTGCAGGGGGTGCGGGCGGCGCACCGACTCGAAGCGACGCACCAGGACGTCGTCGGAGGCGTCGAGGAACAGCACCCGGATCTCGCCGCGCGTGCGCAGCAGTCGGGCGACACCCGGGAAATCGTCGAAGAGGTTGCGGCCGCGCACGTCGACCACGGCGGCGACCTTGGGCAGCGAATCGCCACCCATGCCGGTCAGGTCGAGCAGCGGCCGGAGGATCTGCGGAGGCAGGTTGTCGACGACATACCAGCCGAGATCCTCCAGTGCGTTCGCCGCCGTCGTCCGGCCTGCGCCGGACATCCCAGTGACGATGAGGAACTCGCCCTTCTCCCCGTCAGTCATCGCTCCCTGCTCCTTCTCCCCCTCGGTCTCCCAGCCTAGCGAGTGGACAGGTGCGAATGGATGGTCTGAGCGAGCACCGGACCGATCCCCTGTACCTCCTGGATCTGCGACGGGTCGGCGGCGCGGAGGGCCGTGACCGAGCCGAAGTGCTTGAGCAGCACCTTGATGCGAGAGGCGCCGAGCCCCGGAACCTCGGCGAGCACGCTGCCGATGTCTTTCTTGCGCCTCTTGCGCTGGTGCGTGATCGCGAAGCGGTGGGCTTCGTCTCGCAGTCGCTGGAGAAGGTAGAGGGCCTCGCTGGTGCGGGGCAGGATCACGGGGAAGTCGTCTCCCGGCAGCCACACCTCTTCAAGACGCTTGGCGATGCCGCACACGGCGATCTCGGTGTGCCCCGCGTCGTGGAGCGCGCGCGCGGCGGCCTCCACCTGCGGCTTCCCTCCGTCGACGAGGAGCAGCTGCGGCGGATACGCGAACCGCGGCTTGCGCCGTGCGGTCGCCTCGCCCAGGTCCTCCCCCACGACCTCGTCGGTGGTCGGGTCGAGGACCTCCTGCTCCTCCTCCGGCCGATCCAGGTGTGCGAGCCTGCGGCGCAGAACCTGGTACATCGAGTCGGTGTCGTCTGTCGTCTCGGCGATGTTGAACGACCGGTACTGGTCCTTGCGCGGAAGGCCGTCCTCGAACACGACCATCGAGGCGACCACGTTGGTGCCGCCGAGGTGCGAGATGTCGAAGCACTCGATGCGCAGCGGCGCCTCCTCCATTCCCAGCGCCTCCTGAAGATCGGTCAGCGCCTGGGTGCGCGCCACGTAGTCGCTCGTCCGGCGGGTCTTGTGCCGGATCAGCGCCTGCTGCGCGTTCAGCGTCGCGGTGCGCATCAGGTCGGCACGCTGACCCCGATGTGCGACCGCGATCTCGACCTTCTTGCCACGGCGTTCGCGCAGCCACTGCTCCAGCTCGGTCGCGTCGTCGGGGAGCGTCGGGACGAGGATCCGTCGCGGAACATCCTGCGCGTCGCCGTACGCCTGCTGGAGCACCTGGTCGACGAGCTCAGCGCCCGTGATGTCGATCTCCTTCTCGATCGTGAGGGCACGGACACCGCGCACGCGGCCGCCGCGGATCACGAAGTGCTGCACGGCGGCGGCGAGCTCGTCTTCCGCGATGCCGAACAGGTCGGCGTCCTCATCGGCCGGCAGCACCAGGGCGCTCTTGCCGAGCACGGCCTCGATCGCGGACAGCTTGTCCCGGTACTTCGCGGCGGCTTCGTAGTCCATCGCGGCGGACGCGGCGAGCATGCGCTTCGTGAGCTCGCGGGTGAAGCGCTCGTCTCCGCCCGCCATGAACGCGATGAAGTCGTCGACCATCGCCCGGTGCTCCTCGATGGACACCGTCATCGAGCACGGCCCGCCGCACTTGCCGATCTGCCCGGGGAAGCACGGGCGCCCGGTCTGCATCGCCCTCTTGTAGCTCGCATCGCTGCAGGTGCGGATCGGGAAGGCCCTGATCATCAGGTCGATGGTCTCGTGCACCGCCCACACCTTGGGATACGGACCGAAGTACCGCGCCCCGGGGATCTTCCTGTTCCGGGTGACGATCACGCGGGGCGCCTCATCGGCGAGGGTGACCGCCATGAAGGGGTACGACTTGTCGTCGCGGTAGCGCACGTTGAACGGCGGATCGAACTCCTTGATCCACATGTACTCGAGCTGCAGCGAGTCGACGTCGGTGGGAACGACCGTCCACTCCACCGACGCAGCGGTCGTGACCATGCGCCGGGTGCGCTCGTGCAGCGTGCGCAGCGGGGCGAAGTAGTTCGACAGCCGCTGGCGCAGGTTCTTCGCCTTGCCGACGTAGAGCACCCGTCCGTTGGCGTCGCGGAACCGGTACACGCCGGGGTCGGTCGGGATCTCACCCGTCCGTGGCTTGTACGGGAGCACGTCGGCCATCAGCTGGCCTTCCGCGCGGCGCGCCCCTCACCCAGGATCTCGGCGAGGAACTGCCCGGTGTGGCTCTCCTCGACGCGGGCGATCTGCTCCGGCGTACCGGTCGCGATGATCTGCCCGCCACCCGAACCGCCCTCCGGTCCGAGGTCGATCACCCAGTCCGCCGACTTGATCACGTCGAGGTTGTGCTCGATCACGATCACGGTGTTGCCCTTGTCGACGAGGCCGTTGAGCACCTCGAGGAGCTTGCGGACGTCTTCGAAGTGCAGACCCGTGGTCGGCTCGTCGAGCACGTAGATGCTGCGGCCGTTGCTGCGACGCTGGAGCTCCGTGGCGAGCTTGACGCGCTGCGCCTCGCCGCCCGAGAGCGTCGTGGCCGACTGCCCCAGCCGCACGTAGCCGAGCCCGACGTCGACGAGCGTCTTCATGTAGCGGTGGATCGCCTGGATCGGCTCGAAGAACTCCGCGGCCTCCTCGATCGGCATCTCCAGCACCTCGGCGATGTTCTTGCCCTTGTAGTGCACCGCGAGCGTGTCGCGGTTGTACCGCTTGCCGTGGCAGACCTCGCAGTCGACGTAGACGTCGGGCAGGAAGTTCATCTCGATCTTGATGGTGCCGTCGCCCGAGCACGCCTCGCAGCGGCCGCCCTTGACGTTGAAGCTGAAGCGACCGGGCTGATAGCCCCGCACCTTCGCCTCCGGCGTCTCGCTGAACAGGGTGCGGATGCGGTCGAACACGCCGGTGTACGTGGCCGGGTTCGAGCGCGGGGTGCGGCCGATCGGCGCCTGGTCGACGTGCACGACCTTGTCGAGGTTGTCGAGGCCGGTCACCCTGGTGTGCTTGCCCGGAACGGTCCGCGCACCGTTCAGTCGCGAAGCGAGCACCTGGTACAGGATGTCGTTCACGAGGGACGACTTGCCCGAGCCGCTGACGCCGGTGACGGCCGTGAGCACGCCCAGCGGGAAGTCCGCCGTGACATTGCGCAGGTTGTTCGCCCGCGCGCCGACCACGCTCAGCATGCGCTTCTTGTCGATCTTGCGACGCTTCGACGGCATCGGGATCGCCCGGCGCCCGGACAGGTAGTCGCCGGTCATCGAATCGCTGTCGCCGAGGAGCGCGCTGTACGGCCCCGAGTGCACGACGGTGCCGCCGTTCACTCCGGCGCCGGGACCGATGTCGACCACCCAGTCCGCCGCCTCGATGGTCTCTTCGTCGTGCTCCACCACGATGAGCGTGTTGCCCAGGTCGCGCAGCGTGAGCAGGGTCTCGATCAGCCGGCGGTTGTCGCGCTGGTGCAGGCCGATCGACGGCTCGTCGAGCACGTAGAGCACGCCCGTCAGGCCGGAGCCGATCTGCGTGGCGAGCCGGATGCGCTGCGCCTCGCCACCGGACAGTGACCCCGCCGAACGGCTGAGGTTGAGGTACGACAGCCCCACCTGGAGGAGGAAGTCGAGGCGCAGGCGGATCTCGCGCAGCACCTGGGCGGCGATCTTCGCCTCCCGCTCCGTGAGGTGCAGCTTCTCCATGAAGCCCCGCGCGTCGGCGAGGCTCAGGTGCGACACCTCGGCGATCGAGTGGCCGTGCACCTGCACCGCGAGCACCTCGGGCTTGAGGCGGTCGCCGTTGCACACGGGGCACGGCACCTCACGGAGGTACTCGCCCCAGCGGTTGCGCTGCGTGTCGGACTCGGCCTGGAGGTACTGCCGCTCGATGTATGGCACGACGCCCTCGAACCCGGACGCGTACCGCATCTCCCGGCCGTAGCGGTTCTTCCACTTGACCGTGACCTTGTAGTTCTCGCCGCGGAGCACGGCCTCCTTGACGTCGGAGTGCAGCTCGCGCCACGGCGTGTCGAGCGAGAAGTCGAGGTCGCGCGCCAGCCCCTCGAGCAGGCGCTCGTAGTACTGGAAGAGACCCTTGCCCTGCGTGGTCCAGGGAATGATGACGCCCTCGCGGATCGAGAGATCTTCGTCGCCGAGCATCAGCTCGACGTCCACCGACATGCGCGTGCCCAGCCCGGAGCACGCGGGGCAGGCGCCGAACGGTGCGTTGAAGGAGAACGTGCGCGGCTCGATCTCGGTGAGGGTGAGGGCGTGGCCGTTCGGGCAGGCGAGCTTCTCGGAGAAGGTCTGCCAGGCGTCGTCGCCCTCGCCGTCGACGTAGTTGATCTGCACGACGCCACCCGCGAGTCCCAGGGCCGTCTCCACCGAGTCGGTGACCCGGCCCAGGATGTCGGGCGACGCCACCAGGCGGTCGACGACCACCGCGATGTCGTGCTTGTAGCTCTTCTTCAGCGTGGGCGGCTCGGCCAGCTGGATGAGGTCGCCGTCGACGATCGCGCGGGAGTAGCCCTTGGCGCCGAGCTCGCGGAAGAGGTCGACGAACTCGCCCTTCTTCTGCGACACGATGGGGGCGACGACCTGGTACCGGGTGCGCTCGGGCAGCTCCATGAGCTGGTCGGCGATCTGCTGCACCGTCTGACGCTGGATCTTCTCGCCGCACTCGGGACAGTGCGGCACGCCGATACGCGCCCACAGCAGGCGCATGTAGTCGTAGATCTCGGTGATGGTGCCCACGGTCGACCGCGGGTTGCGGTTGGTCGACTTCTGGTCGATCGACACCGCGGGACTCAGGCCCTCGATGAAATCGACGTCCGGCCGATCCACCTGGCCGAGGAACTGCCGCGCATAGGCGCTCAGCGATTCGACGTAGCGGCGCTGCCCCTCGGCGAAGATCGTGTCGAACGCCAGACTCGACTTCCCCGACCCGGACAGGCCGGTGAACACGACGAGGGAGTCGCGCGGGATGTCGATGTCGACGTTCTGGAGGTTGTGGACGCGGGCACCGCGGACACTGAGTTTTCCGGGGGAGGCAACGGGGACGATGGGCACCGAACAAGTCTACGAGGGGCCACGGACATCGGCTCCGCTAGGGGCGATCCCCTCCCGTCGACGGGGCCGCAACGGCCCGCGGGACGGGGCCGTTCCCCCGGCGCAGGACCAGCCATGCGACGACCACGACGACCAGGAGGAGTGACGCCGCCGCGGGCGCGAGCCATGCCGCCCCGCGCTCGACCTGCCCCGGCGACACCGCCCAGACGCCGAGCGCGATCGACTGGGCCACCAGCTGGATCACGACGAACCGCACCGCCGTCGGCCGGAGCGACCTCAGCGTGAGGCGAGCGGCCGCGGGCACCGTGAGGCTGAGCGCGGCGAGGATGTGGATCGCATGGACGAGCACGAGGGCGACCGCCGTCCGTTCCGGCGCCGGCTCGGACAGCAGCAGCCCGAACGGCAGGCAGGCCGCCCCCACCCATGTTGCGAGCGACCGGGGCAGCACGGCCCCCACGAGAGCCGCGACCACCGCCACACCCCGCCAGAACGGCGTGGGGTGCAGCACCAGCACGCCGAGCAGCACCAGAGCCACGGTCAGGACGCGCAGCGTCACCCCGGGCACCCAGGCGCCCACGTCGCACCCTCGCGTGCGAGCGGTCACCGCGCCACCCTCCGGCTCCGCTGCTGGCGCACCGCCGCCACCCGCAACGCCACGTCGACGCCGTCGTCTGCCCAGGCCACCACCTCGACCCCCGCGCGCCGGAGCTCGGCGAGGATGTCGGCGCGCTCGGCCAGCAGCGTGCGCAGGGCGATGCGCTGCTCCCTGGTGAGCCGTGCGCCGTCGAGCTGCGGCAGCACATCGATCGCGACGACGGCGTGACCGGCGGCCCGCCACTGCGTCGCGAGTCGCGCAGCCACCCCGTCGGCGAAGGTCGAGAGCACGAACACGATCGAGCCCGTCGGTACGACAGGTGAGCGCCGGTAGGACGAGTCGGCACTCGGACCCGTGGCGGCGACGGCGGCGCGCAGCCGCGCGAGGTGCCGGGCTCCCCCGCCGATCGGCACGCTGCGTCCGCCCGGCGAGAGCGCGTGGAACGCGACCCGATCCCCGGCTCCGACCGCGGCGGTCGCCACGGACAGGGCCGCCTCGCGCGCGAGGTCGAGCGAGGTGACACCCGTGCGGTCCGGGTCGTCGGTCCCCCACGCGGCCACCACCGATCCGAGGTCCTCCGCCGTGTCCATCGCGATCACCACCGAGGAGTCGCTCAGCGCGTTCACCCGCCGCACCAGCAGGTCGCCGGGGCGTCGGGCGGCACGAGCCGTCGCGCGCCAATCCACCCTCCGCACCTCATCCCCGGGGACGAACGGGTGGATGTCGTGGAAGTCGCCGCCCTGACCCGCGCGACGCCCCTCGTGCGAGCCGTTCAGCCCCGCGAGGCGCGGAGCCACCGGCAGCCGATCGATCCTCCTCGTCTTCGGTGCGGCGTTCCACCCGATCGCCGTGCGCGGTCCGCGGTCGGAGACCCAGGCGCCGTCGATCGCGGTGCCCCGGGCGATCAGCCCCATCAGCTCGACCGGCCCCGAATGCGACAGCCGCGTCCGAGCGGACAGCACCGCCGTGCCCGGCCGCACCTCCGCGAGCGCGGTGCGACGCCCCCGCCCCTCGACCGCGAGCTGCACGTGCTCGGCGTCGAGGTCGACGTCCGCGGTGACGCGCACCACGGCGTCCTCCCCCGCGTCGGGCGCAGCGTGCAGGGCGACCCGCAACTCCCCGTCGCGCGGACGGCGCAGCAGCGCCCACACCGCCGCGAGGGCGAGCGGCAGACCCACCGCGATCACGTCGGGGCGCGACAGCACCAGTCCGAGGCCCGCGAGCACGGCCGCCCCGGCGAGGCCGAGCGCGATCACGGGCGTCCGATGCCACGTCACCCCCGCGGATGCCGTCGTCGCGGTCTCGTCGGTCATCGCGCGGCCGCGACGGTCGGCGGCACCGGGGTGCGTTCGACCGCCGCCGCCACGACTCCACCCGGATCCACCCCCTGCGCCCAGGCCTGCGGAGTGAGTGTCAGCCGATGCGCCAGCACAGGGACGGCGACGCGTTTGACGTCGTCGGGCCGCACGTACGACCGCCCCTCGAGTGCCGCGACGCCCCTGGCGAGCAGCACGAGCGCCTGGGATCCGCGAGGCGAGGCACCCACCGACACGTTCACCGCCTCGCGGGTCGCCCTCGTCAGGTCCACGGCGTAGCGCACCACGTCCTGATCGACGTTGATGCGCTCGACCGCCGCCTGGAGCGCGAGCAGCCCCTCCGTGTCGACCACGGCGGGCACGCGGACGTCGGGCGTCTGCCGCCGCACCCTGTCGACGATGATGCGCGTCTCGTCGTCCGGGGCGGGGTAGCCCACGGTGAGGCGCACCATGAACCGGTCGAGCTGCGCCTCCGGCAGGGCGTAGGTCCCTTCGTACTCGATGGGGTTGGAGGTCGCGATCACGTGGAAGGGCTGCGGCAGTGGGAAACGGTTCCCCTCCACCGTGACCTGCCGCTCGGCCATCGCCTCGAGCATCGCGGACTGCGTCTTGGGCGTGGTGCGGTTCACCTCGTCGGCGAGGAGCAGACCCGTGAAGATCGGCCCGGGCCGGAAGACGAAGTCCCCCTCGGTCGGGGCGTACACGTACGAGCCCGTCACGTCGCCGGGCAGCATATCCGGCGTGCACTGCAGCCGTCGGAACTCGAGTCCCAGCGCCTGGGCCAGGCTCCGCGCGGCCAGCGTCTTGCCGAGCCCCGGCACGTCCTCGAACAGCACGTGACCCCCGGCCAGGATCGCCGCGAGGGCGAGTGTGAGCGTCTCGTCCATACCGACGACGACGCTGCGCACCCCCTCCAGCACACGGCGACCCGTGGTCGCGATCTCGGTGGTCTCGTCCGTGGTCATGCTGTCTCCTCCGTGTCGGTGGGTATGCGTTCGAGCGCGTCCAACGCTCTCTCGATGTCGTCGCGCCGCACCTCGCGGCGGGACAGTCCCGCGCGGATGCCCTGGCCGAGCAGCGCGTCGATGGCCGCGTGGTCGGCGGGATCGTCGAGGTCGAGGCCGCGGTGCGCGAGCCGCCGGCGGAGCACGTTCTGCACGCGGCGCACGAGGATGGTCCCCGCAACGCCCGAACGTGTGTTGATCGCCCAGGCCAGCCGGGACACCTCGGAGCCCCTGGCCTCGCGCGGCGGACGCTCGGGCGGCCAGAGGACGGGATCGTCGACCAGGACCCCGCGCAGCGCGAGGGACACCGCCGCGGCGACCGTCGTCCACGACACCGCGAACGCCAGCGGGACACCTGCGGCGCGCAGCCCCAGCACGAGGGCGACCGCGAGCAGCACACAGCCCGCGGCGATCGCGACGGTCCGCGCCCTCATCGCCACCCCTCCCTGATGCCGCGCAGACTCGCGGCCGCGGCAGCGCGATCCGCCTCGTCGGCGACGCGGCCGCCGAAGCGCACCTGCTCGTAGAGACCGAGCAGCGTGATCACGTCGTCGCGGATGCCCGCCCGGCGCCCGACGATACGCACCGTGAACTCCGACGGCGTCTCCGTCGCCGAGCGGCCGGCCCCGGCATCCGCCGCCGACTCCTCCAGTCCGACCCAGGCGGAGACGATGGCGTCGGCGGCCCGCGGACGTTCCGCGATCGTTCGGAGCGCTGCGTCGACTCCCCGGCGGATGACCGCATCGTCGGGCGCCGCGTCGACCACAGGCCCGCCGGACGCGGCGTCCGGGACGACCGCGTCCGTGCGCCGCAGGGGACGATCGCGCCACAGATCACGGAGGCGGCGGGCGGCCCACCGTGCCACGACCACGAGCACCAGCACCGCGACGGCGGCGAGCAGCGCTCCGAACACGACGCCGAGGATGTTCTGCAGCACCGAGTCCTCCGGCGGCTCCAGCTCCGGGAGGGGCGAGCTCGTCGTCTCGGGGACGACGACCGCGTCGGGCTGCTGTTCCGGCGGGGGCGGCGACGACGGCGCGAACTGCGGCTGCCCCTGAAGCGCCGCGGCGAGCATCAGCAGAGCGAAGAGACCGACCACCCCGCCGAGGAGCAGGATCCGGCGGAGTGTTCCGCGACCGCTCGCGCGCAGGGCTCCGCGAGTGGTGGCCTCGGTGCGCGACATGAGTCCACCCTAGGGTCGGGCGCGGCGCGGGCGTGGTCAGGCGGACGGCGCTGCCGTGGAGCCGCTGTCGAGCCGGCGCCCGGCGAAAGCGCCGAGTCCGTCGCGGAGCGCACCGACCTCCTGGATGCTCATGCCGACGGCGCGCATGACCTGCACGGGCACGTCGACAGCGCGAGCACGCAGCGCCAGGCCCGCCTCCGTGAGCGTGATCTCGAGCCGACGCTCGTCCTCGGCGCTGCGCTGTCGTGCCACGAGGCCGTCCGTCTCCAGGCGCTTGACGAGGGGCGAGGCCGTCGCCGGCTCCAGCGCGAGGTCTGCGGCGAGGTCGTTGAGGGTGCGCGGCGCCCTTTCCCACAGCGCGAGCATGACCAGGTACTGCGGATGCGTCAGTCCCAGCGGCTCCAGGATCGGGCGGTAGATCGCCACGATGTTGCGAGCGGCCGTGACGATCGCGAAGCACAACTGGTTCTCGAGGCGGAGCAGGTCGTCGGAGGCGGTCACGGATCGACTATACATCTGCACGAATCATTAGTACACTAATGAACATGTCGAACGACTCCACTCGGCCCCCGCTTCGCACCCGCATCCGCGAGGCCGGGGGCCTCTACACCTGGGTCAACACCAACCTGGTCCGTCTCGCCGGTCCCGCGTCCGTCGGACCGTACGAGAAGACGCCGCCTCCTAGCGCTGCCGAGCGCGCCGAGCGGGCCTGCCCGCTGTGCGGGGCGCCGATGACACAGCACGAGATCGACCGATCGGGTCCGAAGACCCTCGTGCACTGCCCCTAGCCCTCGTCGGAAGCCGCCTCGACCGCGGCGCCCGTCGACTCGCGCGCGACATCGAGCCACAGCATCAGCGCGGCATCGTCCTCGATCGCCGACGGCGCGACGTCGAGCCACCCGGAACTCATGGTGCGCGAGCCCATCACCGCGCGGGAGACCCCCGCTTCCGTGAGCATCGCCGCCCCGTTCTCGTCGTCCACGCGGACGAGGAGCACACCGCCCGTGCGCGCGCCGACCAGGATGCGCCCCCCGTCCAGGAACGCCTTGGTTCCGAACATCCGGCGCTCCTCGATCGCGTCGTCCGCGCTCAACAGCGCCCGGATCCGATCGGCGAGGTCGTTCCCTGCGTCATCCATCGCCACTCCACTCAGGCGTGCCCGGCCCGCTCCATCGAGCGGAGCTCCTTCTTGAGGTCTTGCACCTCATCGCGCAGGCGCCCGGCGAGCTCGAACTTCAGCTCGGCGGCCGCCGCGAGCATCTGATCGGTCAGATCCTGGATCGTCGCCTCGAGCTGCTGCGCCCCCTCGGCCGCGATGCCCGTGCGCCGGAGGTTCGGCGTCGGCGACTTGCCCTTGCCCGAGGCCCGGCCACGGCCCGACATCAGGTCGGCGGTGTCGGCGCCCTCGCGGGCGAGCACCTCGGTGATGTCGGCGATCCGCTTGCGCAGGGGCTGCGGGTCGATGCCGTTCTCCTTGTTGTACGCGATCTGCTTCTCGCGACGGCGGTCGGTCTCCTCGATGGCCTTCGCCATGGAGTCGGTCATGTTGTCGGCGTACATGTGCACCTCACCCGAGACGTTTCGCGCGGCACGGCCGATCGTCTGGATGAGCGAGGTGCCGGAGCGGAGGAAGCCCTCCTTGTCGGCGTCGAGGATCGCCACCAGCGACACCTCGGGCAGGTCGAGGCCCTCACGCAGCAGGTTGATGCCCACGAGCACGTCGTACACGCCGGCGCGCAGCTCACTGAGCAGTTCCACTCGGCGGAGCGTGTCGACGTCGGAGTGCAGGTAGCGGACCCGCACGCCGTGTTCACCGAGGAAGTCGGTGAGTTCCTCGGCCATCTTCTTCGTCAGCGTCGTGACGAGTACGCGCTCATCGCGCTCGACCCGAAGCCGGATCTCTTCGAGCAGGTCGTCGATCTGCCCCTTCGACGGCTTCACGATGATCTCCGGGTCGACCAGACCCGTCGGGCGGATGATCTGCTCCACCACGCCGTCGGCGATGCCCATCTCGTACTTGCCCGGCGTCGCCGACAGGTACACGGTCTGCCCGATGCGGTTCTTGAACTCGTCCCACCGCAGCGGGCGGTTGTCCATCGCGCTGGGCAGCCGGAAGCCGTGGTCGACCAGCGTGCGCTTGCGGGAGGCATCGCCCTCGTACATCGCGCCGATCTGCGGCACCGTGACGTGCGACTCGTCGATCACCAGCAGGAAATCGTCGGGGAAGAAGTCGAGCAGCGTGTGCGGGGGCTCGCCCGGCATGCGGCCGTCCATGTGCCGCGAGTAGTTCTCGATCCCCGAGCAGAAGCCGAGCTGCTGCAGCATCTCCAGGTCGAACGTGGTGCGCATGCGGAGACGCTGCGCCTCGAGCAGCTTGCCCTGGCGCTCGAACTCCTTCAGCCGCTCCTCCAGCTCGTGCTCGATCGTGCCGATGGAGCGCTGGATCACGTCGGTTCCGGCGACGTAGTGCGACGCGGGGAAGATCGGCACGGCGTCGAGCTTCTCGATCACCTCGCCGGTGAGCGGGTGCAGCGAGTACAGCGCCTCGATCTCGTCGCCGAACAGCTCGATGCGGATCGCGTGCTCCTCGTAGACCGGGATGATCTCGATCGTGTCGCCGCGCACCCGGAAGTTGCCCCGCGAGAAGTCGACGTCGTTGCGGTTGTACTGCATCGCGATGAACTGCCGGATGAGCGCGTCGCGGTCGTACCGCTCCCCCACCTGCAGCGCCACCATGGCTCGCAGGTACTCCTCGGGCGCGCCGAGGCCGTAGATGCACGACACCGTCGACACCACGACCACGTCGCGCCGGCTCAGCAGCGAGTTGGTGGTGGAGTGTCGGAGCCGCTCGACCTCGGCGTTGATCGACGAGTCCTTCTCGATGAAGGTGTCCGTCTGCGGCACATACGCCTCTGGCTGGTAGTAGTCGTAGTACGAGACGAAGTACTCCACCGCGTTGTTCGGCATGAGCTCGCGGAACTCGTTGGCGAGCTGGGCGGCGAGGGTCTTGTTGTGCGCGAGCACCAGCGTGGGACGCTGCACCTGCTCGATCAGCCACGCCGTCGTCGCGGACTTGCCGGTACCCGTGGCGCCGAGGAGGACGATGTCGGTCTCGCCCGCGTTGATGCGCGAGGCGAGGTCGGCGATGGCCTGCGGCTGATCACCGGCCGGGGCGTACTCGCTGATGACCTCGAAGGGACGGACACTGCGCGTGGGCTGCATGCTTCCAGCGTAGGCCGCCCCTCCGACATCGGGGCCGGGTCAGGCGACCAGGACCGCCGTCTCCGCCGAGGGCTCGGTGGTCGCGGTCGCACTCCCGCCGTTGAGGAGCGTCATGGTCGCGGTCGAGCGCAGTTCGCCGGGCGCCGAGCCGATCACGTTGAAGCTCAGCGCGTCGCCGAAGCTCGACGGCGTCCTGATGAAGGTGAAGCTCGTGGCGGTGGAGCCGCCGACGGGCTGCGGCGCCCAGGCCCCGAACGACGACGCGGGGTCGAGCGTGACGGGAGAGGAGAACGTGACGACCACGACGAGCGAGCCACCGGCGGGCGGACTCATCCAGGGGTTCGCCCGATAGCTGATCTGGGTGCTGAAGGTGGCGCGCAGGCCACCGCTCGCCGCGACCAGGCTGGTGAACGCGCCCTGCGCCTCCGCGTCCCAGTAGTAGTTCGCCGTGCTGTTCGGGACGACGGTCGCGCTGGCTGCCGCCAGCGGCGCAGCGACGGCCACCGCGATGACGGGGGCCGACCAGGCCGCTCCCTTGATCAGAGTCCGACGCGAGATGCCATGGCTCGACTGAGTCACTTCTTCCACTCCCCAGCGCGCGGAAAAAAGCTCTCCCCCAGCAGACCATCCCCTGGTGCGTCCCCACGCCCTTCCAGAATATCGGCGACGTTCTGCGCACCTGGAGAAATGCTGAACGTCCGGTCGGTCAGCCGGTGCGGAGGCGCTCCCACAGCGCGTCGGCCTGCGCGACCGTCTCGGCGAGAGCGCCGCCGGTCTCGATCACCACGTCGGCGATCGCCAGACGCTTCTCGTCGGACACCTGCGCGCCGATGCGCTCGCGGGCGGCAGCCTCGTCCATGCCCCGCAGCTCGACCAGCCGACGCAGACGCTCCTCCGCCGGGGCATGCGCGACCACGATCAGGTCCCACGGGTCGTCGACCCTCGCCTCCACCAGCAACGGCACGTCGTACACCACCACCGCGTGCGGATCGGCGGCGAGCGCGTCCGTGAAGCGGCGCTGCGACTCGTCGCGCACGGCGGGGTGCACGATCGCGTTCAGCTGCGCCAGCTGCTCCGGGTCGCCGAACACCCGCGCGCCCAGCGCCGGCCGATCCAGGGAGCCGTCCTCCGCGATGACCTCCGGGCCGAACACCTCGGCGATCCGCTCCAGCACCGGCGACCCGGGCGCCTGCACGTCGCGCACGATCGCGTCCGCATCCACGATGATGGCTCCGTGCTCCGCGAGACGACGGGCGATGGTCGACTTCCCGGAGGCGATGCCACCGGTGAGGGCGATGAGGGGCATGACGTCAGTCTAGGTTCCCCGCCACGGGCCTCAGCGCGCGAGCAGCTGCCGTCGCGAGCTGATCACGCCGGTGTCGAATCCCGCGAGATGCAGTCCGCCGTGGAAGCGTGCGTGCTCGATCTTGATGCACCGGTCCATCACCACCGCGAGCCCCGCGGCCTCGGCGATCGTGGCGGCCTCCTCGTTCCACGACCCGAGCTGGAGCCACAGGGTCGAGGCCCCCGCGTCGATCGCCTCCTGCGCCACGCCCGGCAGGTCGTCGTGGCGACGGAACACGTCCACGATGTCCGGCCGCACGGGAAGGTCCGCGAGGGAGGCGTAGACGGGCTGTCCGAGGATCTCGGTCTCCCGCGGGTTCACCAGGTACACGTCGTAGGCCGTGCTGGACAGCAGGTAGGTCGCGACGAAGAACGACGCCCGTGCCGGGTTGTTCGACGCTCCGACGATCGCGATGGTCCTCGCCCGGCGGAGCAGCGCGAACCGCTCCTGCTGCGTGGGCCCCGTCCACGTGCGACCAGGGGCGGGCGCGGCCGTGGGAAGGGCGCAGCTCTGCCCGTCCGCGGGCGCCGCCGGAAGAGCGCAGGCGTCGCCCGTCGAGGTCGTGGCGCTCATCGGGTGACTCCCGTCGCGATGCTGAGGGCCTGATCCAGGTCCCAGAGGATGTCGTCCGCGTCTTCCAGCCCGACCGAGATGCGGATCAGATCGGGACGCACCCCGGCGTCCACGAGCTGCTCCTCGGTGAGCTGGCGGTGCGTGGTCGAGGCCGGGTGGATCACCAGGGTCCTGGCGTCGCCGATGTTCGCCAGGTGCGACGCGAGCTGCAGGTTCTCGATCAGCTTCTCCCCCGCGGCACGCCCGTCGTCCGCGGCCACCCCGAACGCGAACACGGAGCCGGGACCGAGCGGGAGGTACTTCGCCGCACGCTCGTGATGCGGATGATCCTCCAGACCCGCCCACGTGACGTAGGCGACCCGCGGGTCGGATGCCAGCCAGTCCGCGACGACCCGGGCGTTGGCCAGATGCGCATCGATGCGCTGCGGCAGCGTCTCGATGCCCTGCAGCAGGGTGAACGCCGACTGCGGGCTCAGCGCCGGCCCGATGTCGCGCAGCTGCTCGGAGCGGAGCTTGGTGAGGAAGCCGTACTCGCCGAAGTTGTCCCACCACCGGATGCCGCCGTACGACGCGACCGGCTCCGTCATCTGCGGGAACTTCCCGTTGCCCCAGTCGAAGGTGCCCTTCTCGATCACGACACCGCCGAGGGTGGTCCCGTGGCCGCCGAGGAACTTGGTGACCGAGTGGATCACGATGTCCGCACCGTGCTCGAGCGGACGCGCCAGGTAGGGCGTGGCGAGCGTCGCGTCCACGACGAGCGGGACGCCCGCCGCATGGGCGACCGCGGCGAGACCCTCGATATCGGCGATCTCGCCGGAGGGGTTGCCGATCATCTCGACGTACACGACCTTCGTCTCCGGACGGATCGCCGCGGCGAAGTCGACAGGGTCGGTCGAGGCGACGAACGTGGTCTCGACGCCGAAGCGGCGCAGGGTCACGTCGAGCTGCGTCACCGTGCCGCCGTAGAGCTGTGCCGCGGCGACGACGTGGTCCCCGGCCCCGACGAGGGCCGCGAAGGTGAGGAACTCCGCGCTCATGCCCGAGGCGGTCGCGACGGCCCCGATGCCGCCCTCCAGCGAGGCCAGGCGCTCCTCGAGCGCGGCGACCGTGGGGTTGCCGATGCGCGAGTAGATGTTGCCGTACTTCTGCAGAGCGAACAGGTTTCCGGCGTCCGCCGCGTCGTCGAACACGAACGACGTTGTCTGGTAGATCGGCACCGCCCGTGCGCCCGTCGATGCGTCCGGCGTGCCGCCGGCGTGCAGGGCCCTGGTGCGGAACCCGAAGCGATGTTCTTCCGTCATGATGTCCTCAGTTCGGCGGCGGAGAGCACGTCGGCGATGTCGTCGACGGCCCACGGGTTCTGCAGCGAGGTGGTGTCCCCGAGGGGGCGGGGCACTCGACCGGCTCGACGGTCGTGCTCGGCCTCCCACAACTCTGCCAGCAGTCGGCGCATGATCTTGCCGGAGCGGGTCTTCGGCAGATCAGGCACGACGACGATGTGTCGGGGCTTCGCGACCGGGCCGATCGCCCGTGCGACCTGCTCGCGCAGCGTGGCCGGTTCGACCTCCGCCCGGCCGGACGGGGTCACGTACGCCACGACGGCCTGTCCGGTGACGGCGTCCGGCACTCCGGCCGAGCCCGCCTCGCCGACGGTGTCGTGGGCCACGAGGGCCGATTCGATCTCGATCGTGGAGAGCCGGTGACCCGACACGTTCACGACGTCGTCGAGCCGGCCGAGGATCCAGATGTACCCGTCCGCATCCCTCGTGGCTCCGTCACCCGCGACGTAGTAGCCGCCGTGCTCGCCCCGGCCGGCGTACGCCGACCAGTACGCGTCGCGATAGCGCTGCGGGTTGCCCCACACCGTCCGCGCCATGCCGGGCCACGGGCGCCGGACCACCAGTGTGCCGGACTGACCGGCGGCGACCTCGTCGCCGTGCTCGTCCACCACGGCCACGTCGATGCCGGGCAGCGGGACCGAGGCGGAACCCGGCTTGAGAGCCGTCACCCCCGGCAGCGGCGCGATCATCGCGGCCCCCGTCTCCGACTGCCACCACGTGTCGATCACGGGCAGCTCATCGCGGCCGAAGGCGCGGCGGAACCACACCCAGGCCTCCGGGTTGATGGCCTCGCCGACCGTGCCCAGCAGACGCAGCGAGGACAGGTCGTGACCCGCGGGGAGGTCCGCGCCGAACCAGGTCATGAACGTGCGGATGAGCGTCGGGGCCGTGTAGTACACCGTGACGCCGTACCGTTCGATGATCTCGAGGTGCCGCTCGCGATGCGGGGCGTCCGGCGTGCCCTCGTAGATCACCTGCGTCAGACCGTTCGACAGTGGCCCGTAGATCTCGTACGTGTGCGCGGTGACCCAGGCCAGGTCGGCCGTGCACCAGTGCACGTCGTCCGGCTTCGCGTCGAAATGCGCCCAGTGCGCCCAGCTCGCGTGCGTCAGGTAGCCGCCGGACGTGTGCACCAGCCCCTTGGGCTTCCCGGTCGTGCCGGAGGTGTAGATCACGAAGAGCGGATGCTCCGCGTCGAACGCCTCCGCGTCGTGGACCGGCGAGGCCGTGTCGACCACGTCGTGCCACCACACGTCTCTGCCCTCGGTCCACGGCACGTCCTGGCCCGTGCGGCGCAGCACGAGGACGTGCTCCAGGGTGTCCAGGCCCGCTGCCGCGCGGTCGGCGGTGGATTTGACCTCGGTCGCGGCACCGCGCCGGAACTGCCCGTCGCTGGTGACGAGGAGCTTCGCACCGGTGTCCTCGAGCCGGAAGCGCACGGCCTCCGCCGAGAACCCGCCGAACACGAGCGAGTGGACGGCGCCGATGCGCGCACACGCCAGGGTGACCACCACCGTCTCCACGAGCACCGGCAGGTAGATCACGACCCGGTCGCCCGCGCCGATGCCGAGCGCCGTGAGGGCGTTCGCGGCGCGGGACACCCGGCGCAGCAGCTCGGCGTACGTCACCGACTCCCGGTCGCCCGGCTCGCCCTCGAAGTGCAGCGCGACCCGGTCTCCGCGGCCCGCGGCGACATGGCGGTCGAGGCAGTTCACGGCCACGTTGAGCCGTCCGCCGACGAACCACCGCGCGGCGGGAACGCGCCCGTCGATCGGGGGCTCCCACTCGTGCGCGGTGTGCCACGGTGCAGACCACTCCAGCCGCCGTGCGGCTTCCTCCCAGAACGCGGTGGGGTCGGCGGCCGCCCTGGCGTAGGCCTCGGCGGTCACGTTGGCGTCCGGGAACAGCGGTGACGGCGGGTAGACGCGCGTCTCGTGCAGCCGGGCCTCGGTCGCGGTCACGTCCATCGCCGCAGCAGGTACTTCTCGACCAGCGCGAGCACCCCGTTGGTGAGGGTGCCGAGCAGGGCCAGCAGCACGATCGACAGCAGGATCCGATCCACGCGTCCGCTGTTCTGGGAGTCGGTCAGCAGGAAGCCGAGCCCCATCGACGACGCGATGAGCTCCGCGGCGACGAGGAACAGCCACGCCTGAGCCAGGGCGAGCCGCAGTCCGGACACGACGGAGGGGATCACGGCGGGTAGCTGCACCACCCGGAACAGCGACCATCCGCGCAGGCTGAACGAGCGGCCGGCCTCGACCAGCTGGGGGTCGACGTGTCGCAGGGCCGAGGCGACGGTGGTGTACACGGGGAAGAAGGCACCGATCGCGATCAGGGTGACCTTCGACTCCTCGCCGATCTGCATCCACAGGATGAGCAGCGGCACCCAGGCGAGCGAGGGCACGGCCCGCAGCGCGGCGAGCGTGGGACTCAGCAGCACGTCGCCGAGGCGCGAGAGACCGACGATCCCGGCGACCGCGAGACCGATCACCGAACCGATCGCGAAGCCGAGCAGCACGCGCTGCACGGAGATCGCGATGTGCGTCCACAGTTCTCCGCGCTGTGCGAGTTCGACACCGGCCGTCACGACCGAGGCGGGTGCGGGCAGCCGGTAGGGCGGCACGATCCCGGTCGCGGTCACGTACTGCCAGGCGCCGAGGATCAGCAGCGGGAGCACGAGCCCGGCGATGACCCGCACGGCCGGGCGGTTCCACCCGTGCCCCGCGCCGGTCGGACGCCGGTGCTCGCCCTTCGCGACGTCGAGCGCGTCCCGCGAGTCCGCCGGGACGATCACCCGCTGGTCGAGATCGGTCACTCGTCCCCGACCGCCTTCTTCGCGAACGTGTCGTTCACGATCGACGAGAGCGCCTTGTCGACCGACGCCTGGCCTCCCTGCACGTCGCCGGACTCGGCGAGCACGGGCGCGATCTTCTCGAGCACCGCGAGCTGGTCGTCTCCGGGGATGCCGCTCACGTCGAGGTTCGAGCGCTCCTGGATCACGGTGGTGGCGACCTCGACGTCGATGCCTGCGACCTCCGCGAGCAGCGCCGCCGTCTCCTCGGGGTTCTGCAGAGCCCACTCGCGCGCCTGCTCGTAGGCGTCGACGACGGCCTGGGCGAGGTCGGGGTGCTCGGTGAGGAAGTCCTCCGTGGCGTTGAGGAAGCCGTAGGTGTTGAAGTCGACGTTGCGGTAGACGAGCGTGTCCCCCGACTCGACCTCGGCGGCTGCCATGATCGGGTCGAGCCCGGCCCACGCGTCCACCGAGCCGCCGTCGAGCGCGGCGCGACCGTCGGCGTGCTGCAGGTTCTGCACCTCGACGTCGGACAGGGAGAGGCCCGCCTCGTCCAGCGCCTGCAGCAGGAAGAAGTAGGGGTCGGTGCCCTTGGTGGCCGCGACCGAGGCGCCCTTCAGGTCTTCGACCGAGGTGATGTCGCTGTCGGGTCCGACGACGATCGCCGACCACTCCGGCTGCGAGAAGATGCCGATCACCTGGATGGGCGAGCCGTTGGCGCGGGCGAGCAGCGCCGCGGATCCCGCGGTCGAGCCGACATCGACCGAGCCGGAGCGGAGCAGCTCGTTCGCCTTGTTGGAGCCGGCGGACTGCACCCACTCGACCGTCACGTCGTCGCCCAGGATGTCCTCCAGGATCCCCTGGTCGCGCACGACGAGGCTGAGCGGGTTGTAGGTGGCGAAGTCGATGGTGAGGGTGTCGGACGACCACTCGGCGTCGGCCGCCGGTGCGGTGTCGGTGTCGGTGTCGGCGGTCGCATTCTCGCCCGCGACGCAGCCGGTCGCGACGAGCATCATCGTCCCGGCGATCGCGATCGCGGGGATGATTCGGCGGGTGATGGTGCTCATCGGGTCTCCTCGGTGCTGCGGTGGTGGGTGTCGACGCCGAGTCCCTCGAGGAGGTCGGCGCGCAGGTCGGCGAGGCCGCGGTCGGCGCGGTCGCGGGGTCGGGCTCCCGGCACCTCGATCGTGCGGGCGACGGAGGCGTGGTCGTGGTCGCCGAGGGTGCGCAGCAGCAGCACGCGGTCGGCGAGGTAGAGGGCCTCTTCCACGTCGTGCGTCACGAGGAGCACGGTGGTGGGCTCGGCTGCGTGGATCTTCAGCAGCAGGTCGTGCATGCGCAGGCGCGTGAGGGCGTCGAGCGCGCCGAAGGGCTCGTCGAGCAGCAGCACGGAGGGGTTGCGGGCGAGGGCTCGCGCGAGGGATGCCCGCTGCGCCATGCCCCCGGAAACCTCACGCGGGCGCTGATCGGCGGCATGGTCGAGTCCCACCAGGTGCAGCAGCTCCTGCACGCGCGCGCGTCCCGCTCGACGGCCGGTGCCTCGCGGCAGGCCGAGCTCGACGTTCTGTGCGATCGTCCGCCAGGGCAGCAGCCGCGGCTCCTGGAAGGCGACCGCGGTGCGCTCGTCCACGTCGGCGACCGCGGTGCCCCCGATGCGGATGCTGCCGCGGCTCGGCGCATCGAGTCCGCCCACGAGACGCAGGAGAGTCGACTTGCCGCACCCGGAGGGTCCGACGACGGCGACGATCTCCCCCGCGCGGATGTCCAGGTCGATGCCGCGCAGCACCCGGCGGGTGCCTCGTGCGATCGGGAAGGACCGTTCGACGGCGTCGAGTCGCACGTCCTGCGCCGTCGCTGCGGTCGTCGTGACGTCGGCGGTGCGCGACGCGGGCAGCAGGGCGGTCATAGGCCCATGCTGGCGGAGCGGCTCTTGTGTTACGAATGCGGTCGTAATGTTCCGTCACGCAGCGGATCGCCACCGAATCCGGTACGCGAAAAGGGCCGCCACACCCGCCCGGAGGCGGGGTGACGGCCCTTCTCGGAATGTTACTTAGGAGTTGCCGCCCGAGAGCTTCTCGCGCAGAGCGGCGAGAGCCTCGTCATCGGCGAGCGTGCCGGCACCGGCCGACTCGCTCGAGAAGGACTGGCCACCGAAGTCGTCGCCGGCCGCAGCCTCGGCCTCGGCCGCCTTGGCGACCTGAGCCTTGTGCGCCTCCCAGCGAGCCTGGGCCGCAGCGTACTCCTGCTCCCATGCCTCGCGCTGGGCGTCGAAGCCTTCCTTCCACGCACCGGTCTCGGCGTCGAAGCCCTCCGGGTACTTGTACTCGCCGTTCTCGTCGTACTCGGCGAGCATGCCGTACAGGGCCGGGTCGAACTCGGTGCCGTTGGGGTCGACCGACTCGTTGGCCTGCTTCAGCGACAGCGAGATGCGGCGACGCTCGAGGTCGATGTCGATGACCTTGACGAAGACCTCTTCGCCGACCGACACGACCTGCTCGGCCAGCTCGACGTGCTTGCTGGAGAGCTCGGAGATGTGGACGAGGCCCTCGATGCCGTCTGCGACGCGCACGAACGCACCGAACGGGACGAGCTTGGTGACCTTACCCGGCGTGACCTGACCGATCGCGTGGGTGCGGGCGAAGACCTGCCACGGGTCCTCCTGCGTCGCCTTCAGCGACAGGGAGACGCGCTCGCGGTCGAGGTCGACCTCGAGGATCTCGACGGTGACCTCCTGGCCCACCTCGACGACCTCGGAGGCGTGCTCGATGTGCTTCCAGGACAGCTCGGAGACGTGCACGAGACCGTCCACGCCGCCCAGGTCGACGAACGCACCGAAGTTGACGATCGACGAGACGACACCCTTGCGGACCTGACCCTTGTGCAGGTTGTTCAGGAACGTGGTGCGCGACTCCGACTGCGTCTGCTCGAGCAGCGCGCGGCGGCTGAGGACGACGTTGTTGCGGTTCTTGTCGAGCTCGAGGATCTTCGCCTCGATCTCCTGGCCGAGGTACGGCGTGAGGTCGCGCACGCGGCGCAGCTCGATGAGCGACGCCGGGAGGAAGCCACGGAGGCCGATGTCGACGATGAGTCCACCCTTGACGACCTCGATGACCGTACCGGTGACGACGCCGTCGTTCTCCTTGATCTTCTCGACGTCTCCCCAGGCGCGCTCGTACTGGGCGCGCTTCTTGGAGAGGATCAGGCGGCCTTCCTTGTCCTCCTTCTGGAGAACGAGGGCCTCGACCTGGTCGCCGACGGCGACGACCTCGTTGGGGTCGACGTCGTGCTTGATCGAGAGCTCGCGCGAGGGGATGACGCCCTCGGTCTTGTAGCCGACATCGAGGAGGACCTCATCGCGGTCGATCTTGACGATCGTGCCCTCGATGATGTCGCCGTCGTTGAAGAACTTCAGGGTCTTCTCGACCGCGGCCAGGAAGTCCTCAGCAGATCCGATGTCGTTGATGGCGACCTGCTTGGTGGCCGGGGCGGTCGTTGCGGTAGTCATGTAGTGGGTTGTCCTTGTTGAATGGATACTCGGGCTGGAAGCGCGGCCGCGCACGGCCGACAGCATGCTTCACAGCGGTTGGATTGTGATTGTTCGGCACCTGGGCATGCGCATGCACGCCACGAGTGACGATTCAGGCTATCAGAAGAAGCGATCCGCCCGCGAGCGGAGAGTTCGCCGCTCCCCTGTGGACAACCGCGACGCCCGACCCCGCATTCCCCGTACCGTGACCGGGTGATCCCGTCATCCACCATCCGGCTCCGTGCGGCGCTGACCGCCGCGCTCGTCGCCACGCTCCTCAGCCTCGCCGCCTGCGCACAAACCCCGCACACGACCCCGAGCCCCACCGCCACCCCGCTGTTCGCGAACAAGGAAGATGCCTTCGCCGCCGCCGAAGCAACGCTCAGCGAGTATGTCGAAGCCCTCAACGCGGTCGATACGACCAACCCGGATACGTTTGAACCGCTTTTCAAGCTCTCGAGTGGCACGGTCGAGAAGTCGGACCGCAAGAACTTCTCGACGATGCACGCCGATCGACAGGTGCTGAGCGGAAGCACGAAGGTGCTGACGTTTCAGGGCCTGGAATCTCGTCTGCCGTTCACCACAGTGGAGGCGGCGATATGCCTCGATGTCTCGGCGGTGCGGATCACCAATGCGGATGGGTCATCTGGAGTCTCCCCCGATCGACCCAGTGTTTATGCGCTTACGGTCGAGTTCGTAGCCGCCGGCGAGGGCCGCTACACGGTTGATCGCGCAACCCCTACGGAGGACGTGTCGTGTTGACCGGCTGGAAGGCGCTGACTGTCGGAGCACTGTTCCTCCTCGCTTCCGGCGACGCGGCCGCACCAGGGTTTTCTGACTTTCTTGCAGGAACTGACGAGTCAGAGGTCACCGTGTCGGCGTCACAGACTCGTCCCGGCTCATCCCCCGTCGACGCCACCCCCGACGCACGCCACACGGGCACGCCCCGCCGCTACCCCCGCCCGGACCAGAACCGTCAGTCCGACGTGTGCGCGGGAATAGCCGACGAACGATGCCGCGCCACGGCGCCTCAGACTCCTCCCGCACCCCGGCCTGCTGCCCCGGGTCCCGCGCTCACGATCACCGATGTCGCCCAGTTCGCGCCGGGCCCGGCCGCCACCAGCGCCGAGCCGTCCAACATCGGCGTCGCCGGACTCCCCACGAACTTCCTCACCCCCACCGCCCCTCCGGCCCGCACCGGCACTCTCCTGGGCACGCCCATCACCGTGCGCTTCACCCCGGTCCGCTACGACTTCGTTTACGGCGACGGCACGACCGCATCCACCACGACGCCGGGACTCCCGTGGGCCGCGCTCCGTCAATCCCAGCTCACCCCCACCCCCACCAGCCACGTGTACCGCGCCCGCGGCACCTACACCGCCACCACCGCCGTCCACTACACCGCCGAGCTCGACACCGGCAGCGGCTGGGTGCCCCTCCCCGGCGAGCTCACCATCCCCGGGCCCGGCCAGGCCATCCGCATCTATGAGGCCACCACAGCGCTCGTCCGTCACACGTGCACCGAGCAACCCACCGCCCCCGGCTGCTGACCCGTGCGCACGCACGCTCTACCCTGAAGCCATGCCCCGCGCCGAACGCCTCATGCTGCTCGACACCGCCAGTCTGTACTTCCGCGCCTTCTACGGCGTGCCCGACAAGGTGAGCGCCCCGGACGGCTCCCCCATCAACGCCGCGCGCGGACTGCTCGACATTGTCGCGAAGCTCATCACCCAGTATCAGCCGACGCACGTGGTCGCCTGCTGGGACGACGACTGGCGGCCGCAGTGGCGCGTCGACCTGATCCCGAGCTACAAGACGCACCGCGTGGTGGAGGTCGTGGCCGGTGCGCCGGACGTCGAGGAGGTGCCCGATCCCCTGGAGGCGCAGATCCCGCTCATCCGCGAGACCCTCGCCGCCATCGGGATCCCGATCGTCGGTGTGGCCGAGCACGAGGCCGACGACGTGATCGGCACCCTGGCGACGCACGCATCCATGCCGGTCGACATCGTGACGGGCGATCGCGACCTCTTCCAGCTCGTCGACGACGCCGCCGACGTCCGGGTCATCTATACGGCGCGCGGCATGAGCAACCTCGAGGTGGTCACCGACGCCACCGTCGTCGCCAAGTACGGGGTGCTCCCGTCGCAGTATGCCGACTTCGCCACGATGCGAGGGGATGCGTCCGACGGCCTCCCCGGCGTCGCCGGGGTGGGCGAGAAGACGGCGGCCACGCTGCTGGGGGTGCACGGCGACCTGGTGGGGATCCGGGAGGCGGCGGAGGCGGGTGAGGGCATGAGCGCAGGGGTGCGCGCCAAGATCCTCGCAGCGACGGCCTACCTCGATGTCGCACCGACCGTCGTGGCCGTGGCGACGGATCTCCCGATCGGCACACCGGACGTCCCCCTCCGTGCCCTGTCCGAGAGCGAGGTCACGACGGCGACGGCACTGGCGGAGAGGTGGAACCTCGGCGGCTCGATGACGCGGGCGGTCACCGCGGTGACGGAGGCCGGACGCGCAGCGACCGAGGAGTGAGCGTCACTCCGCCCAGGCGAGCAGGCGGGACAGACCCCAGGTGGTGACAATGCGCGACGCGGGCACTCCCGCACGCTCGGCGCGTTCGGCGCCGTAGTCCAGCAGTGAGAGCTGTCCCGGCGCGTGGGCGTCGGAGTCGATCGAGAAGAGACACCCGGCTTCCAAAGCGATCGCGATCAACTCGTCGGGTGGATCCTGTCGCTCAGGTCGCGAGTTGATCTCCACGGCCACGCCGTTCTCGGCACAGGCGGCGAAAACCGCCGCAGCGTCAAAGGCCGACGGCGGGCGCGTCCCCCGGTCGCCCTGCACGAGCCGGCCGGTGCAGTGACCGAGCACATTGACGCGTGGATGCGAGACGGCGGCGATCATGCGCGCGGTCATGGGCCTGGCGTCCATGCGCAGCTTCGAGTGTACGGAGGCGACCACGATGTCGAGTTCCCGGAGGAGATCGTCGTCCTGGTCGAGAGACCCGTCTTCGAGGATGTCCACCTCGATGCCCGCGAGCAGCGTGAAACCGTCGCCGGACTGCGCCCGCACGAGCGGCATCTGCTCACGCAGCCGTTCGGCGGAGAGGCCACGCGCCACCCGCAGACGCGGCGAGTGATCGGTGATCGCCTGGTACTCGTGCCCCTGGGCTCGAGCGGCGGCGGCCATCACCTCGATGGATGTGGTGCCGTCCGACCAGTCGGTGTGGGCATGCAGGTCGCCGCGCAGTCGGCCCCGCAGCTCCGAGACCCGCTCGGGTTCGACCTCGCCACGCAGCTCTACGAGGTACTCGGGGATGCGGCCCTCCTGGGCCTGGCGGATCACAGCGAACGTCGACTCCCCGATCCCCCGTGCGGCGCGAAGCCGGGTGGGGTCGTTCCGCACGTCCTCGGGGAGATCCTCGAACGTGGCGGCTGCCTGCCGGAACGCCTTCGCCCGATACCGCGATGCCCGCTCGCGCTCGAGCAGCGAGGCGATCTCGAGGAGGGCGTCGACGGGCTCCATGGTCACTCCTCGACGGCGGCCAGTTCGCGGCTCGCACCGATCCACGCGTCGAGCTTCGCGAGGGCCCGCCCGTCGTCGACCGCCGCGGACGCGCGAGCGTATCCCTCACGCAGACGCTCCAGGATCGGCCGCTGCACCTGCGTGGCGTCCTGCGAGAGCTCGAACGCGACGATGCCGGCCGCGGCGTTGAGCAGCACGATGTCACGCACGGGCCCGGTCTCACCCGCGAGCGTGCGTCGCAGCACGTCCGCGTTGTGCTCGGGCGAGCCGCCGATCAGGTCGGCGAGGTCGGCGAGCGGGATGCCGAGGTCGCGCGGATCCAGGTCGTGCTCGTGGATGTCGCCTCTGGTCACCTCCCAGATGCGACTGTGACCGGTCGTGGTGAGCTCGTCCAGCCCGTCGTCTCCGCGGAACACGAGGGCGGTGGCGCCGCGGGTGCGGAAGACGCCGGTGATGAGCGGGACCCGCTCCATCTGCGCCACCCCCACCGCGTTCGCTTCGGCTCGTGCGGGGTTGCAGAGCGGGCCGAGCATGTTGAACACGGTCGGAACGCCGAGCTGCGCGCGCACAGCTCCCGCGTGCTTGAAACCGGGATGGAACGCCCCGGCCCACGCGAAGGTGATCCCGGTCCGGTCGAGGATCGAGGCCACGGCAGCGGGGTCCAGCGAGAGCTCCAGGCCGAGCGCGCCGAGCACGTCGGAGGAGCCGGATGCCGAGCTCGCAGCGCGATTGCCGTGCTTGACGACAGGGACTCCGGTGGCGCCGATGATGATGGCCGCGGTCGTGGACACGTTGACGGTCCCGACGCGGTCGCCGCCCGTTCCGACGATGTCGAGAACGTCCGGCGAGACCGGGAGAGGAACGGCCGCCTCGAGGATCGCGTCCCGGAAGCCGACGATCTCGTCGATGGTCTCCCCCTTGGCCCTGAGTGCGATGAGGAACCCCGCGAGCTGCGCCTCGGTGACCGAGCCCGACATGATCTGGCGCATCGCCCAGGTGGATTCCCAGACGCTGAGGTCCCGACGCTCGAGGAGGGTGGTGAGCACATCGGACCAGGTCAGGGATTCAGCCATGTGTGCGATCCTATCGGCGCGGAGAAAACGTGCAGATCGATCCGCGCTTCCGCGCAGACGGGTGTCGACCGCCGTTTCCCGCGGATTCACCGATGATTCGCAGTGATCTCTTAGGGTCCCCTAAGTCGCTGACGAGGGATTCGACGGCCGTGGGTGCAAGAATCACGTCCGCGGATCGGCCATAATGGAGGGGTGACGACCTCAGCGACGTATGCCCCGGCGGCGAGAACGATCAAGCGGCCCAACCCGGTAGCTGTCGGCACCATTGTGTGGCTCGGCAGCGAGGTGATGTTCTTCGCGGGACTCTTCGCGATCTACTTCACGCTCCGCAGCACTTCACCCGAGCTCTGGGCCGACCGTACCGAGCTTCTGAACGTGCCGTTCGCGGCCGTCAACACGGCGATCCTCGTGCTCTCGTCGTTCACGTGCCAGATGGGCGTGTTCGCAGCCGAGGACCTCCAGCCCTACCGCATCGCGAAGGGCCAGAAGAACGGCGCCGGTCGCCGTCGTCTTTTCGGCTGGGGCATGGTCGAGTGGTTCTTCCTCACCTTCGCCCTCGGCGCGATCTTCGTCTCCGGCCAGGTCTGGGAGTACGCGCAGCTGGTCGCGGAGGGCATGCCCATCCAGGCCGACTCGTACGCCTCGGCCTTCTACCTGACGACCGGGTTCCACGCCCTGCACGTCACCGGCGGTCTCGTCGCGTTCCTCCTCGTCATCGGCCGCGCGTACGCCGTCAAGAACTTCCGGCACAAGGAGGCGACGTCCTCGATCGTGGTGTCTTACTACTGGCACTTCGTCGACGTCGTCTGGATCGTGCTGTTCTTCGTTATCTACTTCCTGAAATAAGAGCGGAGCTGATCCCCGAGATGGCACGAGAGAAGAAGCGCCGTTCGAGCGGTCGTCGCAGCCCACTGGCGGCGGCCGCGCTCATCGGAGCTGGACTGATGATCACGGGCGCCGTGTACGCAGGAGCGTCCGCCGCCTTCGCGGCCAACGACGCCCCCAGCGCGGCGACGCAATTGACGGTGGAGGACGGCGAGAAGCTGTTCCAGGCGAACTGCGCCACCTGTCACGGCCTCGACCTGCAGGGCACCCCCAACGGACCGAGCCTCTACGGCGTCGGCGAGCTGGCTGTGGAGTTCCAGGTGTCGACCGGCCGCATGCCGCTGCAGATGCAGGGCCCGCAGGCACCGCAGAAGGAGCCGCAGTTCACCGAGGAGCAGATCCTCGCGATGTCGGCCTACGTGCAGTCCGAGGCCCCCGGTCCGACGTTCCCGTCCGACCGCATCCTGGACGGCGAGGGAGACGTCGCGCACGGTGCCGAGCTCTTCCGCGTCAACTGCGCGATGTGCCACAACGTCGCGGCCGCCGGTGGTGCTCTGACCGAGGGCAAGTACGCCCCCGCGATCACCGAGACCAGCGCGCTGCACATCTATGCCGCCATGGTCACCGGCCCGCAGAACATGCCGGTCTTCGGCGACATGAACCTGTCCGACGAGGACAAGCGCGACATCATCTCGGCCCTGCTCTTCCAGCAGCAGTCGGTGCAGATCGGTGGCTTCTCGCTGGGGTCGCTCGGCCCGGTTTCCGAGGGCCTGTTCGTGTGGATCTTCGGTATCGGCGCTCTGGTCGCCATCACCGTGTGGATCACGGCGAAGTCCAACTGACGCATATTCATCGAAGAGGAACGTACGAGGAGCACCATGGCACACGACGACGACTCGCAGGCTCTTGACAGGGCCTACCAGCCCTCTCCGGGGCTGGGTGTCGCAGTCAGCGATCCCGTGCAGAACCCCGGGCTGCCGCCGCACCGCGAGCGGATGACCGATAAGGACCCGCGCGCTGAGAAGGCTGCGGTCCGTACCGTCTACACGCTGTTCTACCTGTCGCTCGCCGGCAGCATCTGGGCGGTCGCCGCCTACATGCTGTTCCCGATCGAGAGCGGCGCGCTCATCGACATCCGGCAGAACAACCTCTTCATCGGTCTGGGCATCGCTCTCGCGCTGCTCGCCCTCGGCATCGGCGCGATCCACTGGTCGAAGGCGCTCATGTCCGACAAGGAGCACGTCGAGCTGCGCCACCCCACGCGGGGCAAGGACTCGACGCGCGAGGCCGCCATCAAGGCGTTCGCCGACGCCAACGAGGAGTCCGGATTCGGCCGCCGCACCATGATCCGCAACTCGCTGTTCGCGGCGATCGTGGCGTCGATCATCCCCGGAGTCACGCTGTTCCGCGGTCTCGCACCGCATTCCACGCCGGACGACCCGACCAAGGGCGACCCGGTGGCGCTGCTGAAGCACACGATGTGGGACAAGGGGATGCGCCTGGTGCGCGACCCCGACGGTACGCCGATCCGCGCCGCCGACGTCACGCTCGGCTCTGCCTTCCACGTCATCCCCGAGGACCTCGCCGAACTCGGCCACGACGAGGGCTACCTCGAGGAGAAGGCCAAGGCCATCGTGTTGATGATGCGCCTGCGGCCCGAGCAGCTGATCGAGGCCGAGGATCGCAAGGACTGGTCGTACGACGGCATCGTGGCCTACTCCAAGGTCTGCACCCACGTCGGCTGCCCGGTGGCTCTGTACGAGCAGCAGACGCACCACCTGCTGTGCCCGTGCCACCAGTCGCAGTTCGACGTCACCGACCACGCGAAGGTCATCTTCGGACCGGCCGCCCGTCCGCTTCCGCAGCTGCCCATCACCGTGGATGACGAGGGCTACCTCATCGCACGCAGCGACTTCACCGAACCCGTCGGCCCGAGCTTCTGGGAGCGCCATTGAGCACCGCAACGCTGTCCAAGGACGAGAAGGACACCAAGGCGCCTCTCGGCGGCCGCTTCGTCGGCGCCGCATCGAACTACATCGATGAGCGCACCAGCCTCTCCGGCTTCGTCAAGGAGCTCGGTCGCAAGATCTTCCCCGACCACTGGTCGTTCATGCTCGGTGAGATCGCCCTGTGGAGCTTCGTCGTCGTGTTCCTCTCCGGAACCTTCCTGACGTTCTTCTTCCAGGCCTCGATGGTCGAGACGCACTACACGGGCGCATACGCTCCCATGCGCGGAATCGCGATGTCCTCGGCTCTCGAGTCGACGCTGCACATCTCGTTCGACCTGCGCGGTGGGCTCCTGGTCCGCCAGATCCACCACTGGGCTGCGCTGGTCTTCATCGCGGGTATCGGCGTGCACATGCTGCGGGTGTTCTTCACCGGCGCGTTCCGCAAGCCGCGCGAGCTGAACTGGGTGATCGGCTTCCTGCTGTTCATCCTGGCGATGGCCGAGGGCTTCACCGGCTACTCCCTCCCCGACGACCTGCTCTCGGGCAACGGCCTGCGCATCATCGACGGCATGATCAAGGGCCTGCCCCTGATCGGCACCTGGACCTCGTTCCTCCTCTTCGGCGGCGAGTTCCCCGGCACCGACATCGTCGGCCGTCTCTACACCCTGCACATCCTGCTGCTCCCGATGCTGGTGATCGCCTTCATCGTCCTGCACCTGATGCTCATGGTCATCAACAAGCACACGCAGTTCGCCGGCCCCGGCCGCTCGAACGACAACGTCGTGGGCTACCCGATGATGCCGGTGTACATGTCCAAGATGGGCGGCTACCTGTTCATCGTCTTCGGCACCATCGTGCTGATCGCGACGTTCTTCCAGATCAACCCGATCTGGAACTACGGCCCGTACGACCCGTCCCCCGTCTCGGCGGGTACGCAGCCCGACTGGTACATCGGGTTCGCGGACGGTGCGCTGCGCCTCGCCCCGTCGAACTGGGACATCGTGTTCCTGAACCACACGTGGTCGTTCGGCATCCTGGCTCCGGTCGCAGTGCTCGGCCTGTTCATCGTGATCGTGGCGATCTACCCGTTCATCGAGGCGTGGGTCACGGGCGACAAGCGCGAGCACCACATCGCCCAGCGTCCCCGCAACGCGGCCACGCGCACGGCGATCGGTGTCGCGGGCGTCATCTTCTACGCCGTGCTGTGGGCGGCGGCATCGTCCGACCTCATCGCCACGCACTTCATGCTCACGATGGAGGGCGTGATCCACACGCTCCAGGTGCTGCTGTTCCTCGGCCCGATCATCGGCTACTTCGTCACCAAGCGCATCTGCATCGCGCTGCAGAAGAAGGACCGCGAGATCGTGCTGCACGGCTTCGAGTCGGGCCGCATCGTCCGCCTCCCCGGTGGCGAGTACATCGAGGTGCACCAGCCGGTCGACAAGTACGACCGCTGGAAGCTCATCGACATCGACGGCTACGAGCCCCTCGTGGTGCGCCCGAACGCCAAGGGCCGCATCCCGTGGACAGAGAACCTTCGTTCGGCGATGTCGCGCTGGTTCTTCGAGGACCGTCTGGCTCCGCTCACGCAGGCCGAGGTGGACGCCGCCGATGCACACCAGCACCACGTCACGGCGGACAACGAGGCGGCCGAGGCCGCAGAGATCCAGGGCGCTCACGAGCGCGCCGGCTTCCCCGACGCCCCGCTCACCGTCGACGAGACTCACGTCGACGAGACGCCGAACACGCCCAGCACGGTGATCTCGACCGAGCCCGTGAAGCGTCCGCGCAAGAAGAAGTCGGAGGACGACGAGTAGTCGCCACTCCCCCGCTGAAGGCCCCGTCCCGTCGGACGGGGCCTTCGTCGTCTCACCGATGAGAGGATCACTTCATGTCATCCAGTGCTCGGTCAGCTCGCTCGCGCGCGCTTTCGCCCCGACGCGCGCTCCATCTCGCCGCTGAGTCTGCCGCCGGTCCCCACGCCGCTGCTGGCCCCCTCGCCGGTCCCCACGGCGCTGCTGGATCCCTATCCCTCGACGATCTCAACGACGCCGGCGGACCCGTCACCGCCGCCTCTACAGCCGCAGCTCCCACCGGCAGCACTCACGTCGTCGCTGCTGGACCCCTCGCCGGTCCCCCCGCCGCCGCCGGGCCCCTTGCCCCCGCCGCTCCCCCTGACGGCACTCACGCCGGCGCTGCTGAGCCCATCGCCGAAGCCCGTACCGACATCCACATCGTTGGACATGGAGCCCGTGACGTGCACCCCTGGTTCGCGTCTGTCACGCGGTCCATGCCGAACCCATCGACCCCTGCATCGGCCACGACCGACACGTTCCCGATCACGCTGGACATGGGGCACGCGGCCCAGGACGAAACGACACGGAGCACCCCCGCGGTCATCGGCTCGGCGGCGTCGCTATGACACGCGTGCGTATCCGGCCGGCGGAGCCGCAGGACATCGCTGCTCTGGAGGAGATCGAGCTCGCGGCCGATCGTCTCCTGGTCGAACGCTTCCGCGCGCAGGACTGGCCGCCCCCGGCGACGGCGGCCGAGCGCGCCGC
Organism: Microbacterium sufflavum; assembly: GCF_023091155.1. Taxonomy (NCBI): domain Bacteria; kingdom Bacillati; phylum Actinomycetota; class Actinomycetes; order Micrococcales; family Microbacteriaceae; genus Microbacterium; species Microbacterium sufflavum. The sequence continues at coordinate 92,052 of NZ_JAHWXK010000002.1, read as the reverse complement.
CCATGATGGCTACGTCCTGGTCGCCGAGGTGGTCGATTCGCGCCGTGCCGCGCATCCCGCCCGCTCTGCGCTCACCGTCGTCGGCTTCGCCCACGTCCTGCAGATCGACGGAGATGGGCATCTCGAGCAACTGTCGGTCCACCCCGATCACGGTCGCCGGGGTATCGGTCGGCAGCTGGTGCATGCCGCGCTGGACGAGAGCGTTCGACGGGGGAATCAGCGCATCACCCTGCGCACCTACGTCGAGGTTCCCTGGAACGCCCCGTTCTACGCCACGTGCGGGTTCGCCGTGAGCACTCCCGATACGCCGTTCCTCGAGTCCCTCGTGAGCATCGAGCACGCCCTCGGGCTGGACGCATACGGAACGCGCGTGCAGATGACGCGGCGCCACTGACAGCGGGGGCCAACGGCAGAATCCGCACGACCGACGTCCGTCTCACTGCGCCACGCGGCCAGAGCGGGAACTAGCGTGGAGACATGATCTCGCGCTCCGACTACTTCGCCGCCAAGCTCGCCTATGAAACGGATCCCGCCGACGTGCACGCCGCGCGCACCACGGGCGAACAGCTCGTCGTGGTCGATGTCCGGTCCTCGGAGGCGTGGACCCAGGGGCGCGTGACGGGCGCGGTTCACATGCACCACAGTGAGATCGCCGCCCGGGCGCCGCAGGAGATCTCCCCCGACGCCGAGGTCGTCGTGTACTGCTGGAGCCCCGGCTGCAACGGCGGTACGCGGGGCGCGGCCGAGTTCGCCCGCCTCGGGTATCGGGTCCGCGAGATGATCGGCGGATTCGAGTACTGGGTGCGAGAGGGCTACCCGGTCGAAGATGCCGATGGCGTGCACCACCGCCCCGTCGATCCTCTCACCGGGATTCCACGGATCCGCACGCGCGCCTGAACGCCGCGCTCACACACACGGGAAAGGCCCCCCGGAACGATCCGGGGGGCCTTTCGCAGGTACAGCGCTCAGCGGGCGAAGTTCCCGCGGTAGTACTCGTAGACCCAGCCGACGATCGCGACCACGAAGATCGCGAGACCGATCGGCAGGAGGAAGTGCCCCACCGCGAGCCCGACAACGAACACGCCTGCCGAAGCGGCGAGCACGAGCGGCCACCACGACCACGGGCTGAACTCTCCGAGCTCGGGGTCACCGTCGTCGATGTCGGAGGTCAGGATGTCTTCCGGCAGCTCACCGTTCTGCGCCTTGTGGGTGCGGTCGAGGTAGAACGCGACCATCGCTCCCATGAAGGCGGAGAAGAACAGCGCCACGGTGCCGACCCACTCGATCTGATTCACGAGCGGCAGGCCGGGGTGGGCGAGGATGTTCCAGCCCGTGTAGACGACGCCCACAAGGGCGAAGAACGCGGTCAGGACCCACCAGATGATGACGTTATCGCGCATGACTCAGTGGCCCTCTCGCTCGCCGGGTGCGGTGGTCGCGAACTCGGCCGCCTCCGGGTGGTTCAGGTCGAACGCGGGACGCTCGCTGCGGATACGCGGGATCGACGTGAAGTTGTGCCGCGGCGGCGGGCACGAGGTCGCCCACTCGAGCGAGGCGCCGTAACCCCACGGGTCGTTCACCGTCACCTTGGGCGCCTTGCGCGCGGTGATCCAGACGTTCAGGAAGAACGGCAGCATCGAGGCGCCGAGGATGATCGCGCCGATCGTGGAGACCTGGTTCTGCCAGGTCCAGCCATCGGCCGCCGAGTAGTCCGCGTAGCGACGCACCATGCCGTCCACACCCAGCCAGTGCTGGATCAGGAAGGTCATGTGGAAGCCGACGAACAGCATCCAGAAGTGCACGTAGCCCAGACGCTCGTTGAGCATGCGTCCCGTCCACTTGGGCCACCAGAAGTAGAAGCCCGCGAACATCGCGAACACGACCGTGCCGAACACCACGTAGTGGAAGTGCGCCACCACGAAGTACGAGTCGCTGAGGTGGAAGTCCAGCGGCGGGGCCGCGAGGATGACACCGGTCAGACCACCGAAGACGAACGACACCAGGAAGCCGAGCGCGAAGACCATCGGCGTCTCGAACGTGACCGACCCTCGCCAGAGCGTGCCGATCCAGTTGAAGATCTTCACACCGGTCGGGACGGCGATGAGCATCGTCATCAGCGCGAAGAACGGCAGCAGCACCGAACCGGTGACGTACATGTGGTGCGCCCACACGGCGACCGACAGCGCGGCGATCGCGATCGTCGCGTACACCAGCGTCTTGTAGCCGAAGATCGGCTTCCGGCTGAAGACCGGGAAGATCTCCGAGACGATGCCGAAGAACGGCAGCGCGATGATGTACACCTCGGGGTGGCCGAAGAACCAGAACAGGTGCTGCCACAGGAGCACACCGCCGTTGGCCGGGTCGTAGACGTGAGCGCCGAGGACGCGGTCGGCGGCGGCGGCGAAGATCGCGGCCGCGAGCACCGGGAACGCCATCAGGATGAGCAGGCTGGTGATCAGCGTGTTCCACGAGAAGATCGGCATGCGCCACATGGTCATACCCGGGGCACGCATCGTGATGATCGTGGTGATGAAGTTCACCGCACCGAGAATCGTTCCGAAGCCGGAGATGCCCAGACCGAGCATCCAGAGGTTTCCACCGGCACCCGGCGAGAACGAGGCGTTGGCCAGCGGCTGATAGGCGAACCAGCCGAAGGACGCGGCACCCTGCGGGGTGAGGAAGCCGGCGACGGCGATCGTCGACCCGAAGAGGAACAGCCAGAACGCGAAGGCGTTGAGACGCGGGAAGGCGACGTCGGGCGCACCGATCTGCAGCGGCAGGATCGCGTTGGCGAAACCGGCGAACAGCGGCGTCGCGAACATCAGCAGCATGATCGTGCCGTGCATCGTGAACAGCTGGTTGTACTGCTCCTTCGTCGGGATGATCTGCATGCCCGGCGCGAAGAGCTCGGCGCGGATGACCAGGGCCATCACGCCGCCGAGGAGGAAGAACAGCACAGACGCGATCAGGTACATGTACCCGATGGTCTTGTGGTCGGTGGAGGTGATCCACTTGACGACGATGTTGCCCTTCTGCTCCACACGCGAGGAGCTCATGAGAGCCGCCTGACGTGCGGGCAGAGTGGTGGGACGGGAGCGGGGTGCCTCGTCGGTGCGAGGAGCTTCAGTGGTCGACATGACTTACTCCTCTCCTTCCTCGGTGTCGGTCTTCCCGGAGGTGCCGGGGAGGTTCGAGAGACGGTCGTACGCGTCGGTGATGTCGCCCGTGTTGCCCTTCTCCTCGAGCGACTCGAGGTAGGCGTCGTACTCCTCCTGGGAGACGACCTTCACGTTGAACAGCATCATCGAGTGGTACTCACCGCAGAGCTCGGCGCACTTGCCGGCGTACTCGCCCTCGCGCGTCGGGATGAAGGACCAGGAGTTGTCCTTGCCGATGAACATGTCCTTCTTGTACAGGAAGTCGATGATCCAGAAGGAGTGGATCACATCGCGAGACTGAAGGTTGATCGTGACCTTCTTGTCGACGGGGAGCACCAGCGTCGGGAGCTCGGCCTTGTCGATGTTGCCCTCGGCATCGGGCTGGGCCTGGATGCCCATCGTCCAGACCGTGTCGTCTTCGGTGTCGCCGTTGTACTGGAAGTCCCACGCCCACTGCTTGGCGATCGCGGTGATCTCGACGTCGGGGTTGTCCCACTTGGTCTCGATCTCGGTCTGGTCGCGCGCCGTGAAGAAGAACATGCCCAGCACGAGGATGAGCGGCACGATCGTGTAGAAGATCTCGATCGGCATGTTGTAGCGCATCTGCACCGGGAGACCGGTCTGCCCCTTGCGCCGGCGGTACGCGATCGCGGCCCACGCCATGAGGCTCCAGGTGATGACGCCGACGGCGAGAAGAACGATCCAGGAGTTCACCCAGAGCGACGACACGCGCTCCGTCTGGTTGGTCGCTGCCGGGCCACCCTCCACGAAGCCCGGAAGAAAGCCGTTCAGCTCGGTGGGAGTACATCCCGCCAGAGCCACAGCTGCCACGACTCCCACAGGGAGTGCGGCCCAACGAAGGCGGCGTTTCGAGGGCACGATGCACCTTTCAGATTGCGGACAGGGCACGTTCAAGTCTAGAGCAACCTCACACCCGATTCATGCCATCCACGCAGGTTCCGCACGCGAAACGGCCGCCGTCACGCGAGGTGACGACGGCCGTGGTCCGGAAATCCGCAGATCAGTGGAAGCTGTCTCCACAGGCGCAGCTTCCCGCGGCGTTCGGGTTGTCGATCGTGAAGCCCTGCTCGGAGATCGTGTCTTTGAAGTCGATCGACGCGCCGTCGAGGTACGGGACGCTCATGTTGTCGACGATGACCTCGACGCCGTCGAAGTCGACCGTCTCGTCGCCCTCGAGGAAGCGCTCGTCGAAGTAGAGCTGGTAGATCAGGCCGGAGCAGCCTCCGGGCTGGACGGCCACGCGCAGACGCAGATCGTCGCGGCCCTCCTGCTCGAGAAGGTTCTTGACCTTGGTGGCCGCGGCGTCCGTCAGGCTGACGCCGTGTGCGCGGGTGGTCTCTGCGGACAGGGTGGTGTCGGTCATGTCACTCCTTGGGACGGGCCGCGATACACGGCTTCTGTGACGATTCTACCGCCGCTTCCCGCGACGGGCTCAGAGCTCGACGGCGTTCATCCGTGCCAGCAGCAGCGCCTCGGTCGCGACCGCATGACGGAAGGTGTCCAGGTGCAGCGACTCGTTCGGGCTGTGCGCGCGGGAATGCGGGTCTTCCACTCCCGTCACGAGGATCTGCGCGTCGGGGAACTCGCGGACGAGGTCGGCGATGAACGGGATGGACCCGCCGACTCCCAGGTCGACCGGCGCCACGCCGTAGCCGTCGCGCATCGCGTCGCGGGTGAGCGAGACCGCCCAGCCGCTGGTGTCGACGAGGAACGGGTTGCCCAGGTCGACGTCGGAGAACGACAGTTCGGCGCCGAACGGGGCGTGGGCACGCAGATGCCGCTCCAGCGCGTCATATGCCTCCTGCCCCGTCTGCCCGGGTGCCACCCGCGCGCTGATCACGACGGTGACCTCCGGCAGCAGCGTGTTCGACGCGGCCGAAACGCTCGTCGCGTCGATGCCGATGACGGTCACCGACGGCTTGTTCCAGATGCGGCTCAGAATCGTCCCGTCGCCGATCGGCATCGTGCCGGGAAGGAGACCCGCTTCGTCGCGCAGGGTCGCCTCCGCGTACTCCGGCGTCTCCGCCTCGCGGCTCGTCATACCCTCGACGGCGACCGATCCGTCGGCGTTCCAGAGCGTCGAGAGCAGCCGGACGGTGGCCATCATCGCGTCGGGCACCGCGCCACCGAACATCCCGGAGTGGGACGCGTGGTCGAGCGTGCGGACCTTCATCGTGAACCGGGCGTTCCCCCGGAGCGACACGGTGAGCCCGGGCGTCACCGAATCCCAGTTGCCGGAGTCCGCCACGACGATGGCGTCGGCGCGGAGGGCGTCTTTGTTGTCGGCGAGGAACTGGGCGAACGAGCGGGAGCCGTACTCCTCCTCCCCCTCGATGAACATCGCGATCCCGAGGTCGAGGTCGGCACCGAGAACCGACGACACCGCGCGGATCGCACCGATGTGGGCCATGATCCCCGCCTTGTCATCGGCGGCCCCGCGTCCGTAGAGGCGGCCGTCGCGCACCGTCGGCTCGAACGGCGGGGTCTCCCAGAGGGCGTCGTCGCCGGGGGGCTGCACATCGTGGTGGGCGTAGAGGAGGATCGTCGGCTTGCCGTTGCGAGCAGCGCGGGTCGCGAGCACCGCGGGCTGTCCGTGCTCATCGGCGCCCGGGATCGCGGCACGCAGCACACGCACCTCGTCGAACACCCCCGTGTCCCTGGCCAGCGTCGCGACGGCGTCCGCACTGCGCTCCAGCTGCGTCTGATCGAACGCGGGCCAGGCCATGCCGGGGATGCGAACCAGGTGCCCCAGATCGGACAGCGCGGACGGGATGCCGGTGGCCACGGCCTCGAGGACGGCGGCGTCGGACTCGCTGGGAAGTGCAGGTGAGGTCATGCGAGTAATCTTAAGGTGACCATCTTCAGCGAACCGAGGAAACCCGTGGCCACTACCCCCGTCTCCCCTTCGACGAACGACGACGCCCCGCAGACGCCCGCCGTCGGCAAGGGGCGCGCCACGCCGACCCGCGCCGAGCAGGAGGCCGCGCGACGTCGGCCGCTGGTGGCCAACACCAAGGAGGCGAAGGCGGCCGCCCGGGCCGAGCTGAACGAGCGGCGCGCACGCGCCCAGGCGGGGATGGCCGCCGGTGAGGAGAAGTACCTCCCGGTGCGCGACAAGGGCCCGCAGCGGCGCTGGGTGCGCGACTACGTCGACGCGGGCTGGCACCCGGCGGAGTTCGTCATGGGCGTCATGGTGCTGGTGATCCTGGCGTCACTCCTACCGACGAACCTCATGATCTCGTTCTACGCGTACCTGTTCATGATGGCGTACCTCGTCATCGCGATCGGCGGCATGATCCTGCTCGGCCTTCGGGTCAAGCGCAAGGCGGCCGCGAAGTTCGGCGCCGACCGCGTCGAGAAGGGCCTCGGATGGTACGCCGGCATGCGCGCACTGCAGATGCGGTTCATGCGCCTGCCGAAGCCGCAGGTCAAGCGCGGGCAGTACCCCGACTGACCAACCCGCGGTTGATCTCGCGACCCCAGAACGGGCCGCGGTAGAGGAACGCCGTATACCCCTGCACCAGGGTCGCTCCAGCGTCCAGACGCTCCTGCACGTCGGCGGCCGTCTCCACTCCGCCGACCGCGATCACGCAGAAGTCCTCGGGCACCGCGGAACGGACGACCCTCAACACCTCGAGAGAGCGCCGCTTGAGCGGAGCACCGGAGAGCCCGCCGGCACCCGCAGCCTCGACCGTCGCGGCATCGATGACGAGCCCGTCCCTGCTGATCGTGGTGTTGTGGGCGATGATCCCCGCGAGTCCCTCCGACACGGCGAGCTGCGCGATCGCGGTGATCTCATCATCGGCGAGGTCGGGCGCGATCTTGACCAGCAGCGGGGTCGAGCCCGAAGCGTCGCGGACGGCGCGCAGCAGTGGCGCCAGCGTCTCCACCGCCTGAAGCCCGCGAAGGCCCGGAGTGTTCGGAGAGGAGACGTTCACCGCGAGGTAGTCGGCGAGAGGCGCGAGCCGGGTGGCTGACGCGACGTAGTCGGCGGTCGCGTCCTCGACATCGACCACGCGGCTCTTGCCGATGTTGACCCCGATGACCGTGTCCGGCGCGCCCCGCCGGAGCCGGGCCAGACGACGGGCCGCGGCATCCGCTCCCCTGTTGTTGAAGCCCATCCGGTTGATCACGGCACGGTCGGCGATCAAGCGGAAGAGCCGGGGCTTCGGATTCCCGTCCTGCGGGATCGCCGTGATCGTGCCCACCTCGACGTGTCCGAAGCCGAGCGCGGCGAGACCTCGTACGCCGACCGCGTTCTTGTCGAAGCCCGCGGCGATACCGAACGGCGACGGGAACGTGAGGCCCAGCGCCTCCACACGCAGTGACGGATCCGGCCTGGTCATCGCGCGGGTCGCCCAGGACAGCGGCGGGACACCGACGGCACGGATGACGGCCATGCCGGCGTGGTGGGCGAACTCGGGATCGAAGCGCGACAGGACGGCGCGGAAGAGGAGGGGATACATCCCTGCCAGATTACCGGTCGCCCGCCTCCGCCTTCGCGTGGTCGGCGCGGAGATCGCCGATGGCCGCCTCGAAGTCCTCCAGAGAGTCGAACGCCTGATAGACGCTCGCGAATCGAAGGAACGCGACCTCATCGAGCTCACGCAGCGGACCCAGGATCGCCAGGCCGATCTCGTTGGTATCGAGCTGGGACACCCCGGTCTGACGCACCGCCTCTTCCACGCGCTGCGCGAGGATCGCCAGGTCGGCCTCCGTCACCGGACGCCCCTGACAGGCCTTTCGCACGCCGGAGATCACTTTCTCCCGGCTGAACGGCTCCATCACGCCCGAGCGCTTGATCACGTTGAGGCTGGCCGTCTCCGTCGTCGAGAACCGTCCTCCGCACTCCGGACACTGTCGGCGACGGCGGATCGAGAGTCCGTCGTCGCTGGTGCGGGAATCGATGACCCTGGAGTCGGGGTGACGGCAGAAGGGGCAGTGCATCTGACCGATCCTACGCGGTGAACCGCGCCTCGATCGCCTCGCCGTGCGCGGGCAGCGCTTCGCTGTTCGCCAGGGCGACGACCCCCTCGCGAACCGCGGCCAGGGCGGCGCGATCGTAGGAGACGACCTGCTGCGGACGGAGGAAGGTATAGGCGCCGAGGCCCGGTGCATAGCGCGCCTGGCCGCCGGTCGGCAGCACGTGGTTGCTCCCCGCCATGTAGTCGCCGAGGCTCACCGGGGTGTGGTCGCCCACGAACACCGCGCCGGCGCTGGTGAACGCCGCCGCTGCCTGCTCGGCGTCGGACAGGTGCAGTTCCAGGTGCTCCGGCGCGTACGCGTTGCTGAACGCCACCGCCATCGCGCGGTCGTCGACCAGGACGACCGCGGACTGCGGACCAGCCAACGCGGCAGCGACACGTGCGCTGTGGCGCGTCGCCGCGGTGAGCCGCTCGACCTCGGCGACGACCCGGTCCGCGAGTCCCTCCGCATCGGTGACGAGCACGGCCGACGCCTGCTCGTCGTGCTCGGCCTGGCTGACCAGGTCGGCGGCGACGAGACGCGGATCGGCGGTGGAATCCGCGACCACGAGGATCTCGGTCGCTCCAGCCTCGGAGTCCGTTCCGACGACGCCCGCCACGGCCCGCTTGGCCGAGGCGACGTAGTTGTTGCCGGGGCCCGACACCACATCGACGGGATCGAGGCCGAGACCGGGGACACCGTGCGCGAAGGCACCGATCGCTCCCGCACCTCCCATGGCGTACACCTCGGTCACTCCGAGCAGAGCCGCGGCCGCCAGGATCGTCGGGTGGACACGACCGTCCTGATCCGCCTGCGGCGGCGAGGCCAGGGCGATCTGCTGCACCCCGGCGACCTGCGCGGGGACGACATTCATGACGACGCTCGACGGGTAGACGGCCTTTCCGCCGGGGATGTAGACACCGACCCTGTGCACGGGCTGCCACCGCTGAGTGATCGTGGCACCCGCGCCGATGGTCGTGACCTGCGAGGCCGGGACCTGAGCGGCTGAGGCCAGGCGCACGCGCTGGATCGCCTCGTCGAGCGCCGCCCGCACTGCCGGATCGAGCGAGTCGAGGGCCTGCGTCATGTGCGTCTCAGGCACGCGAACCTCGTGTCCGACGACCCGGTCGAACCGCTCCGCCTGCTCTCGCAGCGCACCCTCACCGCGCTCCCGCACCTCCTCGACGAGGCGTGCCGCGGTGTCGAGCGCCTCCGCGCGCGCCTGCGTGGCGCGGGGGACGGCCGCGAGCATGTCCGCGGGCGAGAGCTCGCGCCCCCGCAGATCGATCGTGCGCATGTCAGCCCTTCGTGATGTCGGTGATGTCGTGGAGGTATCCGATGCGGCCGTCGTCATGGCGAACGACGTAGGCCCCTCCGCGATCCTCGATCACCAGCGCCCACGCGGTCGGCCCCACCCGGAAGATCGGCTCGCCGCGCTCGTCGTGCACATCGCGCTCGGTGGGCGCCAGGATCCAGAACGGTTGCGCCGCCTCCGTGTACTGGCGGGGGATCGTGGCCTCGACGTCGTCGTCCTGCTCGTCCGCGACGATCGGATGGACGGCCGTGGCATCGTCGGGGACATCGACCGCTCCTGTCTCCTCCCGAGCGGTCGTGCCGAGGAGGGACTCGATGCTCCCGGTGTCGGAGACGATCTCGGGCTGCTCGGCGCGGGAACGCCGGGAGTAGCTCGGCGTGTACTCCTCCTCGTCGGCCACGGGTATCGTCCCCGTGCCTCCGCCCGACGCGTGCGCAGTGAGCGGGATCCGGTCCGAGTAGTCGGCCGGGTACGAGTCGGTGTCGGCGTGACGCCGATCGCCATCGACCGCATCGGGTACCACGTCGGTGACGGCGTCGGTTGCGGTGTCCGGGCTGGTGGGGGGTCCGGTGTCGGTGACCGCGTCCGTGTCGGACTCCTCCGGCGACCCCACCGCCGCCTCGTCCTGAGTCTCCCCGGACGTCGACTCCGGGCGCGGACGGGCGATCACCGGCCGGACGGGATTCGCGTTCCGGTGCGCGAGAGTCACCAGCCGACCCTGGAAGTCTTCACGCAGCCCCGGGATCAGCGGTGCGAAAACGGTCAGGACGACCAGCGCCACCGACGTGATGACCTGCACGAGCGCGTTCCACGGCAGACCCCACTGACCCGTGGCGATCGCGGCGGACACCGCCAGCCAGAGGTTGCCCGCCCACACGCACGCGGATACGGCGAAGGCGACGGAGGCGAACTGATCAATGCCCAACGAGCCCACGCGGCGGATGCCGTCGGGAGAGAACCGGCGCAGCACCAGCAGGAACACGGCCACCATCGGGACGCCGATCGGCAGGATCCACTGGATGCCGATGCCCCACAGCGAGACGCCGCCGCTGAGGGGGAAGAAGGAGACGAGGAACGACACCAGCCAGACGCCGACGATCAACAGCTCACGCAGCGTGAAGCCGAGGATGCCGTACTCCGGGGTCACTTCGTCGTCATAGAGGACGCCGTCCTCGTCGCTGAACACCGCGTCGGCGGCATCCGGCTCGGGAAGTTCCGTGCTCATAGTGGTCCTTTCATCACCGGCGCACTCTGGCCGTGGCGGTGCTGTCGACGGCTCCCGATCCTACCCGTTCACCCCAGACAGGTCGGGCCGAGCAGTGACTTGAGGTCGCCGAAGAGGTCGGCCGACACCTTCACCGGCATCGGGACCTCGAACACCTTCGCCGTCCCGCCGCGGTGCACCCGAAGCAGCACCTCGGTCTCGCCGTTGTGCCGTCGCAGCACCTCGGCGAGCTCGTGCATCACGCGCTCGGTGGCGCGCTGCTCCGCGAGCACGAGCGACAGCGGGCCTGCGGCGTCGAACGAGCCCACATCGGGTGCGAAGGCCGACTGGGCATGCAGGTTGAGGCCGTCGTCGCGGCGCGACACCCTCCCCCGCACGGCCAGGATCGCGTCCTGCTGGAGGGTGTGCTGGAACTCCGTGTACGTCTTACCCATGAACATCACGGTGACCTCGCCGTTGAAGTCCTCGACCGTGATCATGCCGTACGGGTTTCCGCTGGCCTTCGCCACCCGGTGCTGCACGCTCGTGACCAGGCCCGCGACCGTCACCTGGTCGCCGTCCTGCAGGTCCTCCGAGTTGTTGAGGTCATGGATCGAGATCGACGCGTGCTTCGCCAAAGGCACCTCGAGGCCCGCGAGCGGATGGTCGGACACGTACAGCCCGAGCATCTCCCGCTCGAACGCCAGCTTGTCCTTCTTGATCCACTCGGGTCGAGCGGGGACCTTGGCCGGCGCGACCTCCTCCAGCCCGTCGTACAGGCTGTCGAAGTCGAACCCGATCGCGCCCTGAGCCTCGTTGCGCTTCCGGTCGACCGCGGCCTCCACGGCGTCCTCGTGCACCTCCAGCAGCGCACGCCTCGTGTCGCCCATCGAGTCGAACGCGCCCGCCTTGATGAGTGACTCCACGGTGCGCTTGTTGGCGACATGCAGCGGGACCTTGTCGAGGAAGTGGTGGAACGACGTGAAGCGCTCATCCTTCCTGGCCTGCACGATCCCGTCGACGACGTTGGTGCCCACGTTGCGCACCGCTCCCAGACCGAAGCGGATGTCGTCGCCGACGGCGGCGAAGAAGTTGATCGACTCCGAGACGTCGGGCGGCAGCACCCGGATACCCATGCGGCGGCACTCGTTCAGGTACAGCGCCATCTTGTCCTTCGAGTCGCCGACGCTCGTCAGCAGCGCCGCCATGTACTCGGCCGGGTAGTGCGCCTTCAGGTACGCGGTCCAGTAGGACACGAGACCATACGCGGCGGAGTGCGCTTTGTTGAACGCGTAGTCGGAGAAGGGCAGGAGGATGTCCCACAGCGCCTTGATCGCGCCCTCGCCGAAGCCGCGCTCCTTCATACCGCCGGCGAAGCCCTCGTACTGCTTATCCAGCTCGGACTTCTTCTTCTTGCCCATCGCGCGACGGAGGATGTCGGCCTGACCGAGGCTGAACCCGGCGACCTTCTGCGCGATGGCCATCACCTGCTCCTGGTAGATGATGAGGCCGTACGACTCCTCCAGGATCTCGGCCAGGGGTTCTTCGAGCTCCGGGTGGATCGGCGTGATCTGCTGCTGGCCGTTCTTGCGCAGCGCGTAGTTCGTGTGCGAGTTCGCGCCCATCGGGCCCGGGCGGTACAGCGCGATGAGGGCCGAGATGTCACCGAAGTTGTCCGGCTTCATCAGGCGCATGAGCGACCGCAGCGGAGGGCTGTCGAGCTGGAACACGCCCAGCGTGTCGCCGCGCGCGAGGAGCTCGTACACCGCGGGGTCGTCGAGTCCGAGGTGCTCGAGGTCGAGCTCCTCGCCTCGGTTCATGCGGATGTTGTCGAGCGCGTCCGAGATGATCGTGAGGTTGCGCAACCCCAGGAAGTCCATCTTGATCAGGCCGAGCGTCTCGCACGACGGGTAGTCGAACTGCGTGACGATCTGCCCGTCCTGCTCGCGGCGCATGATGGGGATGATGTCGAGCAGCGGCTCCGACGACATGATCACACCGGCAGCGTGCACGCCCCACTGGCGCTTGAGGCCCTCGAGCCCGAGCGCGCGATCGAACACCGTCTTCGCCTCGGGGTCGGTCTCGATCAGCGCCCGGAACTCGCTCGCCTCCTTGTAGCGCGGGTGCGCGGAGTCGAACATGCCGTCGAGGGGCATGTCCTTGCCCATCACGGCGGGGGGCATGGCCTTGGTCAGACGCTCCCCCATGCTGAACGGGAACCCGAGCACGCGGCCGGCATCCTTGAGCGCCTGCTTGGACTTGATCGTGCCGTAGGTCACGATCTGTGCCACGCGCTCGGAGCCGTACTTCTCCGTCACGTACTCGATGACCTCGCCACGGCGGCGGTCGTCGAAGTCGACATCGAAGTCGGGCATCGAGACGCGGTCCGGGTTGAGGAAGCGCTCGAAGATGAGACCGTGCTCCAGGGGGTCGAGGTCGGTGATCCGCATCGCGTACGCCACCATCGATCCGGCACCGGAGCCTCGGCCGGGACCGACGCGGATGCCGTTGTCCTTGGCCCAGTTGATGAAGTCGGCGACGACGAGGAAGTAGCCAGGGAACCCCATCTGCAGGATGATGCCGGTCTCGTACTCCGCCTGCTTGCGCACCCGGTCGGGGATACCGCTCGGGTAGCGGTAGTGGAGGCCCTTCTCGACCTCCTTGATGAGCCAGCTGTCTTCGGTCTCGCCGTCCGGCACGGGGAAGCGGGGCATGTAGTTGGCGGAGGTGTTGAACTCCACCTCGCAGCGTTCGGCGATCAGCAGCGTGTTGTCGCACGCCTCCGGGTGATCGCGGAACAGCTGCCGCATCTCGGCCGCGGTCTTGATGTAGTACCCGTCGCCGTCGAACTTGAAGCGGTTCGGGTCGTCGAGCGTTGACCCCGACTGCACGCACAACAGCGCCTCGTGCGCGTCGGCCTCGTGCTGGTGCGTGTAGTGCGAGTCGTTCGTGGCCACCAGCGGGATGCCCAGGTCTTTGGCCAGCCGCAGCAGGTCGGTCATCACCCGGCGCTCGATCGACAGGCCGTGGTCCATGATCTCGGCGAAGTAGTTCTCCTTGCCGAAGATGTCCTGGAACTCCGCCGCCGCCGCCCGCGCCGCGTCGTACTGCCCGAGACGAAGACGCGTCTGCACCTCGCCCGAGGGGCACCCGGTCGTCGCGATGAGGCCCTTGCCGTAGGTCTGCAGCAGCTCGCGGTCCATGCGGGGCTTGAAGTAGTAGCCCTCCATGCTCGACAGCGAGCTGAGCCGGAAGAGGTTGTGCATCCCCTCGGTGCTCTGACTCCACATGGTCATGTGGGTGTACGCGCCGGACCCCGAGACGTCGTCGCTCTTCTGATCGGGCGAGCCCCACTGCACGCGGGTCTTGTCGCTGCGGTGCGTGCCGGGGGTGACGTACGCCTCCAGCCCGACGATCGGCTTGATGCCCGCGGCCTGCGCCGCCCGGTAGAACTCGAACGCCGCGAACGTGTTGCCGTGGTCGGTCACGGCGATCGCCGGCATGCCGTAATCGGCCGCCGCCTGCGTCATGGCATTGATCTTCGCCGCGCCGTCCAGCATCGAGTATTCGCTGTGCACATGCAGGTGGACGAAGGAATCGGATGCCATGTTCCGAGTCTACGGCGGGGCCCCGACACCGAGATCGGTGCCGGGGCCCGTGTCCGGGTCGCCGTGGCTGTCAGGGGATCGCGTCGACGATCGACACGTCGTAGGTGGTTCGTTCGTCCGGCACACCCGACGGCACGAGATCCTGCCCGGACTGCTTCACGTACCAGATCGCGGACTCGACGACCCATCCCGTGGTGGTGTCGATCGTGATCGTCTCGGTCCGCGCGTCGATATCGGTGAACTCGACGCGATACGTCACCTCCGAACCCGCCGTCGAGTCGACCGTGGCACGTCCCGTGAGCTGCAGAGCGGACAGATACGCCGACCGCACGTCCGGGGGCGCGATGTTCTGCTTCAGCTGGCTGAGGATCTCCATGAGCACCGAGTCATCGCGCGCACCGCCGGCCTCGGCGAAGAAACTCGACCAGTAGTCGAGCAGCCCCTGCGGATCCCGGGGCGCGGCGTCGTAGTAGCCGGGGCCACCGACCGGAGGCAGGTCACCGTACTGCCGCCCGCCGACCGACTGCAGCTCAGAAACTTCTGGCCGGTACGGCGCGAGGCTGTCCCACGTCCATCGCATCACCTCGGTATCGGTGCCGAACAGCTCGACGCGCTCCATCGAGGGCCCATAGCGGCTGACCCACGTGCCGGCGCGGTCGGCCGGCACGTAGTCCACTGCGTGCGAGCGCATCACGGCGGCCGAGATGGTCTGCGGGTCGCCGCTCCGCGGCCAGCGGAACACGCCCCCCACACCATCCCGGAAGTAGAGCGCGTCGCTGGTGTAGCGGATCTGCAGATACTGCCCCGCCTGCGGGGTCGTACCGGGGAACGGCTCGGTCGCACCCGTCCCCGACGTCGCCGACGGACGCGGCAGCGGGTCGCCGTGCGGGCGCGGATCGAGCGTCTGCACCGGCACGGCTTCCACGCGCGGCTCCGGTGCCGTCAGCTGGCTCAGCACCACGACCCCGGCCGTGGCGGCCGCGACCCCCGCGACCGCCCCGGCGACGAGGAACAGCGGCCGGTGCACCCTCCGTGACCGCTCGGCCGCCACCCCCGCGTCGATCCCCGTGAGAAGCCGCGCCCTGGCCGACGTCAGGTGCTCCTCGCTGAGGCCGGCCCCCCGGTTGACCTCACGCACGCGCTCGAAAACGTCCATCGACTTCTCCCTTCTTCTCCGTGACCATCGTGTTCCGACCGCGGGCGCGCGCCGGATCCAACCGTGTCCGCACCCGGTTCATGCGGGACCTCACCGTTCCCACGGGAACGCCGAGGGCGAGCGCGATCTCCTCGTAGCTCAGGTCGCCCCAGGCGTAGAGCAGAAGAGTCTCGCGGTCTTTCGCCGACAGCGCGGCGATCAGCGGGGCGAGCTGACGGGCCGAGAGCTCGGCGTCGAGCCGGGCGATCGTCCCGTCGAGATCGCCGTGAGCGATGTGCTCCTCACGCGCCGCCGACTGCGCCGCCGACCGCAGGTGCTTCGCCTCGCGCGCCCTGTGCTTCTTGATCAGCCGCGACGCGATGCCGTACAACCACGGGAGTGCGGAGTCCCAGGACGTGTCGAACGACGACCGCCGCGCGAAGGCGACGAGGAACGTCTCGCTGAGGACGTCCTCTCCGGCATCCATCCCGAGGCGGCGGGCGGCATAGCCACCCACCGCGCCGGCGTGTCTGTCGAACAGTTCGGCGAACGCCCGGGGGTGCCCGAGCGACCGCTGAATGATCTCGCTGTCTGTGCTCACACTATGTATTGCCTCAGAAGCACGATCCGGTTCGAAACTCGTCGCGGCGCCCCGTCGACGACCGATCCGCCGCGCGTTCCCCGGTCCTCACTCACCCGGTCGGTCACTCCACGACGGCCCGTCACCGCAGGTCGAGACGCATGAGCACCCGGGGGAACCCGTCGAGCACGGACCCGGTGTCGGCGGCCTTCGTGAAGCCGGCACCCTCGAACAGGGACCGGGTCCCCACGTACGCCATCGTGAGGTTCACCTTCTCCCCCGCGTTGTCGACCGGATATCCCTCGATCGCTGGAGCCCCGCGTTCCCTGGTGTACGCGACCGCGCCGTCGATCAGCGCGTGCGAGACACCCTGCTTGCGGAATCCCGGGCGCACGCGGAAACACCACAGCGACCAGACGTCCAGATCGTCGACGTGCGGGATGAGGCGATTGCGCGCGAAGCTGGTGTCACGCCGGGGATGCAGAGCCGCCCACCCCACGGGCTCATCGTCGAGATACGCGATGACGCCCGGCGGCGGGTCCTGGTGGCACAGCTCGCGCACGCGATCCGCACGAGCCTGCCCGCGCAGGGACACGTTCTCCTTGTTGCCGATCCGATAGCTGAGGCAGAAGCAGACGTTCGACGTCGGCTTCTTCGGACCCACCAGTGTCGCGACGTCGTCGAAGACGGTCGCGGGGCGCACCACGATGCTCATGCGGTCAGTGTGGCGCATACCACCGACACCGCGCGCGCGGCACCCCGGGACAGCCGCTACTCCCCGCGCAGCACGTCCAGCGCGTGCCGGAAGTCGGCCGGATACGGCGACTCGAACTGCACCCACTCGCCGGTGGTCGGGTGCGCGAACGCGAGCTGGTGGGCGTGCAGCCACTGTCGCGTCAACCCGAGCCGTGCGGACAGCGTGGGGTCGGCGCCGTACAGCGGGTCCCCGACGCAGGGGTGACGATGCGCGGCCATGTGCACGCGGATCTGATGCGTGCGCCCGGTCTCCAGGTGGATCTCCAGCAGCGAGGCTCCGGGAAACGCCTCGAGCGTCTCGTAGTGCGTGACCGATGGCTTGCCGTCCGGCACGACCGCGAACTTCCACGAGTGATTCGGGTGGCGCCCGATGGGCGCGTCGATCGTGCCGACGAGCGGGTCGGGGTGTCCCTGGACGACCGCGTGATAGATCTTCTCGACCGTCCGCTCCTTGAACGCGCGCTTGAGCGCGGTGTACGCGCTCTCGCTCTTGGCGACGACCATGAGCCCGCTCGTGCCCACATCGAGCCGATGCACCACTCCCTGCCGTTCCGGAGCCCCGCTCGTGGCGATCCGGAAACCCGCGGCGGCCAGAGCCCCGACGACCGTGGGCCCTTCCCAGCCCAGCGAGGGATGGGCGGCGACCCCGGTGGGCTTGTCGACCACCACGATGTCGTCGTCGTCATACACGATGCCCAGCTCGGGCACCGCGATCGGCTCGATCCTCGGCGCCTCCTTGGGCTGCCACTCCACCTCGAGCCAGGCCCCGCCGTGCAGACGGTCCGACTTGTCGAGCGTCGCGCCGTCCTGCCGCACACCGCCGCTCGCCGCGACCTCCGCCGCGAACGTCCGCGAGAAGCCGAGCAGCTTCGCGAGGGCCGCGTCGACGCGCGTGCCGTCGAGCCCGTCCGGGACGGGGAGAGAGCGCGACTCCACGCTCAGCGCTCCTCGGGAGACGACGACCCTGCCTCGGCCGACGCGCGTCCGTCGACGACGCGGTCGCTCTCGCTCAGCGCAGCCTCGTGCTCGGCCGCGACGGCCTCCGCGTCCTCATCGGTCTCCACCGGCGCGTGGTCGCGCTCGCGGGTGCCGTCGAAGCGCAGGCCGAACACCACCAGCAGTGCCACCGAGATCATGCCGGTGACGATGAAGATGTCGGCGACGTTGAAGATCGCGGGCATCATCCACGGCATGGAGATCATGTCGACCACGTGGCCGACCGGGAACCCGGGCTCGCGGAACAGCCGGTCGCTGAGGTTGCCGAGCACACCGCCGAGCAGGCAGCCGAGGACGACGGCCCACAACCGGGACCTCAGGCCGAAGGCCTTCCAGACGATCACTCCCGCGACGACCGCGAGGGCGATCGTGAAGATCCACGTGACCTCGGACCCGAGCGAGAACGCCGCTCCGGGGTTGCGGATGTAATACAGCTGCAGGAACTCCCCGAGCACGGGGACGACCTCGTGCAGCGGAAGGTGCTCGATGGTGAGGTACTTCACAAACTGATCGGCGGCCAGCACGACCGCTGCGAGAATCGCAACGAGCGCGCCGGCCGCCGACCGACGAAGGGGACGACGTCCTGTCAACGCGACGCCTTACAGGCCGATCGCGGAGACGGGCGTGGAGTCCGTGGAAGCCGACTTCTCGTCGAGGTCGCGGAGCTGACCCTCGATGTAGCCGCGCAGCTGAGCACGGTAGTCGCGCTCGAAGTTGCGGAGCTCGGTAATGCGGGCCTCGAGCGTGTTGCGCTCGCGCTCCAGACGCGCCGACTCCTCCCGCTGCTTGGCCTCGGCCTCGGTGCGGATGCGAGCGACCTCGGTCTCCGCCTCCGCGATGAGCGCGTTGCGCTTGGCCTCACCCTCGGCGACGTGCTCGTCGTGCAGACGCTGGGCGAGCTCGATGATCCCGGCGGTCGCCGTGGCAGAACCGGTCGGAGCGGGCTCGGCGGGCGTGGCCTCGGCGGCGGGCGCGGCCACCGGCTTCGGGGCGGGGGTCTCGGCGGCGGCGGGCGCGGCACCGGACTCGTACGCGGCCAGCTTGGCCTTCAGCTCGGCATTCTCCTCGAGGGCCTTGCGCCACTCGATGACGATCTCGTCGAGGAAGTCGTCGACCTCGTCCGGGTCGAAGCCGTCCTTGAAGCGGACGTGCTGGAACTGCTTGGTGACGACGTCATCCGGGGTAAGTGCCATGGGTGGCTCCTCTTTCGATGAGTTCGATTGCCAGTACCGATGTATGGCGTGTTCGTGATGTGGCGCGAACCCGGGGCGCGCACCTGGGTGCCAGCATAGCCCCCGAGCCTTGGCCTCGCGACGCCGCGACACCCAGGCTCGGCGAACTCACCGGCGCCCTGAGGCGCGACACGCCACGGCGTCAGCGGATGAAGAGCCGGACGATGTTCATCAGGATCAGCACCACCAGCAGGGTGAGCGCGAACCCGAAATCGAGCGACAGCTGCCCGATGCGCAGCGGCGGGATGATCCGCCGGAAGAACCGGATCGGCGGATCGGTGACCGTGTAGACGGCCTCCGCGGCGACGAGGCCGAATCCCTTCGGACGCCACTCCCGGTTGAACAGGGGGATGTAGTCCAGGATAAGCCGCGCGAAGAGCACGAAGATGTACAGCAGCAGCACCAGGTGGACGATGCTGGCGAGGACCGAGACCAGCTGCACGGGTTAGGAGTGGTCGAAGCCCGCGGACTCGGCGTCCGCGTGCGCGATTCCCCCGTGCCCGGACACCGCGATGTTCTCCGGCGAGAGCAGGAACACCTTGGAGGTGACGCGCTCGATGCGGCCGTACAGGCCGAGGGAGAGACCGCTCGCGAAGTCGATGAGGCGCCGCGCGTCGGCGTCGCTCATCTGGGAGAGGTTGATGATGACCGGGACGCCCTCGCGGAAGTTCTCCGCGATGAGCTGCGCGTCGCGGTACTGCTTCGGGTGGACGGTGAGGATCTCGTTCACGGCTCCTGCTGCGGGCTGACGGACGGCGACGGGACGACGGAGGGGCGTGACGGGGGCCGGGGTCGGCTCCTCACGCTCGCGCTCGCGCTCACGGTGGGCGCGGGCGGGTGCCTGCGTCTCCTCCTCGTAGACCTCTTCCTCGTCGGCGAGGCCGAGATACACCATGGTCTTCTTCAGCGGGTTACCCATCGTGTCCTCCGGTTCGAACGTCTCGGGCTGGTCTTGTCACAGGTTAACCCCGGTCGGGGCGCGGTCCCGTGATTGCGGAACCGATGCGCAGGTGTGTCGCGCCGGCGGCGATGGCTTCGACGAAGTCGCCGGTCATACCGGCCGAGATCCACGTGGCCGTCGGCTCGATCGTGCGGATGCCGTCGGCGATGCCCCGGAGCCGCGCGAACGCGGAGGCGGGCTCCTCGTCCAGCGGCGCGACGGCCATGACGCCGCGCAGCCGCAGCGACGGCAGCGACAGCACGTGCTCGGCCAGAGCGGTCGCCGCGTCGGGTGCGACACCGCCGCGACCCGGGTCGTCGGTCAGATTGATCTGCACGAGCACGTCGAGCACATCGTCGCCGTCGGTCGCTCGATGCAGCGCGTCGGCGAAGCGGTCGCGGTCGACGGAGTGCACCACGTCGGCGCTGCGCCGGATGGCCCCCGCCTTGTTGGTCTGCCCCTGGCCGATGAAGTGCCACTGCAGGTCGAGGTCGGCGAGCTCCGTGGCCTTCGCGGTCAGCTCCTGCTGGCGGTTCTCCCCCACCGCCGAGACGCCGAGGGCGTGCAGCTCGCGCACGAGAGCCGCCGGGTGGAACTTCGTCACGACGATCCGGGTGATCTCCTCCGGTGCGCGACCGGCCGCGCGCGCGGCGTCGGCGATCCGTTCGTCGATCGCCGACAGCCGCGCCGCGAGCTCCGATGGCGCCGGAGCACCCATCGGAGCCGTCACTTCAGGAATTCGGGGATGTCGATGTCGTCGTCGGCGAATGCCGGCTCGATGCTGGTGGCCGGCGTGCGCTGCGGTGCCGGGGCCGACTCGGTGGCGGGCGTCTCCGCGGGCTTCTCGGCCTCGTCCGAGAGGGCGACCTCCGGCAGCGATGCGGTGGACGGCCGGGAGACGACCATCGGGTCCAGGCGCAGCGACGGCTCCCCGCCGTCGAAGCCCGCGGCGATGACCGTGACGCGCACCTCGTCGCCGAGCGTGTCGTCGATGACGGTACCGAAGATGATGTTCGCCTCCGGGTGCGCGGCCTCCTTCACCAGGTCCGCGGCGTCGTGGATCTCGAAGATGCCCAGGTTCGAGCCACCCTGGATCGAGAGGAGCACGCCGTGCGCGCCCTCGATCGAGGCTTCCAGCAGCGGAGACTCGACCGCGAGTTCGGCGGCCTTGATGGCCCGGTCGGCGCCGCGCGCCGACCCGATACCCATGAGCGCGGATCCCGCACCCTGCATGACCGACTTGACGTCGGCGAAGTCGAGGTTGATCAGACCGGGGGTGGTGATGAGGTCCGTGATGCCCTGGACACCGGCGAGGAGCACCTGGTCGGCGGTCGCGAAGGCCTCGATCATCGAGATGCCGCGGTCGCTGATCTCCAGGAGGCGGTCGTTGGGCACCACGATGAGGGTGTCGACCTCTTCCTTGAGCTTGGCGACGCCGGCCTCCGCCTGGCTCTGGCGGCGGCGACCCTCGAACGAGAACGGCTTGGTCACGACACCGATCGTCAGGGCGCCGATCGACTTGGCGATGCGGGCGACGACGGGCGCGCCACCGGTTCCGGTGCCACCGCCCTCACCGGCGGTGACGAACACCATGTCGGCGCCGGTCAGCGCCTGCTCGATCTCCTCCGCGTGGTCTTCCGCAGCACGGCGACCGACCTCCGGGTCGGCACCCGCCCCGAGACCGCGCGTGAGCTCGCGGCCGACGTCGAGCTTGACGTCGGCGTCGCTCATGAGCAGCGCCTGCGCATCGGTGTTCACGGCGATGAACTCGACTCCGCGGAGCCCGAGCTCGATCATGCGGTTGACGGCGTTGACGCCGCCACCGCCGACGCCGACGACCTTGATCACGGCGAGGTAGTTCTGGTTCTGGCTCATGGCCGGCCTCCGATTAGTCGAGCCTTGGATGGGAACCTTAAACCTCAACTAGAGGTGTAAAGTATTTCCCGGTATTGCGTTCTCTCAGATCGAAGGTAAGCGCCGCCCGGCCGCGCGCGCGCAGCGACACGGGCGTGTCGCCCCATTCCCGCCGAAAGCCGTCAGCCGACGACCGCGACGTCCGGCGAGGTCACATCGATCGACGACGCCTCGGGGTTCGCGGTGAGCGCCGCCGACAGCGCGAGCGCCTTCAGACCCGACTCCTCCGAACTCCCCCACACGACCGTGAGGCCGGTGCTGAGGGTGAGCGTCACATCGTCCGCGGTCGACGCCCTCACCTCCGTCAGCGCCGAGCGGATCCCCTCCGGCAGTGCACGCACCACCAGGCCGGCGCTGCGGAACGCGGCCGAATCCACCCCGCCCTCGGTCTCCACGAGCGGCTGACCCGCGGGCTGCTCCGCCGTCGTCGACAGCGCCACACCCGCCGCATCCACCAGCGTGTAGCCCGCCGACGACGAGATCACCCCGATGGGCGTCCGCTCGACGATGCGCACGGTCAGGTCGTGCGGAGGGCGCGCCTCCAGGGAGTACGTCTCGATCAGCGGGAACGCCAGGAGAGCGGCCTTCACCTCACTCGTGTCCACGAGCGCGAGGGGGGTGCCGACCTGGTCGCTCAGCGCCGCCTCGATCACGGCAGGATCGATCGTCGTCGCCCCCGCGACCGTGATCCGCTCGACCGCGAACAGCGGGCTGTATGCCGCCGCGACGCTCCCGCCCACCAGCAGCACGAGGGCACCCAGGCTGCTGAGCCAGACGATCCGGCGCCGACGTGACCGCTGCGTGAAGCGGCGGATCTCCGCGCGCAGCGCCTTGCGACGAGCGCGAGCCGCCCGCCACACCTCCCGCGTCGACGTGGGACGCTCCGCGTCGTCATCCTGCACGGCCTCGCCCGCAGGCTCATCGACGAGCGGGATCGGCGGCTCCGGATCACGGCGACGCGCACGCGCAGTCCGTTCCGGCGCGGCGGGCGCCTGCTCCGGGGCATCCGGAGCGCTCGGAAGCGGTGCGGGCCGGCGCATGCGCTACGCCCCGTCGGTCCGACGCAGCGACTCCAGCACCTGCGGGATGATCTGGTACACGTTGCCGCAGCCGAGCGTGACGACCACGTCGCCCGCGCGCGCGACCGAGGCCGTGTAGTCGGCGGCCTGCTGCCAGTCCGCCACGAAGTGCACGCGCGAGGGGTCGTGGAACGCACCGCTCACGAGTTCACCGGTGACACCGGGAACCGGATCCTCCCTGGCGCCGTAGACGTCGAGCATCACGGTGTGGTCGGCCAGCTGCTCGAGCACATCGGCGAACTCCTGATACATGTGCTGCGTGCGGGAGTACGTGTGCGGCTGCTGGATCGCGATCAGTCGGCCGTCGCCGGCGAGAGTGCGCATCGCCTCCAGCGCCGCCCTGACCTCGGTCGGGTGATGCGAGTAGTCGTCGTACACCGTGACGCCGCGCTCTTCCCCGTGGCGTTCGAGCCGACGCACGGTCCCCGCGAAGCCCTCCATCGCGTGCACCGCGTCGGCGAACGGAAAGCCGAGCGCGACGAGCACCGCGACGGCACCGGTCGCATTGATCGCGTTGTGGGCCCCAGGGACGGCGAGCTGCATGCGCACCTGCTCCCCCGCGTACACCAGAGTCGCCGCGACCGGTCCGTCCGTGACGATGTCGGTCAGGCGCACATCCGCGTCCTCCGCCTCACCGAACGTGAGCACGTGGGGGTGCGACAGCCCCGCCCCGACCCGCAGCGCACCGGGGTCGTCGCTGGAGATCACGACGGCTTCCGAGGCCGCGTCGGCGAACCGCACGAACGCGTCGTGGAACGCCTCGTCCGACCCGTAGTGGTCCAGGTGATCGGGGTCGACGTTCGTGATGAGCGCGACCGCGGTGTCGTACAGCAGGAACGTGCCGTCCGACTCGTCGGCCTCGATCACGAACAGGTCACCGCTCCCGGTGGCGCTGGACACTCCGAGCTGCTCGATCACGCCGCCGTTGACGAAGTGCGGTTCCGCCCCGAGCTCGCGCAGCGCGGTCACGATCATCCCGGTCGAGGTGGTCTTGCCGTGGGCCCCCGCGACCGACACCAGACGTCGCGATCCGATCAGCCAGTGCAGCGCCTGCGAGCGGTGGATGACGTGGAGACCGCGCTCCTTCGCCGTCACGAACTCCGGGTTCTCCGGCCAGATGGCACCGGTGTGCACCACGGTGTCGGCGTCGCCCAGGTGCGCGGCGTCGTGACCGACGTGCACGGTCGCGCCCGCGGCGGCGAGGGCACGCAGGTTGTCGCTGTCGGCGCGGTCGCTTCCGGACACCCGGATGCCGGCGTCGAGGAACATCTTGGCGAGCCCGCTCATGCCGGAGCCGCCGATGCCGATGAAGTGCGCGGAGGTGATCGTCTCGGGAAGGGGGAGGGAGAGGTCGGGTCTGATCATGTCCGCTTCAGTCTACTTTTCGTTCCGGTCGGGACGCCGGAGTCACGCCGCACCGAGGGCACGGTCGATCAGCTGGATCACGTTCTCCGTACCGTTCCTGGTACCGACGTTCTCCGCGGCCGCCGCCATGCGCGCGATGCGCTCGGGATCGCCGAGCAGGGGCACGACGAGCCGCCGCACCGCGTCGCCGTCGAAGGTGGCGTCGTCGAGCAGCTCGGCTGCTCCCGCTGCCACCGCCGAGCCGGCGTTGAGCCGCTGCTCGCCGTTGCCCACCGAGTACGGGACGTAGAGCGCGGGAATGCCCAGAGCACTGACCTCGCTCACGGTGGCCGAACCCGACCGCGACACGATCAGATCGGCCAGCGCGAACGCGAGGTCCATGCGGTCCACGTAGCGGCGCATCGTATAGCCAGGCACGCGGGGATCCTCGAGGTCGCTGCGCTCCCCCGTCACGTGCAGCAGCTGCCACCCGGCGTCGAGGATGTCGCGCCAGGAATCGGCGATCGCGTCGTTCAGCCGCTGGGCTCCGAGGGAACCGCCGAACACGAGCAGGACGGGTCGTGCGGGGTCGAGGCCGAAGTGCTCCGCCGCCTCGGCACGCGTCGCGGCACGGTCGAGCGCGATCACCTCACGTCGCAGCGGCATGCCGACGACCTCGCCACGGCGAAGCGGTGTGCCCTCGAACGCGACGCCCACCCCTGCGGCAGCCCGGGCGCCGAGCACATTCGCGAGACCCGGCTTGGCGTTCGCCTCGTGCACCACGAACGGCACCCGTTCGCGGCGCGCCGCCACGTACGCGGGAGCCGAGGCGTACCCGCCGAAGCCGACCACCACGTCGATGCGGTGACGGCGGATGTGCTGACGCACCTGAGCGATCGCACGACGGAAGCGACCGGGAAACGCCGCTGCCTGCGCGTTCGGACGCCGCGGGAACGGCACCTTGTCGACGATCAGCAGCTCGTACCCGCGCTCCGGCACCAGCCGCGACTCCAGGCCTTCGGCCGTCCCGAGCACCAGGACCGTGGCCTCGGGGTCACGCTCGCGCAACGCATCGGCGACCGCGAGCAGCGGGTTGACATGGCCGGCGGTGCCACCGCCGGCGAGAAGATACGAGGTCACCGAGCGACCCTACCCCGCGCACCTGACTGCTTCTCCGAGACGGGGATCGTCCGGGCGAAGGCGAGCAGCACACCGCAGGCCACGAGCACCGCGAACAGCGCCGTCCCGCCCTGCGACATGAACGGCAGCGGCACGCCCATCACGGGGAAGACACCGATCACCACACCGATGTTCAGCACCGCCTGGCCCACGATCCACACCGTGATGCCGCCCGCGGCGACCCGAATGAAGGGGTCCGGCGTCTTGCGGATGATGTGGAACGCGCCGACCGTGAAGAACGTGAACAGCGCCAGCACCACGATGCAGCCGATCAGGCCGAGCTCCTCGCCGACGATCGCGAAGATGAAGTCGTTGCCCGCAGCGGGCAGCCAGCCGTACTTCTCCTGCGAGTTGCCCAGGCCGAGCCCGAAGATGCCGCCAGAGGCCATGCCCCAGATGCCATGGATCGACTGGTAGCAGTCGGTGTAGTAGAGCGCCATGTCGTCGCACGTCGCGGTAATGCGCCGCATCCGATCCTCGCTGGACAGTGCGTACGCGAGCACCGCGACCACGCCGAGGATCATCGGGATGATGAAGAGCCGGAGCTTGACGCCCGAGAAGAACAGACAGCCGAGCAGGATCAGGACCATCACCATCGCGGTGCCCAGGTCCTTGCCCGCCAGCACGGTCCCGATCGCGAGAGCGCCCACCGGCACGACCGGAATGAACACGTGGTGCCAGGTGCCCAGCATGGTCTGCTTGCGCAGCAGCACCGCGGCGATCCACAGGGCCAGCGCGAGCTTGAGGAACTCGGACGGCTGCATCTGGAACCCGGCGATCTGGATCCAGTTCCGGTTGCCGCCGTCCGCGATGCCCAGAGGCGTGAACACCAGCAGCTGCAGGGCAACCGCCCCGAACAGCGCGGGCCAGGCCATGCGCTTCAGGAAGGCGATCGGCAGACGGCTGATGAGGAACATCAGCGGGATGCCCAGCAGGGCGAAGACGCCCTGGCGCAGCACGCCGTCCATCGGGTTCTGGTCGTTCGCGACGGCGGTCGCGCTGGTGGCCGACAGCACCATCACCAGGCCGAAGATCGTGAGGAGCAGCGCGGTCGACGCGATCAGGAGGAACTCGGTCGACACCGGCGTGAACCGGCGCCCCAGAGACACCCGGGCCGCGAGGCCGCCCGACTCAGAGCGCGGAGGGCGAGCCACCTGCGTCATCGGCGCTCCCCCGCTCGATCCACTCACGTACCGCCTCGGCGAAGCGGCGGCCACGTTCCGCATAGCCGGAGAACTGGTCGAAGGACGCCGCGGCCGGGGCCAACAGCACGGTGCCCCCGTCTTCGACGATCCCCGCGGCGATCTCCACCACGCGGTTCATGACCTGTCCAGTGTCGCCAGCGTCGACCTCGAACACCGGCACCGCCGGCGCGTGTCGCCCGAATGCCGCCACGACATCGCCGCGCTCCACACCGATCACGACCGCCGCGCGTGCGGACGCCCCGGCATCGGCCACGAGCTCGGAGATGTCCACACCCTTCAGATCACCGCCAACGACCCACACCGCTCCGGGGTACGCCCGCAGCGAGGAGGCTGCCGCGTGCGGGTTCGTCGCCTTGGAATCGTCGACCCAGGTGATGCCGGCGTGGCGCGCGACCACCTGGATGCGGTGAGCGTCGAGGTGGAAGCCCTGCAGGGCCGAGTGGATCGCCTCCGGCTCGACGCCGAGCGACCGGGCGAGTGCGCTGGCGGCGAGGATGTTCTGCACGATGTGCGGCGCCGAGAGTCCAGCGGACTCGAGCTCGGCGACGGTGGTGAGCTCGAGGGCGCTGCGGGCGCGGTCGTCGAGGAACGCCCGGTCGACGAGCAGCCCCTCCACCACGCCGAGGTCGCTCGGGCCGGGGATGCCCAGGTCGAAGCCGATCGCGCGGGCGCCATCGACGACCTCGGCCTCCTCGACCATGCGGCGCGTGGCCACGTCGGCCTTGTTGTAGACGCAGGCCACGCGCGTGTTGCGATACACCAGGGCCTTCGCGTCGCGGTAGGCCTCCGCGCTGCCGTGCCACACGAGGTGATCGTCGGCGAGGTTCAGACACACGGCGGAGTACGGGAACAGCTCCCCCTCCGGCTGCGACAACCCGAGATACCAGAGCTGATGACTCGACAGCTCCACCACGAGCACGTCGAAGCCGGCCGGGTCGCGCACCGCGTCGAGCACGGGCACCCCGATGTTGCCGCACGGGGCCGCACGCAGGCCGCCCTCGACCAGCAGGGTCGCGGTGAGCTGCGTGGTCGTGGTCTTGCCGTTGGTGCCGGTGATGAGCACCCAGTCGGCCGGGGTCCCGTCGGCGCGGAGTACCTTGTCCCGCACTCGCCACGCGAGCTCGACGTCCCCCCAGAGCGCGATGCCGGCGTCCTGCGCCCAGCGGATCACGGGGTGCGACGGCGAGAAGCCCGGCGACGCGATCACCACCTCCGGCTCGAACGCGCGCAGGGCCTCCGGCACCTCGGCGAGCGACCCCAGCTCGAGGGCCGCGCCGATCACGGGCAGCAGGCGCGCGTACTCCTCGTCCGCCGACTCGCTGAGCACGAGCACTTCGGCGCCCAGCTCCGCCAGGGTGTCCGCGACCGAGAAGCCGGTCATCGACAGTCCGAGCACGGCGACGCGCAGCCCCGACCAGTCCGCGTTCCAGCTGGTCAGTCCGGCCAGACGCTCAGCCGACACGGGTCAGCCACTCCACGTAGAACAGTCCGATCGCCGAGACCGCGAGCAGGCCGGCGATGATCCACATGCGCACGACGATCGTGACCTCCGACCAGCCGCGCATCTCGAGGTGGTGGTGGAACGGGCTCATGAGGAACAGCCGCTTGCCGCGCGTGACCTTGAAGTACGCCCGCTGCAGGATGACCGAGCCGGACGAGAGGACGAAGACGCCCGCGATCACGAGGAGCAGCAGCTCGGTGCGCGTCAGGATCGCCATCGCGGTCACGACGCCGCCGATCGCCATCGAGCCCACGTCGCCCATGAACACCTTCGCCTTCGGGGCGTTCCACCACAGGAAGCCGATGAGGCTCGCGGCGAACGAGGCCGAGATGATCGCCAGGTTGAAGGGGTCGCGCACCTCGTAGCATCCGCCGAGCGCGCCGGGGTCGCCGCCGATGCAGGGCTGCTTGAACTGCCAGAAGGCGATCACGCTGTAGGCGCCGACGACGAGCACGCCGGCACCGGCCGCGAGCCCGTCGAGGCCGTCGGTGAGGTTGACGCTGTTGGACGTGGCCACGCCGATGATCGCGATCCACGCCAGGTACAGGATCCAGCCGAGGACCACACCGAAGGCGAAGAGGTTGAGCCAGGTGATGTCGCGGAACAGCGAGATCGAGGCGCTCGCGGGCGTCTGACCCCAGCGGTTCGGGAAGTTCAACGCCACGATGCCGAACGGGATGACGACCAGGAGCTGGCCGATCACCTTCCGCCACCCGGAGAGGCCGAGGCTGCGCTGGCTGCGCACCTTCATGTAGTCGTCGATGAAGCCCACCGCGCCGAAGCCCACCATGAGCCAGATCACCAGGATCGCCGACAGCGCGGGCGTCTCCCCGCTCACCAGGACGCCCGTGAAGTAGCCGACGATGGAGCCGAGGATGAAGATCACGCCGCCCATGGTCGGGGTCCCGCGCTTGGCCTCGTGGCTGGGGTTGTGCACGGACTCGGGGGTGCGGATGACCTGCCCCCAGCCCCACTTCCGGAAGAGCCGGAGGAAGACGGGGGTCAGGAACAGGGTGAAGGCGAGCGAGATCGCCGCCGCCATGATGAGTGACCTCACGAGAACAATTCTCCCAGACGATCGCCGAGATGCCGCAGGCCCACGGAGTTGGATGACTTCACCAGCACGCGGTCGCCATCGCGCAGCTCCGTGCGCAGGTACTCGAACGCCGCATCCTGGTCGGGCAGATGCACGGCCTCGCTGTCCCAGGAGCCTTCGCCGACCGCGGCCAGGTAGAGGCGGCGCGCCTCAGGGCCCACCACCACGATGCGGCGGATGTTGAGACGCACCGCGAGCAGACCGATGCGGTCGTGTTCCTCGCCCGCGCTGTCGCCCAGCTCGCTCATGGCCCCCAGGACGGCGACCGTGCGCTCGTCCGGGCCGGTGATCTGCGCGAGCGTGCGCAGAGCGGCGGCCATCGAGTCGGGGCTCGCGTTGTAGGCGTCGTTGATGATGCGCACGCGATCGTTGCCCATCGGCTGCATGCGCCATCGCTCGGCGATCTCGACGGTCTCCAGGCGGGCGATCGCATCGGCCGGAGCCACGCCGAGCTGCACGGCCGCGGTGAGGGCGGCCAGCGCGTTGGTCACGTGGTGAGCGCCGAGCACGCGGAGCCGCAGCGGGCGGCGCTCCCCCGCGACCTCGATCGTGCAGGTCGTCCCGGAGGCGGACACGACGATGTCGTGGGCGCGAACCTCGGCCGCGTCGGACTGACCGAAGCCGACGACGCGAAGGCCGCGGTGCTCGGCGAGCTCGCGCATCGCCCACACCCGGGGGTCGTCCGCGTTGAGCACGGCGGTGCCCGGAACCCGCGCCGCCGACACGAGCTCGGACTTCGCCTTGGCCGTGGCCTCGATGCCGCCGAAGCCGCCCGCGTGCGCGAGCCCCACCATGAGCACGACGACGAGGTCGGGTTCGACGAGTCCGGCGAGGCGGGCGATGCTCCCCGGGCCGGCCGCCCCGAACTCGCTCACGAGGTACCGGGTGTCGTGGGTCACGCGGAGCATCGTGACGGGGGCACCGACCTCGTTGTTGAAGGAGTTGATCGGGGCGACGGTCTCCCCCTCGTCGGCGAGGATGCGTGCGAGGAAGTTCTTGGTCGTGGTCTTGCCGTTGGACCCGGTGATGCCGACGATACGCAGCCCACCGCCCGCGCGCACGCGGCCCACGACCTCGCGCGCCAGCTCGCCGAGGGCGACCACGGCGTCGGAGACGACGATCTGGCTGACGGGCACGTCGACCGGATGCTCCACGATCGCGAGCACGGCACCGGCCTCGACCGCCGCACCGACGAAACGGTGTCCATCGGTCTCCGCGCCGGGCTTCGCCACGAAGATCGATCCCGGCCGCATGGTGCGCGAGTCGGTGTCGACCAGGCCGTCGACGACGGTCTCGGGGGTGTGCTCTCCGGCCACACGCAGATCACCGCCGACAGCGGCGGTGATCTCAGCGAGCGTCAGGGCGATCATGTCATCTCCATGCGCGGCTCTCGCCGACTATCCGAACTTGGGGAGGAGCGCGTCCATCGGGACAGAGGACGGCATCACGCGATAGGTCTTCATCACCTGCGTCATCGCCTTCTGGAAGGCGGATGCGGTGGCCGCGGACGATACAACCTTAGTCGGCTCGTCGAGAGTGACCACGACGACGTACTGCGGATCGTCGACCGGAGCGAAGCCCACCATGCTCGTGTAGTACACGCCGGCCTTGTATCCGCCGTTGCCGTCGGAGACCTGTGCGGTACCCGTCTTGCTCGTCACGCGGTAGCCGGGAACCTGGATGCGATCGGCGTTGCCGCCCTGGACCGCGACGTTCTCGAGCATGCGGGTGAGGTCGGCCGCGGTCTGCGGTGCGACGATCTGCTCGTGCTCGGGCTTCTTCACCTCGGAGACCGTGCCGTCCGCACCGGTGCAGGACTCGACCAGCGACAGGTCGATCTTCTCGCCGCCGTTCGCGATCGCCTGGTATGCGCCGGCGAGCTGCGGCGCGGTGACGGTGAAGTACTGGCCGAACGTGGTCGTGTACAGCGACTGGCTGTCCCAGTCGGAGACGGGGTGCAGCAGGCCGGACACCTCGGACGGGAAGTCGAGCGTCTTCTGGCCGACGCCGAACCGCTGCAGGTAGTCGTAGCGCACTTCGGGCGACACCATGGTGCCGAACTTGGACAGTGCGACGTTCGACGAGTCGATCAGGCCGCCCGCGAGCGTGTAGTTGTAGGCCGGGTGCGAGAAGGCGTCGTTGATGACGGCACCGTTCGGGAACGTCTCGCGCGACGAGGCGGTCACCGTGCTCAGGGGCGTGAGACCCGCGCCCTCGATCGCGGCCGCGGCGGTGATCGCCTTGAACGTGGATCCCGGCTCGAAGTCTCGGTGGAAGATCTGGCTGTAGCGCGTCTCGGGCGTGGAGGAGTCGAGGTCGTTGGGGTCCATCGCCGGCCACTCGGCCGCAGCGCGGATCTTGCCCGTCGCCACCTCGACGACCGTCACGGTGCCGCCCTTGGCGCCCTGCTTCTGCGCCTCCTCGCCGATCATCTGCTGGAGGTACCACTGCAGGTCGCTGTTGATCGTGAGCTGCACGGTGCCGCCGTCCACGGCGTCGACGACCTTCTCGCTGCCCGGGATGACGACGCCGTCCTTGCCCTTGCGGTACGTCTCCTCACCGTCGACCGGCGCGAGGCACGTCTCCTCGAGCTGCTCGACGCCGGCCTTCGCCTCCCCCGTGTTGTCGAGGAAGCCGAGGATGTTCCCGGCGACCGCACCGTTCGGGTAGACCCGCGTCTCCCGCGGCTTGAGCGACAGGTAGGAGCCGATGCCGAGGTCGCGCAGGGCTATGTACTGCTCAGTGTTCAGGCCCTTCTTGAGCGGCGCGTACTGGCTGTTCGGGTTCTCGGCGAGGGCGTTGGAGACCAGCGCCCGCACCTCCTCGCCGGTCTGACCGGTGATCGCGGCGATCTTGTCCGAGGCCTCGGCCCACGGCAGCTTCGGGTTCTTCTCCTCGACGAGCATGATCACCTGCGGGCTCAGCTGGGCGTCGTAGACCATGACGCTCGATGCGAGCACGGTGCCCCCGGAGTCGACGATCGAGCCGCGCTGGCCGGGGATGGCGGAACCCGCCCCGATGTGCTCGAGCGACTGCGAGACGTGCTCGTCGGCGCTCACGACCTGGATGTCGACGAGGCGGACGACGAACGCCACCAGGACCGAGAGGATGACCGCCAGAGCGACGACAGTGCGTCGCCGCGGTCCGCGCGTGGCTCGTGTCGTCATGGGATCTCTCCGTGGTCGTTGCGATCAGTGGGTGGTGGGGCTGGGGAGGCCGTCGGTGATGGCCGGCGGAAGATCCTGCGCGGGCGGCGCGACGCCGTCCTCGCCCTGCGCGGTCTGCTCCGCGGGCGGCGCGTTCTCGGTGATCAGCACGTTCCCGACGGCCGCCGCGCCGTTCGGGTCGACGGTCGAGGTCCAGTCGGCTCCCGACCCCGTGCCGAAGACCGCGCCGTCGCTGAGCCGGAGGTACGAGGGGGAACCGGCGACGACCATCCCGAGGGCGGCCGCGCTGCTGGCGAGCACCTGCGGCGAGCTCAGACCGGTGAGCTCCTCCTGCAGGGCATGCGTGTGCAGATCCAGCTCGCGCTGCTGGGACGACAGTCCCGCGAGGGTGAACGAGTCCTGCGTGATCGCGAGGGACAGTCCGACCTGGGCCGCGCCGATGGCGAGGGCGCCGGCGAGGGCCACGAGCGCATAGGCCAGCTTCGGCTTGCGGCGGACCGCGGGGGTGGTGACCGGCTGCAGTCGCCGCTTCGGTGCGCGCTGCGGCGCCTCGGAGGGCAGCGGACGGGCCGCCGTGCGTACTGCGTTCATGCTCATGCGCTCTCCCGCACCTTCTCAGCGGCGCGCAGGCGCACCGGGATCGCCCGCGGGTTGCGGGCGCGCTCTTCGTCGTCGGCGAGCTCCGCGCCCTTGGTCAGGACGCGGAAGCGGGGGGCGTGCTCCGGGAGCTCGACCGGCAGCCCCGCCGGGGCCGTGGACGCGGACGCGGCCGCGAACGCCTGCTTGACCAGGCGGTCTTCCAGCGACTGGTACGACATCACGACGATGCGGCCGCCGACCGCGAGGGCGTCCATCGCGGCCGGGATCGCGTCGGCGAGCACGTTCAGCTCCGCATTGACCTCGATCCGGAGCGCCTGGAAGACCCGCTTGGCGGGGTGTCCAGCGCGCTGGGCGGCCGCGGGCGTGGCAGCGACGAGGATGTCGACGAGTTCGCCCGACCGCAGGATCGGCTGCTTCTGCCGTGCCTCGATGATGAATCGGGCGTAGCGGCCAGCGAGCTTCTCCTCGCCGTAGCGCTCGAAGATGCGCCGCAGGTTGCCCTCGCTGTAGGTGGCGATGACGTCGGCGGCGGTGATGCCCTTCGTCTGGTCCATCCGCATGTCCAGCGGAGCGTCCTTGGCGTACGCGAAACCGCGCTCGGCCTCGTCGAGTTGCAGCGAGGAGACCCCGAGGTCGAACAGGATGCCCGCGGCGCCCTGAGCGTGCAGGCCGATCTCGTCGTAGACGGCGTGCACCAGGGTGAGGCGATCGCGGAACCGGGCGAGCCGCTCACCCGCGATCCGCAGCGCGTCGGTGTCGCGGTCGAGCCCGATCAGGCGGATGCCGGGGAACCGCTCCAGCAGCGCCTCCGAGTGTCCCCCCATTCCGAGGGTCGCGTCGACCAGCACGGCGCCGTCCTCCTGCAGGGCGGGCGCGAGCAGCTCGACGCAGCGGTCGAGCAGGACGGGGGTGTGGATGTCGCGGAGGCTCATGATCTCTCTCGGGTCCGACCTTCGGCTCTGATCCCCCTCCGCTTCGCGACCCGGCACCGGGGAAGTGTGTCGGGGCGGGAGCGGCGGGGCATCACAGCCGTGGTCAGAACAGTCCCGGAATCACCTCCTGCTCCAGTTCGGCGTATGACTCCTCACCAGCGGCGAGGTAGGCGTTCCAGCTCTCGGCGTCCCAGATCTCGGCGTGAGCACCGACTCCGGTCACGATGAGCTCCTTCTGAAGACCGGCGTACTGACGCAGGTGGGCGGGGATGGTGATGCGGTTCTGGCTGTCGGGCATCTCCGCGCTTGCTCCGGAGAGGAACAGGCGCATGAAGTCACGTGCCTGCTTGTTCGCGAGCGGCGCCTGACGGATCCGCTCGTGCATCGCCTCGAACTCGGCCGTGCTGAAGACGTAGAGGCAGCGCTCCTGACCGCGGGTGACGACGATGCCGCCACCCAGGTCCTCGCGGAACTTCGCGGGAAGGATGACCCGTCCCTTGTCGTCCAGCTTCGGTGAGTGCGTGCCCAGCAGCATCGGCCTTCACCCCCTCTCCGTCCGGCCAACTCGAGGTGCGCCCCACTTTACTCCACTTTGCTCCACTTTCCTATGAGGAATGCCCGTAGATTCTGCTCGAAGGGCTCCGGGCGCGCCAGAGAACCGCGTGATTATGCGGTGGAGCGGGGTGGAGCGTCAGTGGAGGGCCGTGGAGGCCTAGTGGAGGAAAGAGTCCACACACGGAAAAAGCCCGGATGCAGAGCATCCGGGCTTCTCAGAGAAGGTGAGGCGGGTCACCGTCCGTCTTGGCGGCGATCCCAGCGATCGTTCATGCGATCCATGAAGGAGGAGGAGTCCTGTCGCTTCGCGGTCGAGCGCTGACGCGGCTCGGCCGGCGCCGAGCGACGCACGGGGGTGACCGCGAGCATGACGCCGGCAAGCATGGCCGCGAACCCGATGACCCCGACCACCACACCCCAGACATCGCCGAGGATGACACCGACGACGAGACCGCCGACGCCCGCGAGCAGCAGGAGCGCCCCGTAGACGAGGTTGCGATAGCTGAGTGCGCGGTCACCGGACGGCGCACTCACCACATCGGCGTCATTGTGAAGGAGATGGCGTTCCATCTCGTCGAGCAGACGTTGCTCCTGTTCGGAGAGTGGCATCTCGTCCCCCTCGGGTATGGTGCACTCCAGTCTACGCTCGACGGGCGTCCGGGGCCAGCGTCAGGCCCCTCCCTTCCTTTACGTATGCTGGGAGTCGTGCCGTCAGCCTCTCCCGTCCCCGACGCCGTCGCCGCCCGACTGGACGGCTTCCTCGCACGCATGCGGGAGGAGTCATCGGCCTACGGGCCGGATGCGGGCGCGTTCCTCGACATGGCGGCGAGCACGCTAGCCGGTGGCAAGCGACTGCGCGCCCGCTTCTGTCATGCCGGGTGGCGTGCCGTCGCCCGTTTCCACGAGCGCACGGCCACCGAGGACGACCGCCTGTGGGATCTGTGCGCGGCCCTCGAGATCTTCCAATCCGCCGCCCTCGTGCACGACGACCTGATCGACAATTCCGACACCAGGCGCGGTCGCCCCGCGGCCCATCGCGCCCTCGAGGCGTCCCACCGCGGCGCCCGCTGGAGCGGAGACGCGGAGGCTTTCGGTCGCGCGGCGGCCGTTCTGCTCGGCGACCTCCTGGTGGCGTGGAGCGACGACCTCCTCGAAGCCGCCCTCGACGGCCACCCGCACGCGAGCGCCGTGCGCGGGGAGTACGCCCGCATGCGACGCGATGTGACCACGGGCCAGTTCCTGGACATCGCAGAGGAGTCCGCCTGGAGCGTCAATCCGGCGGAGGAGCACGCGGAACGCGCGTTGCGCATCGCCTCGCTCAAGTCGGCCAGGTACAGCATCGAGCAGCCGCTCGTCCTCGGTGCCGCCTTCGCCGGCGCAGACCACGAGCAGCTCGCCGCGCTGCGGCGCTTCGGTCACCCGGTCGGGATGGCGTTCCAACTCCGAGACGACGTGCTGGGCGTCTTCGGCGACAGCACCGTGACGGGCAAGCCGGCCGGCGACGATCTGCGAGAGGGCAAGCGGACGGTTCTGGTCGCGCTGACCCGCGAGGCGCTCGACGCGCCCGCACGCACCATCCTCGATGAGCTGCTCGGCGACCCGGCGCTGAGTGCGCAGCAGGTGGCCGCTCTGCAGTCGACCATCGCGGACTCCGGCGCGCTCGCACGGGTGGAGGACATGATCTCCGCGTACGCCCACGAGGCGGACAGGGCGCTGACCGGAGCTCCGCTCGACAACGCCGCCGTGGGCGAGCTCCGCGACCTCGGGCGAGCCGCGACGGTGCGCTCTG
The DNA here is from genome assembly GCF_023091155.1 of Microbacterium sufflavum. Classification (NCBI taxonomy): domain Bacteria; kingdom Bacillati; phylum Actinomycetota; class Actinomycetes; order Micrococcales; family Microbacteriaceae; genus Microbacterium; species Microbacterium sufflavum. The sequence continues at coordinate 55,781 of NZ_JAHWXK010000002.1, read as the reverse complement.
CCTGAAGCCCGCTCAGGCCAGGGTGCGCGCGAGTCGGCGGACCTCGCTCTTGTGGCCGGCCAGCAGCGACGCGATGGGCGAACGGCCGAGGCTCTCCTCCTCCGCCAGAAGCCAGTCGATGAGCTCGTCATCGCTGAAGCCCGCATCCTGCAGCACGATGACCGTGCCGCGCAGCGAACTCAGCGGGTGCCCGTCGACGATGAACACGGACGGCACGGCGAAGACACCGGTACGACGCGATCCGACCAGGTGATGGTCGTCGATCAGTCGACGCACCCGTCCCAGCGGCTCACCGAGGACCTCGACGAGGTCGGGCAGCGTCAACCACTCGACGGGGGCGGCTTCGGGTGAGGCGGCAACGTTCTCAGACACGATGCCCACTATCTCACCTCGGCGTCCCTGACGCATTTCAGCACTCGCGTCACACTGTTCACATGTGTCACTTCTGTTGACATCTCTATACATCCGTGTCAGCGTGAAGTGCTCGAAAAGGGGGCCCGTCGTGAACCTTCAGACCGCTGCTCGCCGCGCTCGAACCCTGCAGCTGGGGCTGCCCGCCGCGATCGCCGGCGCTCTCGCCGCAACGCTGACAGCCGCGCCGGCCGTCGCCGTGACCGACGCCTCGGTCGCGCCGCTCGAACGGCAGCGCACCGCTCCCCCGCGCGGCGTGCCCGCCCAGGTGGCGCCGGCGACCTATGTCGTCCAGCCGGGCGACACCGTGGCGGCGATCGCCGGTCGCTTCGGGCTGCGCACGGTCGATGTCCTGACCTGGAACGGCCTGTCTTGGCGCTCCGTGATCTACCCGGGGCAGACGCTCGTGCTCCATCCTGCCGCCGCTCCGGCGCCTGCTCCGGCACCCGCGCCCGCACCGGCCGCCACCACCGTGCACGCCGTCGTCGCGGGAGACACGGTCTACGCCATCGCGCAGCGCTACGGCACGAGCGTCGATGCGGTCCTGTCCGCGAACGGGCTCACCCGCGCCTCGATCATCTACCCGGGGCAGAGCCTCGCCATCGGCGCGCCCGCGGCTGCGCCCGCCGCGGCACCCGCTCCCGCTCCGGCTCCGGCTCCGGCTCCGGCGCCCGCTCCCGCGGCGACGACGCACACGGTCGCTGCCGGTGACACGCTGTACGGGATCGCCCAGTCCTACGGCACCACGACGCAGGCTCTCTTCGCACTGAACGGTCTCGGGCCGTCGTCGATCATCTACCCCGGGCAGAAGATCGCCGTGCAGGCGGCCGCCGCTCCTGCGCCGGCCACAGCCCCGGCGGCCGCTCCCGCACCGGGAGGTCAGCTCAGCGCCGCTCTCACCGCGGAGCAGGCCGGCACCGCCGCCCTCATCATCCGCATCGGTCGCGAGTTCGGCGTGTCCGATCGCGCCATCGCGACGGCGCTCGCGACCGGCATGGTCGAGTCCGGGCTGCGCAACCTGGACTGGGGCGATCGGGATTCGCTCGGCATCTTCCAGCAGCGCCCGAGCACCGGGTGGGGCACGCCGGAGCAGATCATGGACGCCGACCGCAGCACCCGCGTGTTCTATGGCGGCCCGAGCGATCCGAACGGCACGGTCACCCGAGGCCTGCTCGACATCCCCGGGTGGGAGAGCCTGTCGTTCACCGCGGCAGCGCAGGCCGTGCAGATCTCCGCCTACCCCGACAAGTACGGGCAGTGGGAGACTCAGGCCTACGCCTGGCTCGCGCTGTACGGCTGAGATGTCCGGGGAATACGGGGTCCAGGGGTGAGGCGCTCCCGGGGCTTTCAGGCAATCCTCCCTAGAATTCTGACGTGACGACCAATCAGCAGGCCGACCCCCTCATCGGGCGGCTCGTCGACGGTCGGTACCGAGTCCGAGCTCGAATCGCGCGCGGCGGGATGGCCACGGTATACGTCGCCACGGACCTCCGCCTCGAACGCCGCATCGCCCTCAAGGTCATGCACGCGCACCTCAGCGACGACTCCGCGTTCCAGAGCCGCTTCATCCAGGAGGCGCGCGCCGCGGCACGACTGGCCGATCCGCACGTCGTGAACGTCTTCGACCAGGGCCAGGACGGCGAGCTCGCCTACCTGGTGATGGAGTACCTGCCCGGCATCACCCTGCGCGAACTCCTCCGGGAGCAGAAACGCCTCACGGTCGCGCAGACCATCACGATCATGGATGCCGTGCTCGCCGGGCTCTCCGCGGCGCACCGTGCCGGGATCGTGCACCGCGACGTGAAGCCCGAGAACGTGCTGCTCGCCGAGGACGGCCGCATCAAGATCGGCGACTTCGGACTGGCCCGCGCGACGACCGCGAACACCGCGACCGGACAGCAGCTCCTCGGCACCATCGCCTACCTCGCGCCGGAGCTCGTCACCCGCGGAACGGCCGACGCACGCAGCGACATCTATGCGCTCGGCATCATGCTGTACGAGATGCTCGTGGGCGAGCAGCCCTACAAGGGCGAGCAGCCGATGCAGATCGCGTTCCAGCACGCCACGGAGTCGGTGCCGCGCCCCAGCGTGCGCAATCCCGCCGTTCCCGAGCAGCTGGACGAGCTCGTGCTGTGGGCGACCGAGAAGTCGCCGGACGAGCGGCCGGACGATGCACAGCAGATGCTCGAGCGCCTTCGCGACATCGAGCGCGAGCTCGGCATCTCCCCCGCGGTGACCAGGGCGACCGTTCCCCCGCAGAGCGCCGCCGACTCGGGCGACCTGACCAAGGTGATGCCGGGCACGATGGTGATCCCCGACGCTGTCGCGCCCACCGCCGGCACGGTCGACAACGCCACGATCCTGCGGCGCCGTGCGTCCAAGCGCCGCGCCCGCGGAGCCTTCCTCCTGTCTCTCGTGCTGCTGCTGGCCGTGCTCGCCGGCGGCGTCGGCTGGTGGTTCGGCTCCGGCCCCGGCTCGCTCATCGCCGTACCCGCCGTCGCGGGTCAGACGTACGACCAGGCCGCCGCCGAGCTCACCGATGCCGGATTCGTGCCGACGCAGCGCGATGAGTTCTCGGTCGATGTCGACAAGGGCACCGTGATCGAGACCGATCCGGGCGAGGGCTCACGCCTCGACAAGGGGGCGACGGTCGCGGTCGTCGTCTCCGCCGGACCCGCGTCGCACGACATCGCCGCCGTGGCCGGGGTGCCTGCCGACGAGGTGCGCGCGGCCCTGGAGGGGGCGAACCTGGAGATCACCGACGACGAGGAGTACTTCACCGACGTCGCCGACGGCTCGGTCATCAACGTGCGCATCACCCCCCGCGCGGGTGGCGACGCCTACGGCTGCGACGAGGGCTGCACGGTCTTCGAGAAGGACACCGCCACCATCCAGATCTCGCGCGGCCCCGTGCCGGATGTGAGCGACATGACCGTGAGCCAGGCGACCGACGCCCTCACCAGCAAGGGCCTCAAGGTCAACGCCGAGAGCCAGTACCAGCCCAGCGACACGATCGGGAAGGACCGCGTCATCGGTATCGCCGAGCGCGGCGAGGAGGGGTCCTGGCGTCCGGGCGAGACCGTGCAGCTCATCGTCTCCCAGGGTCCGCCGCTCTTCGACGTCCCCGACGTGTCCGGGCTCTCCCGCGACGAGGCGACGAAGGCACTGCGTGACGCCGGCTTCAAGTGGGTGTACACGAGCGGCACCGGTCTCCCGGACTCGGTGTGGGATCTGCTGGCCAATCAGAACACGCGCGTCGAGTCGTACAGTCCGACGGACCCGCAGCGGAAGGGCGCGACGATCACGCTCACGATGGGCTTCGCCGGCTGAGTCGGCGCATGACGAAGGGGCCGGAACGATGTTCCGGCCCCTTCGTCATGCAGTGTCCGCGGCGTCAGCGCTTCTCGAGCTCCTCGGCCACGAGGAACGCCAGCTCCAGGGACTGCATGTGGTTCAGGCGCGGGTCGCACAGGCTCTCGTAACGCGTCGCGAGGGCGGCCTCGTCGATCTGCTCCGAGCCGCCGAGGCACTCGGTCACGTCGTCGCCCGTGAGCTCGACGTGGATGCCGCCCGGGAACGTGCCCACGGAGCGGTGCGCCTCGAAGAACCCACGCACCTCGTCGACCACGTCATCGAAGCGCCGCGTCTTGTATCCCGTGGGCGTCGTGATGCCGTTGCCGTGCATGGGGTCGGTGACCCACAGCGGCTGCGCGCCGGACTCGCGGACCGCCTCGAGCAGCGGAGGCAGCGCATCGCGGATCTTGCCGGCACCCATGCGCGTGATGAAGGTCAGTCGTCCGGGCTCGCGCTCGGGGTCGAGCTTGTCGATCAGCGCGAGAGCCGTCTCCGGCGTCGTCGTCGGGCCGAGCTTGACGCCGATCGGGTTGCGGATCTTCGAGAAGTAGTCGACGTGCGCGCCGTCGAGCTCGCGCGTGCGCTCCCCGATCCACAGGAAGTGGGCGGACGTGTTGTACGGGGTGTCCGTGCGCGAGTCGATGCGCGTCATCGGCCGCTCGTAATCCATCAGGAGGCCCTCGTGGCCGGTGAAGAACTCGACGCGCTTCAGCTCGTCGAAGTCGGCGCCCGCAGCCTCCATGAACTTGATGGCCCGGTCGATCTCGGCGGCCATGCGCTCGTAGCGCTGGTTGGCCGGGTTCTGCGCGAACCCCTTGTTCCACGAGTGCACCTCGCGCAGATCGGCGAAACCACCCTGCGTGAACGCGCGGATCAGGTTCAGCGTCGACGCGGCCGTGTGGTAGCCCTGCAGCAGACGACCGGGGTCGGCCTGGCGCGAGCCCTCCGTGAAGTCGTAGCCGTTGACGATGTCGCCACGGTACGCCGGCAGAGTGACCTCGCCACGGGTCTCGGTGTCGCTCGAGCGCGGCTTGGCGAACTGCCCGGCCATGCGCCCCATCTTCACGATCGGCATCGACGCCCCGTAGGTGAGCACCACCGCCATCTGCAGCACCGTCTTGATGCGGTTGCGGATCTGCTCCGCGGTCGCGCCCGCGAAGGTCTCGGCGCAGTCGCCGCCCTGGAGCAGGAAAGCCTGGCCGGAGGCGGCACGCGCGAGGCGGTCGCGAAGATTGTCGACCTCGCCCGCGAAGACCAGCGGCGGGAGAGCGGCAATCTGCCGGGAGACGTCGGCGACGCGGTCGGCGTCCGGCCACTGCGGCTGCTGCTTGATGGGAAGCGAGCGCCAGGCATCAAGGGCATCGATGTGGTGCGGGAGCATGCGTCAAGCCTACTGGTCGGCGACGGTGCCGAGATGCGCTGCGGAGGCTATGTGACGCGGGTGGGCAGGCGGTCCTTTACGGTCGAAGCGTAGACGTCTTCGTACTCCTGCTGACCCAGTCGCTGCAGCGCCACCATGATCTCGTCGGTGACGGAGCGCAGGATGTAGCGGTCGTTCTCCATGCCCGCGTAGCGAGAGAAGTCGAGGGGCTCGCCGATCACGATCCCGACCCGCATGATGCGGGGAATGCGTCGACCGATCGGCATCGCGGTGTCGGTGTCGACCATGATCACGGGGACCACGGGGACCTTCGCCTCGAGCGCCATCCGCGCGATGCCGGTGCGTCCGCGGTAGAGCTTGCCGTCGGGGCTGCGCGTCCCCTCCGGATAGATGCCGAGCAGCTCGCCGCCGCCGAGCACCTGCAGTCCCGTGTTGAGCGAAGCCTCCGAGGCCTTGCCGCCCGAGCGGTCGATGGGCAGCTGTCCTGTCGCCTTCATGAAGAACTTCGTCGACCAGCCCTTGAGGCCGCGACCGGTGAAGTAGTCGCTCTTGGCGAGGAACGACATCGGCCGATCGATCACGAGGGGAAGGAAGATGGAGTCGGCGAACGAGAGGTGATTGCTGGCGAGGATCGCCGCACCGCTCGCGGGCACGTTCTTCCGGCCCACGATCCAGGGGCGGAACACCGCCTTGACCACGGGGCCGATCACGACGTACTTCATCAGCCAGTAGAACATCGAGGTGAAGTCTAGCGCCGCTCCGGTGTCCGCCCCAGCCCCGCTCGCACAGGCCGTGCGCGACTCAGTTTCACCCTGAGCGCGACCGGGTGCCATGCCCTAGACTCGGACCAACGCCCGTGCCCGACCGGTACCGAAGGAGCTGCCGTGGTCCAGTTTGAAGTCCCCGCGATCGTCCCCGCCGATCCCGACGCGAACGTCGCCGACCTTCTCGCGGAGCGCGTGCGCGCCACGCCCGACCGCCCCCTCTTCTCCGTCCCCCAGGGCGACGGGTGGCGCGACATCTCGGCCGCCGACTTCCAGACCGCGGTCATCGCCCTGGCGAAGGGCTTCGCGGCCGCCGGCATCCAGCCCGGCGAGAAGGTCGGCTTCCTCGCCAGGACGACCTACGAGTGGACGCTGGTCGACTTCGCCCTGTTCTACGCGGGCGCGGTGATGGTCCCCATCTACGAGACCAGCTCCCCCTCCCAGATCCAGTGGATCCTGGAGGACTCCGGTGCGATCGCGCTCATCGTCGAGTCTCCCGAGCACTTCGCACGCGTCGACGAGGTGCGCAGCGACCTCCCCCTGCTGCGCGAGGTCTGGCAGCTGCACCTCGGCGCGATCGACACCCTCACCGCGCAGGGAGCGTCCGTCTCCGACGAGGAGATCGACCGCCGCCGCAACCTCGCCGTCGCCTCGGACATCGCCACCCTCATCTACACCTCCGGCTCGACCGGGCGCCCCAAGGGGTGTGTGCTCACGCACAGCAACTTCGTCGAGCTGTCCCGCAACGCCGCGAAGGCTCTCGACGAGGTCGTGCAGACGCCCGGCTCCTCCACGCTGCTGTTCATCACCACCGCGCACGTGTTCGCACGCTTCATCTCGATCCTCAACATCCACGCCGGCGTGCGCACGGGTCATCAGCCGGACACGCGCCAGCTGCTGCCGGCACTCGGCTCGTTCAAGCCCACGTTCCTCCTCGCCGTCCCGCGCGTGTTCGAGAAGGTCTACAACTCGGCGGAGCAGAAGGCCGAAGCGGGCGGCAAGGGCAAGATCTTCCGCGCAGCCGCCGACGTCGCGATCGAGCACTCGCGCCTCCTCGAAGAGGGCAAGAAGATCCCGTTCGGCATGAAGCTCAAGTTCGCGCTCTTCAACAAGCTGGTCTACAGCAAGCTGCGCGAGGCCATGGGCGGCAACGTGGTCTACGCGGTGTCGGGCTCGGCTCCCCTCGGCGCCCGCCTCGGCCACTTCTTCCACAGCCTCGGCGTCGTCATCCTCGAGGGCTACGGCCTCACCGAGACCACGGCACCGGCCACCGTGAACCTCGCGGACAAGTCCAAGATCGGCACCGTCGGCCCCGCCCTTCCCGGCGTTGGCATCCGGCTCGCGGACGACGGCGAGATCGAGGTCCGCGGCATCAACGTCTTCAAGGAGTACTGGAACAACCCCGAGGCCACCGCCGAAGCCTTCAGCGAGGGCGGCTGGTTCCACACCGGCGACATCGGCAGCTTCGACTCCGAGGGCTTCCTCACCATCACCGGCCGGAAGAAGGAGATCATCGTCACCGCCGGCGGCAAGAACGTCGCACCCGCCGCACTCGAGGATCCCATCCGCGCGAACCCGATCGTCGGCCAGGTGGTCGTCGTCGGCGATCAGCGCCCGTTCATCTCCGCGCTCGTGACCCTCGACCCCGAGATGCTGCCCACCTGGCTCGCCAACAACGGACTGGACGAGAAGATGTCGCTCGCCGACGCCTCCACCAACCCGGCGGTGCGCGCCGAGGTGCAGCGCGCGGTGGACGCGGCCAACCAGCGGGTCTCGCGGGCCGAGTCGATCCGCAAGTTCACGATCCTCGACTCGGAGTGGACGGAGGCTTCCGGCCACCTCACCCCGAAGCTCTCCATCAAGCGCAACGTCATCATGAACGACTTCGCCGACGAGATCTCCGCGATCTACGACGAGCCGGTCGCCACCACCAACGTCGCCATCGGCGGCTGAGCGGCACCTCAGACGAAGAAGGGCCCCGCCGCGGCGGGGCCCTTCTTCATGCGGTTAGAACCAGGAGCTCTCACGCACCTGCCGCATCGCGACCTTGCGCGTCTCCGGGTCGAGCCGGGTGAGGAAGAGCTTGCCGTCGAGGTGGTCCGTCTCGTGCTGGAGCGCTTGGGCCAACAGCCCTTCGCCCTCGAGCACCACAGGCTGCCCGTCGAGATCGATGCCCTCGACCCTGGCCCACGGATGGCGCTGCGCGTCGTGCCACAAGCCCGGCACGGACAGGCACCCCTCCCCCGTGGGCTGGGGTTCCCCGCGGACCTCGGTCAGCACGGGATTGAGGACGTAGCCGATGTCGCCGTCGATGTTGTAGCTGAACGCCCGGACGGCGACGCCGATCTGGTTCGCGGCCACACCGGCCCGTCCGGGGAGCGCGACCGTGTCGACGAGGTCGGCCACCAGGGCGCGGACGCCGTCGTCGATCTCATCGATCGGAGCGCACGCCGTTCGCAGGACCGGGTCGCCGAAGATGCGGATCTCGCGGACGGCCATCAGGCGGCCTTCGCCCGCAGGCCCTCGACGAGCAGGGCGGCGAGCTCCCGCGCAGCCGTGCGGGTCTCCGGCTGCAGGTTCGCGAACACGATGCTCCCTCCGCCTGCGATCTGCGGGTCGTACGGGACCCGCACCACGCTGCGCACCCGGGTGGCGAAGTGGGCCTGCAGCTCGTTGAGGCGCACGAGCGGGCTGCCCGGCGTGGACTGGTTGAGCACCACGATCGCGTTGCGCGCCTGCTCGGTGTAGCCGTTGGTCTCCAGCCACGTGAGCGTCTCGGACGCGAGGCGTGCCTCGTCGACGCTGAGACCCGACACGATCACGAGCTGATCGGCGAGATCGAGCGTGGCCGACATCACCGAGTGCACGATGCCGGTGCCGGTGTCGGTGAGGACGAGCGAGTAGTAGTGCGCGGCGACCGCGGCGACATCGCGGTAGTCGGTGTCGCTGAAGGCCTCGGCCACGTGGGGGTCGGCGTCGGACGCGAGCACGTCGAGCCTGGTCGCGTCACGAGCCACGATCGCGGAGATGTCGTGGTAGCCGCGCACCTCGTCACGGATACGGACGAGATCGCGCACGGACTTGCCGTGCTGCGGACGGACGACCCGGTCGGCGAGGGTGCCGCGATCCGGGTTCGCGTCCACGGCGATCACGCGGTCCTCGCGGGCATCGGCGAGAGCCATACCGAGAAGCGCGGTGATGGTGGTCTTGCCCACGCCGCCCTTGCGGGACAGTACGGGGATGAAGCGCGCACCGCCCGTCAGCGGCGCGCCGATGCGCGCCGTGAGCGCCTTGCGTTCGCGGGCCCGTCGGCTGTCACCGATGTTGATCCGTCGACCGGACACCGTATAGAGGAAGTGGCTCCAGCCGCCCTCCGGCTCGGGCTTGGTGACGTGGTGCGGGTCGAGCAGACGGTCGGCCGTCAGCAGATCGGCGGACTCACGCGCGGACTCGCTGAGCTCCCCGAGGCGCTTCGAGGCGAGGGTGACCTCGGCGGCGGGTGCGGGCTGCACCGGCGACGGGGTGACGGATCGGCTGTCGGACGTGGACATCCGTGGCTCCTTCCGGGGCGATGGACCTGGCGAGACGGAGGACGGGGAGGCAGCAGCCCCCGCATCCGCACCAGCCTTCGCGAGGAAGCGGGCGGCGGCCGCCTCCTCCTCGGCGTGCGGGGAGGAGACGTCGTCCGAGCCGGGCTCGTCGCCCGCGGACGAGTCGTCGAGCACGATCGCCTCCCGCACCGCATCGGTCTCGGACCCGGCGGGTCGCTGAGCCCCCTCGTCGATCGCGGCTTTCACGATCGGCTTCTCCGGCGCCGGGGCGGGCGGCGGCGTATCGGACGACGCCGGCGACGCCGTCGTCGCCTCTTCCACCGGCGGGGTCACGGGCGTCGAGCTGATCGTGATCGCCGCAGCGGCGATCGGGACAGGGGCGCCCTCGACCGCGACGTCGTCGATGATGAGGTCCCCCACCACCTCGCCGTCCACGACACCGTCATCGACGAGGTCGTCGTCCTCCTCGATCGGCAGCGTCACCCGCACCTGGGCGGTCCCGCCGAGGATGCCGATGCCCGCCGTGTCGATCGACCCGGTGTCGTCCAGCACCCCCAGCGGATTCTCGTCGGGGTCGCCTGTCTTCTTCGTGGTCACGTGTCACTCCAAGCCTGTGCGGGGCCTCGGGTGCGCAACGCAGTGCGCGGCCTCGCCCGCACAAGATTAGTGCGACGGACGGATGACGACCAAAAGATCACCCGCGTCGACCTGCTGGGTCTCGGCGATGGCAAGCCGCTCGATCACGCCGTCGACGGGGGCGGTGATGGCCGCCTCCATCTTCATCGCCTCGATCGATGCCACCGGTTCCCCGGCCCTGACGGCCGCACCGACCTCGACCTTGAGCGTGACCACTCCGGAGAACGGTGCCGCGACCTGACCGGGGACGGACGTGTCGGCCTTCTCCACCTCGTGCGCGTCGACCGCCACGGAGCGGTCGCGGACGAACACCGGACGGAGCTGACCGTTCAGCGTCGTCATCACGGTGCGCATGCCTCTGTCGTCGGCGTCGCCGATCGCCTCGAGCCCGACGTACAGCTGCACACCGCGGTCGATCTCGATCAGGTGCTCCTGCCCGGGAACGAGCCCGTACAGGTAGTCGCTCGTGTCGAGCACGGACAGATCGCCGAACAGCTCGCGGCGCTCACGGAATTCGGCGGTCGGCGCCGGGAACAGCAGCGTGTTCAGTCGCGAACGGCGCTGCTCGCTCGATCCGGCGAGATCCGCCTCGTCCTCGGCGGTGAGGGCCGTCAGCCCCGCACGCACCGATCGCCCGGCGAGCACCTTGGAACGGAACGGCTCGGGCCACCCGCCCGGCAGGTCACCGAGCTCGCCTGCCATGAAGCCGACGACGGATTCCGGCACGTCGTACTTCTCCGGGTTCGCTTCGAAGTCGGCGGGATCGGCCTTCACCGCGGCGAGATGCAGAGCGAGATCTCCGACGACCTTCGAGGAGGGTGTCACCTTCGGCACGCGTCCGAGGATCCGGTCGGCGGCGGCGTACATGTCCTCGATGAGCTCGAAGTCGTCCGCCAGCCCCAGAGCCTTCGCCTGCTGTCGCAGGTTCGACAGCTGACCGCCCGGGATCTCGTGGTGGTAGACCCGCCCCGTGGGTCCCGGCAGCCCGGACTCGAACGGCGCATACTGCCGCCGCACGGCCTCCCAGTACGGCTCGAGGTCGGACACCGCCGCGAGCGACAGCCCGCTGTCGCGCTCGGTGTGCGCGAGCGCGGCCACCAGCGACGACAGCGACGGCTGGCTCGTGGTTCCCGACAGCGGTGCGGAAGCCGCATCGACCGCATCGACGCCCGCCGCGCTGGCCGCGAGGAGCGTCGCCAGCTGCCCGCCCGGGGTGTCGTGGGTGTGCAGGTGCACGGGGAGGTCGAACCGATCGCGCAGCGCCGTCACGAGCTTCGCCGCGGCCGCCGGTCGCAGCAGGCCCGCCATGTCCTTGATCGCGAGGATGTGGGCACCCGCGGCGACGATCTGATCCGCCAGGCCGAGGTAGTAGTCGAGGGTGTAGAGCTCCTCCGCCGGGTCGAGCAGGTCGCCGGTGTAGCACAGCGCGACCTCCGCGACGGCCGTGCCCGTGCTGCGTACCGCCTCGATCGCCGGACGCATCTGCTCGACGTCGTTCAGGGCGTCGAAGATGCGGAAGATGTCGACGCCGCTCGCCGCCGCCTCCGCCACGAACGCCTGTGTCACCGCGGTCGGGTACGGGGTGTAGCCGACCGTGTTGCGTCCTCGCAACAGCATCTGGATCGCCACGTTGGGCAGGGCGGCACGCAGCTTGTCGAGGCGCTCCCACGGGTCTTCGCCGAGGAACCGCAGCGCGACGTCGTAGGTCGCACCGCCCCAGGCCTCGACCGACAGCAGCTCGGGCGTGAGCCGGGCGAGGTAGGGCGCCGCGGCGACCAGGTCCTTCGTGCGCACCCGGGTGGCCAGCAGCGACTGGTGCGCGTCACGGAAGGTGGTGTCGGTGATCGCGAGCGCCGTCTGTGCACGGAGGCTGCGGGCGAACCCCTCGGGGCCGAGGTCGAGCAGACGCTGTCTCGACCCGGACGGCGGCGTCGCGGCGAGGTCGATCACGGGGAGCTTCGTCACCGGGTCGACGACCCCGGGATGCGCGCCGTGCGGCTTGTTGACCGTGACGTCGACGAGCCAGTTGAGGATCTTGGTGCCACGGTCCTTCGACACGCGTCCGCGCAGGAGCTCGGGGCGCTCGTCGATGAAGGAGGTACTGACGTCACCACGCACGAACGCGGCGTCGTCGAGCAGCGCCTGCAGGAACGGGATGTTGGTCGACACCCCGCGGATGCGGAACTCCGCGAGCGCGCGACGGGCACGGGCCACCGCCGCGGGGAAGTCGCGGCCGCGGCAGGTGAGCTTCGCCAGCATCGAGTCGAAGTGCGGGCTGATCTGCGCGCCCTGGTGCACGGTTCCCCCGTCGAGCCGGATCCCCGCGCCACCGGGCGAACGGTAGGTGGTGATCTTCCCGGTGTCGGGACGGAAGCCCTGCGTCGGGTCCTCCGTCGTGATGCGGCACTGGAGCGCCGCACCGCGCAGGTGCAGGTTCTCCTGCTGCAGACCGAGCTCGGCCAGGGTCTGGCCGGCGGCGATGCGCAGCTGGCTCTGCACGAGGTCGACGTCGGTGACCTCCTCCGTCACGGTGTGCTCGACCTGGATGCGCGGGTTCATCTCGATGAACACGACCTCCCCGGCCCGCTCCCCCGCGGTCTCCAGAAGGAACTCGACGGTGCCGGCGTTCTCATAACCGATCGAGCGCGCGAAGGCCACGGCGTACCCGTGCAGAGCGTGGCGGACGTCGTCGTCGAGGTTCGGCGCGGGGGCGATCTCGACGACCTTCTGATGGCGTCGCTGCACCGAGCAGTCGCGCTCGAACAGATGCACGGTCTCGCCCGTCTTGTCGGCCAGGATCTGCACCTCGATGTGGCGCGGGCGCACGACGGCCTGCTCCAGGAACATTCGTGGGTCACCGAAGGCACTGCCGGCCTCGCGCATCGCCTCCGCCAGTGCCGGAGCGAGGTCGCCGAGGGTCTCGACGCGCCGCATGCCACGACCGCCGCCGCCAGCCACCGCCTTGGCGAACAGCGGGAACCCGATGTCCTCCGCCTGCGCGACCAGGGCGTCGACGTCGTCGGAGGCCTCCGTCGATCGGAGCACCGGCACCCCGGCCTCGATCGCATGGCGCTTGGCCTCGACCTTGTTGCCGGCCATCTCCAGGACCTTCGCGGGCGGTCCGATGAAGACGATGCCGTTCGCGGCGGCCTTCTCCGCGAGTTCCGGGTTCTCGGACAGGAAGCCATAACCCGGGTAGATCGCGTCGGCGCCCGACTCACGGGCGACGCGGATGATCTCGTCGACGCCCAGGTAGGCGCGGACGGGGTGGCCGCGTTCACCGATCTCGTACGCCTCGTCGGCCTTCAGCCGGTGCACCGAACCGCGGTCTTCATGGGGGAAGACCGCGACAGTGCGGGCCCCGACCTCCACTGCCGCTCGGAATGCCCGGATCGCGATCTCGCCGCGATTCGCCACAAGGATCTTCTGGAACATGCACACCTCTGAGAGCTCGATGCGCGGCGTCGACGCACGCGCATGGGCGGGGCTGAGTGTTCCCCCAGCCTAGGGGAAGGTAACGTGGTGTCCGTGCACGTACTCAGCGTCAGCTCTCTCAAGGGGGGCGTCGGCAAGACGACCGTGACACTCGGGCTGGCCTCCGCGGCTTTCGCTCGGGGCGTCCGGACGCTCGTCGTCGACCTCGATCCGCAGTCCGACGTCTCCACCGGGATGGACATCCAGGTCGCCGGGCGACTCAACGTCGCCGACGTCCTGGCCAACCCGAAGGAGAAGACCGTCCGTCAGGCGATCACCTCCAGCGGCTGGGCCAAGGTCCACCCCGGGACCATCGACGTGCTGATCGGCAGCCCGTCCGCCATCAACTTCGACGGACCGCACCCGAGCGTCCGCGACGTCTGGAAGCTCGAGGAGGCGCTGGCGGCCGTGGAGGCCGACTACGACCTCGTGCTCATCGACTGCGCCCCGTCGCTGAACGCGCTGACCCGCACCGCGTGGGCGGCGAGCGACCGCGTGATGGTGGTGACCGAGCCCGGGCTCTTCTCCGTGGCGGCGGCCGACCGCGCGCTGCGCGCCATCGAAGAGATCCGTCGCGGCCTGTCGCCTCGCCTCCAGCCGCTCGGCATCGTGGTGAACCGCGTGCGCCCGCAGTCCATCGAGCACCAGTTCCGCATCAAGGAGCTGCGCGACATGTTCGGTCCCCTCGTGCTCTCCCCCCAGCTGCCCGAGCGCACGTCGCTGCAGCAGGCGCAGGGCGCGGCGAAGCCGCTGCATATCTGGCCGGGCGACTCCGCACAGGAGCTTGCGGCCGACTTCGATCAGCTGCTCGACCGCATCATCCGCACCGGACGGATCCCCGTCCCGGAGAGCGGTCCGCAGAGCTGACGCACGCACGAACGACGAAACGGCCATCCTCTTCGAGGGTGGCCGTTCTTCGTTGGCGTGCGGGGGCGCCGCTCAGGCGGTGCGCTTCGCCCGGCGTGCCGACAGTTCGTCGACGGGGTCCGGTGCGGTCGGGTCGAATGCGACCAGTGTCGACTCCACCTCGCGGAGCACCTTGCCGACGGCGATGCCGAACACGCCCTGCCCGCGACTGACCAGGTCGATGACCTCGTCGTTGGACGTGCAGAGGTAGACCGAGGCGCCGTCGCTCATGAGCGTGGTTCCCGCGAGGTCGCGGATACCGGCCCGGCGCAACTCCTCCACCGCGGTGCGGATCTGCTGCAGGGAGATGCCGGTGTCGAGCAGGCTCTTGACGAGCTTGAGGACGAGGATGTCACGGAAGCCGTACAGACGCTGCGATCCGGAGCCACTGGCGCCACGGACGGTGGGCACGACGAGCTCGGTGCGGGCCCAGTAGTCGAGCTGGCGATACGTGATGCCGGCGGCGCGAGCGGCCACGGCGCCGCGGTAGCCGACCTCGTCGTCCATGGCCGGGAGACCGTCGGTGAAGAGGAGTTCGGTCACGAACCGCGGGTCGCCTGCGAGCTCATCCGCATTCATCTGAAATCCTCCCTGGAACGGTTATCTCCACGGTAGAGCAGTGCCCCGGCACCGGCAACGACATCCGCGCGGGGCCGAAGGTGTGTCGCAATCAGTTCGTTACGAAAGGATGCGCGACAGCGCGTCCTTCACGAACAGCGCCCGCACGTCGTCGATCCGTGACGCGAGCTCCGGAGCCAGTTCGCTCGCTCGCGCGCGCGACGGCGCGTCCGTGCGTCGGAGCAGTGTCGACAGTGCCGACTCGATCAGCGACACCTCCCGCTCCGCCCCTTGGCGCAGCGAACGCAGGTGACGCGGCTCGATGCCGTGCCGGTCGAGCGCCACGAGTCCCCGCAGGAGCGCCACCGTGTTCTCCGGATAGGTCTCCTGCGCGGTGATGACGCCGGTGCTGATGGCGTCGTTGAGCAGCTGCGGCCCGGCGCCGGCGGCAGCGAGGAGCTCATCGCGGCGGTAGCGACGCGGCGCGGGTGAGATCGACGGCGGCGGCACGAGGGCAGCGGCATCGCCGTTCGCCTCGGCCTGGTCGAGCTGCTCGCGGATCACGCTCAGTGGAAGGTAGTGGTCGCGCTGGAGCGTGAGCCCGAGGCGCAGCCGCTCGATGTCGGCGGTCGAGAACTTGCGGTACCCCGACTCGGTGCGCGACGGGCGCACGATGCCCTGCACCTCGAGGAACCGCAGCTTGCTGGAGGTCAGGTCGGGGAACTCCGGCGTGAGGCGAGCGAGCACCTGACCGATACTCAGCAGGCCCGCGGACGACGAGCGTTCGCGGGCGGAAGTCGCCGCCATCAGGCGTTCGCCGCCGGACGATCGAGGGGCGAGGCGAAGAAGTTCAGCCGGAACTTGCCGACACGAAGCTCGGCACCGTCGGTGAGCGTGCTGCGGTCGACGCGCTCCCCGTTCACGTAGGTGCCGTTGAGCGACCGCTGGTCGATGATCTCGAACGCGGCGCCGTTGCGCGTGATCTCCGCATGCCGACGAGACACGGTCACGTCATCGAAGAAGATGTCGGCCTCGGGGTGGCGGCCGACGGTGGTCACGTCGGTGTCGAGCAGGTAGCGTGCCCCGGCCAGGGCGCCCGAACGGACCAGCAGCAAAGCCGAGCCGGAGGGCAGCGCCGAGATGGCCGACTGCTCGACATCTGTCAACTCCACGCCGAACGGCACGAACGACAGGTCGGAGTCGTGTCCGAACGTCTGCGTCACATCGTGCTTCTGGTCGCCGGAGCGATGGATGGCGGCTTCACCGGCCGGTCGGCTGTCGCTGTCTGTCACTGTGCCCTCCTGACTGTCCAGACTAACGGATGCCGCAGGCCCCCGGGGAGGTCGCTTTCGCACTCAGCCGTCGCATACCGGTGATTCATAGGGTGGAGGGGTGAAGACCAAAGCCCTGCGCCACCCGGCCACCCCGATCGCCCTCGCCGCGGCCCTCCTCGCCGCCTTCCTCGTGCTCTTCTCCCCCCTCTCCGCCTCGGCACACGACGCCCTGGTGTCGTCGTCGCCCGCAGCGGACTCCTCGGTCGAGACGGTTCCCTCCGAGCTCACCCTCACCTTCAGCGCGAAGCTGATCGACGGCGAGGGCGCGACCGAGGTGGTCGTGACCGACCCCTCCGGCGCGACGGTCACCGAAGGGCCGGCGACCGTGGACGGCGCGATCGTCACGCAGCCGCTCAGCGGCAGCGGCCCCGCCGGCGCCTATCACGTGGTGTGGAAGGTCGTGTCCAGCGACGGTCATCCCACCTCCGGCGAGTTCTCCTTCACGGTCACCGGCGGCGACGAGGCAGCGACCGACGCGCCGACCACCGCCCCCGCGACCACCGCTCCCGCCACCGCGGCCCCGACCGACCAGACCCCGACGCCCGCATCCCCCGCCCCGACGGCACCCGACGACGCGGGCGCATCGGCGTGGATCTGGGTGCTCGTGGTCCTCGCCGTCCTGATCGTGATCGGCGTCGCCGTGTGGCTGACGATGCGCCGTCGCGGCGGCACCGCTCCGTCCGATTCCGACGCCCCCACCGAGCGATAGGCTTAAGGCATGCCACACTACGACGTCGTCATCCTTGGTGCAGGTCCTGGCGGATACGTCGCTGCGGTTCGCAGCGCACAGCTCGGCCTGTCCACCGCGATCATCGAGGAGAAGTACTGGGGTGGTGTGTGCCTCAACGTCGGCTGCATCCCCTCCAAGGCGCTCCTGAAGAACGCGGAGCTCGCGCACACCCTGAAGCACAAGGCCGACTTCTTCGGCATCTCCGGCGACTTCACCATCGACTACGGCAAGGCGTTCGACCGCAGCCGCGTCGTGGCCGACGGGCGCGTCAAGGGCATCCACTTCCTCATGAAGAAGAACAAGGTGACCGAGTACGACGGGCGCGGCACGTTCACCGGCCCGAAGGCCATCTCGGTGGCCAAAGCCGACGGCACGACCGAAGAGGTCACGTTCGACAACGCGATCATCGCGACGGGCTCCAAGGTGCGTCTGCTTCCGGGCGTGCAGCTGAGCGACAACGTGGTGACGTACGAGGAGCAGATCCTCTCCCGTGAGCTGCCGAAGTCCATCGTGATCGTCGGCGCCGGCGCGATCGGCATGGAGTTCGCCTACGTGATGACGAACTACGGCGTGAAGGTCACGATCATCGAGTTCCTCGACCGTGCGCTCCCCAACGAGGACGCCGATGTGTCGAAGGAGATCACGAAGCAGTACAAGAACTACGGCGTCGACATCCTCACCTCCACCAAGGTCGAGTCGGTCGTCGACAACGGCTCGTCCGTCACCGTGTCGTACACGGGCAAGGACGGCCAGCAGAGCTCGATCGAGGCCGACAAGGTGCTCATGTCGGTCGGGTTCGCCCCGAACGTCGAGGGCTTCGGGCTCGAGAACACGGGCGTGAAACTCACCGAGCGCGGCGCGATCGACATCGACGACCACATGCGCACCAACGTCGAGGGCATCTACGCCATCGGCGACGTGACGGCCAAGCTGCAGCTCGCCCACGTGGCCGAGGCACAGGGCGTGGTCGCGGCCGAGACCATCGGCGGCGCGGAGACGATGACCCTGGGCGACTACCGGATGATGCCGCGCGCGACGTTCTGCTCGCCGCAGGTCGCGTCGTTCGGGCTCACCGAGCAGCAGGCGAAGGACGAGGGGCGCGAGATCAAGGTCGCGACGTTCCCGTTCATGGCCAACGGCAAGGCGCACGGCCTCGGCGAGCCGGTCGGCTTCGTCAAGCTCATCGCCGACGCCGAGCACCTCGAGCTCATCGGTGCGCACATGATCGGCCCCGACGTGTCGGAGCTGCTGCCCGAGCTCACGCTCGCCCAGAAGTGGGACCTCACGGCGCTCGAGCTGGCACGCAACGTGCACACGCACCCGACGCTGTCGGAGGCCCTGCAGGAGGGCTTCCACGGCCTCGCCGGCCACATGATCAACTTCTGATCGCACGCACACGAAGGCCCGGGCCGCTCTCACGGACCGGGCCTTCGTGCGTCAGAGACCGTGCATCGTGAGGAGGCCGGTCGTCCATGCGCGCAGCGCCGGTGAGCCGAGCGTGCGGACCAGGGACTCCCGGCCCGCGACGACCGGCACCGGCGCGGGGGCGCCCATCGCCATGAAGAACGCCGAGCGCCGCTGGGCCCGCGCGGCGGCCGTCCGCGTGCGACGGGCGAAGGCGTCGAGGTCGGGCCTGTCGCCCGGCTCGGTGTCGCGCAGGACGGCGGCGAGCCGGAGCGCAGCCGTCCAGCCGAGGTTCATGCCCTGACCACCGATCGGGCTCACCTCGTGCGCCGCATCGCCCAGGAGCACCACGCGCCCCCGGTGCACCCGCTCCGCCACATGCTGCGCGGCGACGAAGGACGACACCGTGGCGCGGTCGTCCACGACCAGCCGCTGCCCGGTGCGCGCCGCGACGACCGCCGCGAGCTCGGCCGCGGACGCCACCGGACCACCCTGACCCTCGCGCACCACCCACCGCCGACGGTCGCCGGGGAGGGGGAACGACTCCACGAGGCCGTCCGGCTCGAAGAACAGCACCGCGCGGTGGTCGGTCGTCGGCGCCTCCACGTCGAGCATCGCGTAGCGCGCCCGCCCCGGTCGGCGCGCCCAGTCCACCCCGAACGCGCGACGCAGACGACTGCGCACACCGTCGGCGACCACGACCATCGACGCCGTCTCCTCGCGCCGCCCGTCGGTGCCGTCGACGCCCACCCGCACGACCGTGCCGTCGTCGCGCACCGAGCGGACGGTCGAGCCCAGGCGCAGCGCATCCCCCTGCAGACGCTGCAACCGCTCCCGCAGCAGCCCCTCCGTCCGCGGCTGCGGCAGTGTGTAGACGGGTCGGTCCGCGGTGAAGTCCAGTGACGCGAGGCGCCGCCCCCTGCTGCGCACCTCGCCGCCCGTCAGTCGCAGCGCCTCCGCTCGCGCTGCTGTGCCCACCCCTGCCGCGTCGAGGGCATCGAGCCCCGGACGGTGAATGCCGATCGCGCGCGTCCGCCGCCCGGGCTCCGCGCGCTGCTCGTGCACGCGCACCCGCCGACCGTCCTGTGCCAGCAGGCACGCCACGAGCAGCCCGACGGGGCCGCCGCCGACCACGAGCACGTCATGTTCCGGCACGCGGCGCCTCCCACCGCAGCTCCAGTCGCGCGGGAAGACGACTGCGCACGCTCCATCCCGACGGCGCCAGTGCGGCGAGCTCCCGCGCGGTGTACGAGCGCCGGATACTGCGCAGACCGTCCACGCGGATGAAGGAACCGGCGAGCAGTGTGCGGGAGAGCGGCCACGTGGCACCCGCGAAAGCCGTGTAGGCCAGGCGGCCGCGCGCGATGTCGTGATGCGAGACCAGCCCGCCCGGAGCGGTGAGGGCCTGCGAGTCGCGCAGCACCGCGTCGAACTCCCCGGCATCCAGGTGATGCAGCACGTGATTCGACAGCACCACGTCGTACCGATCGCCCTTCTCGACCAGCTCGGACGACAGCGCACACCGGTAGCGGATGCCCAGCCCCGCGTCGTGCGCTGACGCCCACCGGATCGCGCGCTCATCCGCATCCAGCGCCGTGACGTCGGCCTCGAGCCCGTCCCGCCGCAGCCGCCGCACGAGAAGGCGGCACAGATCCCCGCCGCCCGCACCGATGTCCAGGATGCGGATCCGGCGGGCGGCCGCGCGCGGGCGGATGTCCTGACGGTAGAGGCGTCCGGGCCGGGAGACCACCGCGTTCACGGCACCGAACCGCTGGTACGTGCGACCGAGCATCTCCTCATCGGCCTGCGGGTCGTCCATCAGCTCCCGCACGTGGGTCGCGCGGACCCGGAGATCCACGCTCATGAAGCCGCCGGGGCGACCACGGTCAGCAGCGCGCTCTCCGCCGTGAGACCGGGGCCGAACGCCATCGCAGCCACGCGGTCGCCCGGCTCGGCCCCCTCGCGCTCCAGGATCCGCTTCAGCACGAACAGCACGGTCGCACTCGACATGTTGCCGTACTCGCGCAGCGTCTCGCGCGCCGGTCGCAGCTGTGCGTCGCTCAGCGCCATCCGCTCCTGCACCCTGTCGAGGATGCTCCGCCCGCCGGGATGGATCGCCCAGTGCCGCACCTGTTCACCCACCCGTCCGGCGGCGAACGCCTCCGCGAGGCCGTCCTCCCGGGAGTAGAGCGGGCCCAGCGCCCCGATGATGGACGCGCCGATGATCTGCGGCACCGCGGTCGACAGGATCATCTCGAACCCCGAGTCGCCGATCGTCCAGGCCATGTCGTCCACGCCCTCCGGGACGATCGCGGTGTGGAAGCCGTCGAGGCGGAGCGCGGGAACGGACGAGGGGAGGTCACGCGCGGTGACGACGCCCGCTGCAGCGCCGTCGGCGAAGAGCGAGGAGGCCACGATCGTGTCCGGATCCTCCGAGGAGCGCAGGTGCAGGGTGCAGAGCTCCACGCTCACGACCAGCACGACCGCGTTCTCATCGGCCGCGCAGAACTGAGCAGCGGCCCGCAGCGCCGGCATGGAGGCGTAACAGCCCATGAAGCCCAGGTGATAGCGCTGGACCGCATCGGACAGACCGAGCCCCCGCACGATCTCGTACTCCGGTCCCGGTGCGTGGAAGCCCGTGCAGGACACCGTGATCACGTGCGTGACATCGGCGGCGGTCACGTCGGGATCCGCGTCGAGCGCGCGACGGGCGGCCTCGACGAAGAGCCGCGAGGCCTCCCGCGTGTAGTAGTCGTTGCGTGCTTTCGTGCCCGGGGCGAGCAGTCGACCGGAGCGACGGTCGTAGAACAGCGGCTCGTCCGGCTCCGCCCCCTCGGCGAGTTCATCGATCACGGTGTGCCGTGTGTCGATCCCCGACACGCGGAAGGAGGTCGACACGATGCGCTGAGCCAGCCGACCGAGACCGGGCTGGGCGGCGAAGACCTCACGCACCTGCTCCTGCACGAGAACGGTCTCGGGGACGATCGTCTGCAGCGATCGAAGCACAGGCGGTCGGCTCATGGGCCCACTCAACCACCCGGCGAGCTCCGGGGAAAAGGGGTTGCGTCGTGGCCGTCGCGCGCCTAGAACCCGAGCGCTCTGGCGAGCTTCGACTCGGAGGACGCCTCACGGGCGCCGGCCGCACGCACCACGCCCTCGACCGCGGCGAACAGGGCTGCGCGTCCTGCCTCATCGGCGGGAGCGGCGGGACCGAGCTCCACCTCCCACTCACGCCACGCGCGGCGCGTGCCACGGCGGACGTCGGTCGCACGGACGCGATCGTCCACGAACTCCGCCACGACGCCGCGCGGCCCCGTGAGCAGGTAGGCCGTGCGGTCGTTCTCGATGCGCGCGAGGGGGGTCAGCGGCGCCGTCGTCCAGCCGGAGATCGCCTCGACGACCACGGCGGGAACGGTCTCGCCGGTGTCACCGAGCGGCCATCCCAGCTCCAGGCGTCCGTCGCCCTGCCGCGGCCCCTTCACGTGCCAGCCCTCGTCCGGGCCGCCCGTGCGGCGACGCAGCGCGACGCCCGAGCGCGCGAGGGCGCCGTCGTCGGTGTCGAGATAGTGCGCGTCCAGGGCACGGTGCTCACCGGACGACACGGCATCGACCCCCGGGATCGCCTCCCACCGCGGGAGCGGAGTGTCGTCGTCGACGTCGTACGTGCGCTCGACCTCGACCGTGCGGGAGGGCTCAGTCATCCTCGAGCGTGAGGTCTTCGAGCGACTCCTCGAACCAGTAGTCGACCTCGGTCGGGCCGTCGCCCTCGCCCGTGTTCTGCGGCTCGCCGCGGCGGTTGTACACCACCTGCGTCTCGCTGTAGGGGACGATCAGCTTGTCGTCCGCATCGCCGAGGGGGATGATCTGCCCGTCCAGCGGGCCGCCGTGGAGTCGTGCGAGTGCCATGTGCCCAGAGTAGACCCGACCTCCCCCATCCGCGCGGCGCCCGGCCGCTCAGCCGAGCAGGACACCGAGGACGGCTCCCGCGATCATCCACGGTCCGAACGCGATCCTGGTCGCCCGGTCGGCGCGCCGCAGCGCCATCAGCACGAGCGCGTACAGGGCTCCGAGGACGAATGCGGACGCCGCGCCGAGCGCGAGCGCCGTCCAGCCGTGCCACGCAAGCAGCAGCCCGATGACCGCCGCGAGCTTGACGTCTCCCCCGCCCATGCCGGCGCGACTGATCACGCGCAGCACCAGGTAGAAGCCACCGAGCAGGACGCCGCCGAGCAGGGCACGGATCATCGACTCGGGCCGACCCGTCGCGACGGCATCCCCGGTGACGAGCAGGAGCAGGGCGGCGAGCGTGGGCAGCACGATGCGGTTGGGGAGACGGTGCGTGCGTGCGTCGATCACGACCAGCCATCCGCCGATGCCGAGGAGGGCGCCGTGCACCAGGCCGATGAGGGCGAGTCGGAGATCCATCCGGGCAGGCTAGGCGAGCAGCATGCGCGCCGATGACCCCCTGTGGACAGGGTTTCGCGGATGTCCGATGTACGAATTAGCGTCGTTCACGTCACTTGCTTTATTCGTACATATCTTCGAGGATGGATGCATGGGGATCGGGCTCGATGCGATGACCGCGCTCTCTCCGACCAGCGACAACCGCGCCGGAGAGGTGCTGCGGCTGCGCCGCGAGATCAGCCGGATGCAGCGGCGGCGCAGCGAGCACACCCTGCTCCCCCTCGACCCCGCCTTCGCTGCGCTGCTGCCCGAGGAGGGACTCCAGACCGGCACCTCCTACACGGTCTCCCCCTCCCCGGCCCTCGTGCTGGCGCTGCTCAGTGCCGCCTCGGGCAAAGGGCACTGGTGCGCGGTGATCGGCATGCCGACCCTCGGGGTGGAGGCCGCCGCCGCCTACGGCATCGACCTGACCAGGCTCATCCTCGTCCCGTCTCCCGGAGACCGCTGGCTCGCAGTGACCTCCGCCCTCGCCGAAGTGGTGCCGCTGATCGTCGTCCAGCCGGAGTCGAGGGCCCGGGATGCGGATGTCGCACGGCTGAGTGCTCGACTGCGCGACCGCGGCTCCACCCTGCTGGTCGCCGAGGAACCGGGCGCGGGGCGGTGGGCGCAGAGCGAGGGCACCATCCGCCTGCACGACCCCGACTGGCACGGGCTCGGAGAGGGGTGGGGCCTGCTCTCCGATTGCACGGTGACGGTCACCGCCCGGACCAGGCACAGCCCGCGCGCCTCGAGTGTGCGGGTGCGGCTCCCCGGCGGACACGGTGCCGTCGAGACGGCGGTGGCCGAGCTGACCGCACTGCCCCCGCTCTCCGTCGAACCGGAGGCGTCGGGCACCTCCGCCCCGTCGGAGCTCCTCTTCTGGGCGGAGGCAGGATGAACGCTCCCCTCCGCGTCCTCGTGCTGTGGTTCCCGGACTGGCCCCTGCGGGCGGCCCTGGGTGGCGGGCAGCCGCATCCGCCCACGGCCCTGGTGCAGGCGAACACGGTCGTCGCGTGCACCGCCTCGGCCCGAGCGCACGGCGTCCGCATCGGCCAACGTCGCCGCGTCGCCCAGGGACTCCTCTCCTCGCTCCGGGTCCTCCCGCACGACCCGGGGAAGGACGAACGGGCCTTCGCCCCGGTGCTGCAGGTCATCGAGAGACACGCCCCCGGGGTCACGCTCCTGCGCCCGGGCCTCGCGATCCTGCGAGCCAGGGGCATCTCGCGCTACCACGGGGGCGAGGCGGAGGCGGCGGCGGCGCTCTCCGCGATCCTGGCCGACGCCGGCTACCCCGAGGTGCGCGTCGGGGTCGCCGACGGTCCCTTCACGGCCGAGATCGCCGCACGGGGAACGGCCCCCTGCACGGTCGTCCCGCCCGGCGCCTCCCGGGATTTCCTGGCACCGTACCCCGTCCAGGTGCTCCGCGACGAGCAGCTCAGCGGGCTCCTCCTGCGACTCGGGGTGCGCACCCTCGGCGCGTTCACCGCCCTCGACCCGCTCGATGTGCGCGACCGTTTCGGCGAACAGGGAGCCCGGATGCACGCCCTCGCCTCCGGCGCCGACTCCCGCCCGCTGACCCCGCGCCCGCCCGACCCCGAGCTGGCGCGGAGCATCGAGTTCGACACCCCCCTGGGCGGCGCCGACCAGGTGGCCTTCGCCGTGCGGCAGACGGCCGACGCCGTACTGCTCGCCCTCGCCGATGCCTCCGTCGTCTGCACCGAGGTGCGGATCGATCTGACGGACGATGGCGGCGAGGTCTTCTCCCGCACCTGGCTGCACCCGACGTGCTTCGACGCCTCCGACCTCGTCGACCGGGTGCGCTGGCAGCTGGAGTCCCTGGCGGCGCTGACCGCGAAGGAACCCGTGGACGAGGCGAGGGCGTTCGGCGGCATCGCGGCGGTCCGCATCCTCCCCGTCGCCGTGGACGACGCGGCACACCATCAGCCCGGCCTCTTCGGATCGGGCACCGACGAGCGCCTGCACCACGCGGTCTCCCGGGTGCAGACCATGCTCGGACATCAGGGCGTGGTCACGGCGGCCGTGTCGGGTGGGCGCTGGCTGGCCGACCGTCAGGTGCTCACCCCGTGGGGCGAACGAGTGGTGCCCCCGCGGGACCCCGGGTCGCCCTGGCCGGGCAGCCTCCCCGATCCGCTGCCGTCCGAGGTCTTCCGCCCTCCCCGCCCGGTCGGCGTCGTCGGGGTCGACGGGAGCGTCCTCACGGTGGACGACCGCGGGGCGCTGTCGAACGACCCCGCCCGCATCGACGGTGCCGGGGTGCAGGCCTGGGCGGGGCCGTGGCCGGTGCAGGAACGCCGGTGGGCTCCGGGGGGCGGCAAGCGGGGGCATCGGCTCCAGATCGTCGACGACCGCGACCGCGCCTGGCTCGTCTTCCACGCCGGCGAGCGCTGGTGGGCTGAAGGGAGGTATCGCTGATGGGATGGCACAACCCGCCGCTGAGCTGGGATCAACTGGAGCGCACCCTCAGCGGCGATCCGGCCCCGCCGTCCGCGACCCCCGGGCGACGAGCGGACCCCGGACCCGTGAGCCGACGCCGCAAGCGCCTCCCTCCCGCCCTGCCGAAGCGGCCGGAGGACGCCGTGCCCTATGCCGAGCTGCACGCGCACTCCTCCTACTCCTTCCTCGACGGCGCCTCCTCCCCCGAAGACCTTCTGGCCGAAGCCGAACGCCTGGGCCTGAGCGCACTCGCCCTCACGGACCACGACGGGTTCTACGGCGCCGCGCGCTTCGCCGAGCTCGCGGAGCACATGGAGGTGCAGCTGCAGACCGTGTTCGGAGCCGAACTGTCGCTCGACCTGCCGCTCGCCCCGCAGGGCGCCGCCGACCCGCCCGGCGAGCATCTGCTCGTGCTCGCCCGCGGCATGGAGGGCTACCACCGGCTGTCCGGGGCGATCACCGCCGCCCAGCTGCGGGGCGGGGAGAAGGGACGCCCCGTGTACGACCTCGACGACCTGGCCGCCCGCGCGGACGGACACTGGACGATCCTGACCGGCTGCCGCAAGGGCGCGGTCCGGCGAGGGCTCGACGCCGGCGACGCCGCCACCCCGCTCCGACGACTCGTCGACCTGTTCGGCAGCGACAGCGTGGCCGTCGAGCTCTTCGACCACGGAGAGCCCCTGGACACACGGCGCAACGACGCTCTCGCCGACCTCGCGCGGCGGATGCGCCTGCCGGTCGTGGCGACCAACAACGTGCACTACGCCAGGCCGATGCAGGCTCCCCTCGCGGAGGCCGTGGCCGCGGTCAGGGCGGTGCGCAGCATGGACGAGCTCGACGGCTGGCTGCCCGCGCACGGCGGAGCACACCTGCGCAGCGGGGCCGAGATGACGGCACGTTTCGCGCGCTACCCCGGAGCGATCTCACACGGGCTGGAGATCGCCGCCGCCTCCGCCTTCCCGCTGCGCATGGCACGCCCGGCCCTCCCTCGGCAGGACGTGCCGCCGGGCCACACGCCCATGAGCTGGCTGCGACACCTGGTGTGGGCGGCGGTGCCGACGAAGTACCCCCGGCTGGACGCCGACGGCCACCGCCGCATCGAGCGCGAGCTCGACGTGATCGAGGAGAAGGACTTCCCCGGCTACTTCCTGATCGTGCACGGCATCGTCGCCGAGGCCCGTCGCCGCGGGATCCTCTGCCAGGGGCGAGGCTCCGCTGCGGCGAGCGCGGTGTGCTACCTGCTGGGCATCACCGCGGTCGACCCGATCCTCTACCGGCTGCCGTTCGAGCGGTTCCTCGCCACCACGCGCACGGAGGAGCCCGACATCGACGTGGACTTCGACTCGCGGCGCCGGGAGGAGATCATCCAGTGGGTGTATCGCGAGTACGGAAGAGAGCGGGCGGCCCAGGTGGCGAACGTCATCCAGTACCGGCCGAAGAACGCGGTCCGCGACATGGCCAGGGCCCTGGGGTACTCACCGGGCCAGCAGGACTCGTGGTCTCGGCAGGTCGACGGGTGGGGGTCGGGGCTCGAGCCCGTCGAGGGCCACGACATCCCGGACACCGTGCTCGACTACGCCGCCGAGCTGCTCAAGGCCCCCCGTCACCTGGGGATCCATTCCGGCGGCATGGTGCTCACCGCGCGCCCGGTCGGCGAGGTGGTCCCGGTGGAGCACGCCCGCATGGAGGACAGGACGGTCATCCAGTGGGACAAGGACGACGCCGCCTTCATGGGGCTGGTGAAGTTCGACCTGCTCGGCCTCGGCATGCTCGCGGCCCTGCAGCACTGCTTCGACCTCGTGCGCGAGGCCACCGGCGAGGAATGGACGCTGGAGACCCTGCCGAAGGAGGAGGCCGGGGTGTACGACATGCTGTGCCGCGCCGACTCGATCGGCGTCTTCCAGGTCGAGTCCCGAGCGCAGATCGGCCTGCTGCCCCGCCTGCAGCCCCGCCGCTTCTACGACCTCGCGATCCAGATCGCCCTGATCCGCCCCGGACCCATCCAGGGTGGCGCGGTGCATCCGTTCGTGCGGCGCAAGATGGCGAAGGACCGGACGGACGAGGAGAACAGGGAGCGGGAGGCCAGGGGCGAGGCGCCGGTGGACTTCCCGATCCCCTACCCGCACAGCGACCTGGAGGACATCCTGAAGCGCACCCTGGGGATCCCCATCTTCCAGGAGCAGCTGATCCAGATGGCCACGGCGGTGGGCGACTGCACGGCCGACGAGGCGGACCTGCTGCGGCGGGCGATGGGGTCCAAACGAGGGCTGGAGAAGATCGAGAAGGTGCGGGGCAAGCTCTACGCAGGGATGGCCAGGCGAGGACTCGTGGACGACGACGCCGACCGCATCTACGCGCAGATCCAGGCGTTCTCGAACTTCGGTTTCGCCGAGTCGCACTCGCTGTCGTTCGCGCTCCTCGTCTACGCGAGCTCCTGGCTGAAGCTGCACTACCCGGCGGCCTTCCTCGCCGGGCTGCTGCGGTCGCAGCCGATGGGGTTCTACTCCCCCGCGACACTCACGGCGGATGCCCGCCGGCACGGGGTGGAGGTGCGCCGCCCCGATCTGCACCTGTCCGGGGCCACCGAGCTGCTCGAACCCGTCGCCGCGGACGGCGGCACCGGGCCCACGGGCAGGGAGAGCTGCCTGGCGGATCCGCAACCGGAAGTCCTGCGCTTCGACCGGAGCGCGCCGGACGAGTCGGCGGCACACCGCAGGGACGGGCGGTTCGCGGTGCGACTCGGGCTCAGCGGCATCCGCGGCATCGGCGTGCCGCTGGCGGAACGGATCGTCGCCGAGCGTGAGGCCCACGGCCCCTATCGCGATCTCCACGACCTGGTGCGGCGGACCGATGCGACGGCGGCACAGCTGGAAGCCCTCGCCACCGCCGGCGCCTTCGCGTGCCTCGGCCTCGAACGTCGGGAGGCGATCTGGCTCGCCGGGGCCGCGGCCGACGACCGCTCCCGCTTCCTGCCGGGGACGACCGTGGCTGTGCAGCCTCCCCTGTTCGCCGACCAGACGAGTTACGAACGGCTCTCGGCCGACCTCTGGGCCACGGGCATCTCGACGGACGACCACCCCATGGCACACTTCCGCGCAGCCCTCCAGACCCGCGGGGTGCTGACCGCGGCCGATCTGCAGAAGCACGAGACGGGACGACGCATCGAGGTCGCCGGGCTGGTCACCCACCGACAGCGACCGGCGACAGCGGCCGGGGTCACCTTCGTGAACCTCGAAGACGAGAGCGGTCTGGTGAACGTGATCTGCTCCACCGGCGTCTGGGGCCGCTTCGGCCGGATCGCCCGCGAGTCGCCGGCACTCATCATCCGCGGCATCCTCGAACGCTCACCCGAGGGTGTGGTCAACGTGCTCGCCGACGCCTTCGAGGATCTGCAGACCGGCGTGGCCCACCGATCGCGGGACTTCCGATGACCCGGGCACCGACAGCGCAGGCCCTCAGAAGCGAAGGACGTCCGCCGACCGCACCGGGCACCCGCCCCGGCCCCGCGCGGCCCGCGTGCGTCACCAGAAGCGCTCGGGCTCCTCGGCCGGCGGGCGGTCGGTGCCACCCCAGCGGTCGGCCTCCGCCTTCGCCGCCTCCACCGCCGCATCCGCTCCCCGCAGCGCGACCCCGGCCTCGCTCGCCGCAGGCCCGACGGGGTCCACGCGCAGCGCCGTGCGCGTCACGCCGCCGCTGACCGTGACCGTGCACTCCAGAACCCGTCCGATCCAGCGCGAGAGCGCGCCGCGCGCCTCCTCGCCGCGCCGGTACCGGATCCCCGTGTCGAGGTCGACCACCGACAACACGATCGGCTCTCGGCCCTCTCCCTCATCGTGCTCGGTCACCTCGATCCGATGCCCGAGCGGGAGCGCGACCTGACCGGCGAACACGAGCATCCTGTCCATTCCCCCACCCTACGAAACCGCCACCGGACCCGACAGACACCCCGGGCGAAAACCTCTTCGCAACTTTCTTTGTCCCCCAAATGGCGGACACGGCGATTAAGCGATATTCTGCTCTTCGTAGCGGGGGCTACAGGCTGAGGAACTGGGGAATCAGCCGTCGAGAGCAGCGGAAGTTTCGCCGCCTCCCCAACCGTCCGGGAAGGACGGTGAGCCCTCTCGACAGCACCGTGCTGGGGCGGTCCGGTCGAGAGGGCATACCCCGCGCCACGGCACCCCACATCCTCGCCCGTCAGCCGTCCCCGACTAGCCGTCGGCAAGGCCGCGGTCAACCCCGGCCCGCACACGCCGCCGCGGGGCTAGCGTCGCCCCCCATGACGACCGTGTTCCGAACGACTCGCGCCCCGCGTCGGACGGGAGGCACCCGCGGGGCCTTCACCGCTCCCGCAGCGCCTCTCGTCCCACCGGCGCGTTCCACAGACTCGGCGCCCGCTCACCGCGCGCACCCGGGGGACGCCGCGCGTGCCGCATCGCCCTACAGCACGTCGTCGTCGGCGTCGGCGTCGTCGAGATCGTCGTCGTCCAGTGGCACCTCGTGCCGCTGCTCGGCCGCATCGGCCGGGTCGGCCTCGACCGAGTGCACGTCCGGTTCGCCGGTCGTCGTCACCTCCGGGTCGTCCGGCACCTCCAGATCGGGCCGCTCCTGCTCCTGCAGGTCGGCTTCCGGCTTGACCTCGTCGATCGGCTGGTCGCTCAGGGACATCGCGTCTCCTCTCGTTCGGCGGATGCTCCCACCCTGTAACGCCCGTCGGCCAGCGGCAAGGGGCTTGACGGCTACGCACCCCCTCGCGGAGGCGGCACCGTGACCGGGGGACCCCTCACCGGGCGCGTCCGCATCGGCGTCTCGGGCTGGCGCTACGCCCGCTGGCGCGGCGACTTCTACCCCCGCGGCCTCCCGCAGCGCCGCGAGCTCGAGTACATCGGGGAGCAGTTCCCCTCGGTCGAGCTCAACGGCTCGTTCTACTCGCTGCAACGACCGGAGAGCTACCGCACGTGGGCGTCGAGCGTGCCGGACGACTTCGTGTTCGCCGTGAAGGGGTCGCGCTACGTCACGCACATGCTGCGCCTGCGCGCGGTCGACCAGGCCCTCGCGAACTTCTTCGCCTCGGGCGTGCTGGCGCTCGGCGAACGGCTCGGGCCGATCCTGTGGCAGCTGCCGGAGCGCCAGAAGTTCGTGCCGGCGCTCCTGGAGTCGTTCCTCGACAGCCTCCCCCGCACCACCGGGGAGGCGCTCGAACTCGCCCGCGGCCACGACGAACGCCTCCGTGACCGCGCGTGGCTCGACATCGACGCCGACCGGCCGCTGCGCTACGCGCTCGAACCGCGCTCCGCCACCTTCGCCGACCCCGCGAGCCTGACGCTGCTGCAGGCGCACGGCACCGCGCTGGTGGTCGCGGACACCGCGGGGCGATGGTCGAGGTTCGACGCGCTGACCGCGGACCACGTGTACATCCGGCTCCACGGCGCGCGCATGCTGTACCACAGCGGGTACACCGGCGCCGAGTTGCGCGAGTGGGCGACGCTCATCCGGGCCTGGGCCGACGGGTCGGGCGCCGCGGACGGCCGCCCGCGCGACGTGTTCGTGTACTTCGACAACGACGCCCGCGGGCACGCCCCGCACGACGCCCTGGCGTTGCGCGCCCTCGTGGACGCCCCACCGGCGTGATGGCGAGGCGTCAGCGGTCGCCGACGTGTCCTGGCGCGGTGAGCGACAGCACCCGCTCGACGAACGCCCCGTACTCCTCCATGTAGTGCGCGAGGAAGTCTCTCGTGCCCTCGTCGTGCACCTCGCCGTCCGCACCGAACACCTCGGGCCGGAACGTGATGTACGCCTCCGGCGCGTTCAGCTGCGGGGCGTTGAGGAAGCTCAGCACGCTGCGCATGGACGACTGCATGACGGCCGTGCCGATCGCGCCGGTCGACGCACCGATGATGCCGCTCGGCTTGCGGGCGAACGAGTTGTGACCCCACGGGCGCGAGCCCCAGTCGATCGCGTTCTTCAGCGCGCCGGGGATCGACCGGTTGTACTCGGGCGACACGAACAGCAGGCCCTCGGCACTCTCCACCGCGCGCTTGAACTCCGTGACCGCCTCGACCGGCTCGAGCTCGTCGTCGCGGTTGTAGAGGGGAAGGCCGCGGATGGGGATCTCCTCCAGCTCCAGGCTGGGCGGCGCGAGGCGCACCAGCGCCCTCGCGAGGGTGCGATTGATCGAGTCCGACGCCAGGCTGCCGATGAGGTAGCCGATCCGATGGGCCATGGTGAGTCCCCCGTCTCTCCCTGCATTTCCAGGATATCTCCGCGGTGGGGGCTTGCCGCAAGGCCCCACCCCGGGGGCAGAATCGACGGTCTGCGCGCGCTCCGGCGCGTGGAACGCGAAGGAGATTCATGCCCATCGACCCCTTCCACCTCTCCCCCGAGAAACAGGCCAAGACCGCCCCCGCCCTCATCGACGCCGATCGCCGACACCTCCAGCGCATCGCGGCCGAACTCGACGGTCAGCGCGCCGACGTCGCCCGACGGCTCGACGACGTCCGTCGCGTGCGCGCCGGCTCCGGGGGCGCCGCCGTGGACCGCGACCTCGAGATCCGGCGGCTGTCGTCGCGCCTGCGCGTGCTCGAACGCTTCGACATCGACGTGTGCCTCGGCCGCATGACCCCCGCCGACGGCGAGCCCGTCTACATCGGCCGCACCGGGCTCGCCGCGTCCGACGGCACCCGGCTGCTGATCGACTGGCGTGCGCCCGCCGCCGAGCCCTACTTCGCCGCGACGCTGGAGGACCCCCGCGGTCTGATCTCCCGCCGCCGATACCGGTGGACGGACGGCCGGATCAGCGACTACTGGGACGAGGCCCTGACCGCCGACGGCTTCGACGGCGCGGCCTCCCTCGACGACCAGTCCGCGTTCATCGCGAGCCTCGGCACGCACCGCACCGCCCGCATGCGCGACGTGCTGGCGACCATCCAGGCCGACCAGGACGCGATCATCCGCACCCCGTCCCGCGGCGCCCTCGTGGTGGACGGTGGTCCGGGCACCGGCAAGACCGTGGTGGCGCTGCACCGCGCGGCCCACCTGCTCTACGCCGAACCGCACCTCACCGCGAGCGCGGGCGGGATGCTGCTCGTGGGCCCGAACCCGCACTACCTCGCCTACGTGGAAGACGTGTTGCCGAGCCTCGGCGAGGACACCGTACGGCTGTGCACCCTCCGCGACCTCACCCCGGAAGGCGCGACGGCCCCGCCCGAAGCCGACCAGAGGATCGCCGCGCTCAAGGCCGCGCTCGACCCCGAGGCCGTGCTCGCCGCCGCGGCCGCCGCGTTCGAGCGGCCGCCCGGCCACGCGACGCGCCTCGACTCCCCGTGGGCCGACCTGTGGCTCAGCCGCGAGGAGTGGGCGGAGGTGTTCGCGGGTGCCGACCCCGCCGCGACCCACAACGAGGCGCGCGACGAGGTGTGGGAAGAGCTGCTGGAACTGCTGGTGGAACAGGTCAACGATGACGAGGTGCCGCCCCACGCGGTGCGACGGTGGCTGCGGCAGGACGACGAGCTGACCGGCACGTTCGTGCGCGCGTGGCCCCTGCTGACACCGGGCGAGGTGGTGGCTCGGCTGTGGAGCTCCCCCGAGTTCCTGCGGGCGTGTGCCCCTACGCTGACCCCCGACGAGGTGACGCTGCTGCAGCGCGACCGTCCGGATGCCTGGACCGACGCCGACCTCCCGCTGCTCGACGCGGCACACCGGCGCATCGGCGACCCGGAGGCCGTGCGAGCCGCCCACCGCCGCAACGCCGTGATCGCCTCGGCGCAGGAGCAGATGTCGCACGTGGTCGACCACCTGATCGAGGACGACGACAGCGAGATGAAGGTGATGTCGATCCTGCGTGGCCAGGACGCCCGCAACGTGCTCGTGGGCGTGGACGCACCGCCCGTGCTGCCGCCGGACGAGCTCGCCGGGCCGTTCGGGCACATCGTGGTCGACGAGGCGCAGGAGCTCACGGATGCGCAGTGGCGGATGCTGCTCGCCCGGTGCCCCTCGCGCAGCATCACGATCGTCGGGGATCGCGCCCAGGCGAGACACGGCTTCACCGAGACGTGGCAGCAGCGGCTCGCCCGGGTCGGCGTACGGGAGGTGAGCGTGGCCCACCTCGGGGTGAACTACCGCACCCCCGCGGAGGTGATCGCGGTCGCGGCCCCCGGAATCCTCGCGGCGCTGCCCGACGCGAACGTCCCGACCTCGGTGCGCGAGAGCGGCAACCCGGTGCGGACCGGTGCCGTGGCAGAGCTGCCCGCCGTGCTCGCCGACTGGCTCGCGGCGAACCCCGACGGTGTGGCCTGCGTGATCGGGGACTCCTCGTTCCCCCCGACCGACCGCGTGCGCTCGCTCACGCCGACCTCGGCCAAGGGACTCGAGTTCGACCTCGTGGTGCTGGTGCACCCCGAGCGGTTCGGCGACGACCTGACCGGCGCGGTGGACCGCTACGTCGCGATGACCCGGAGCACGCGGGAGCTCATCCTGCTCGGGTGATCCCGGACGAAGGTCGCTATCCGCCCGCGGTCCGGCGGTTCTACCCTGAGACGATGACGAACGCCGCGCGCACGGCACCGCACTGTCCCGAGGACGACGTGGTGATGCTCGCGGTGCCCGGCGGCTGGAGGTGCCCGGAGTGCGGGCACCTCCAGCAGCCGCAGGACGGCGAGGAGCCGCGGGACCGCGAGGACCTCGGCCGCCTGCGCTGAGGGCTCAGACGCTGTCGTCCTGGTCGACGATGGTGCCGGTCGGTTCGCTGATCTCGACCGTGTGGCGCACGCCGTGCTCCGACGCCAGCGCCTCGCCCTCCTCGATCGCCTCATCCCGGCTGGCGTAGCTGCGCGAGAGCTCCGGAGCACCTTCGGCCTCGTTCACCCACTGGCCGTTCTTCGACCGCGTGACCACGGCGGTGACGGTCATCACACGTCACCGGGGCCCAGGTCGCCCTGTCCCTCGTCGCCGAGGTCGGCGAGCACCGGGTCCTCGCCCTGGCTCTCGGGCTGCGGGCCGGAGCCGGGCAGGTCGTCCGCGGGGACCTCGTCGTCGGGATCGGGGATCTCGTCCGGGTCGCGCCCGGTCGCGGTCGCCGTGTCGAGCTCGTCGGCGGAGGCGCCGTCGTCGAGGGCCTCCGTGCGCTCCCATTCCGCCTGCGCCGGATCGTCCCGCGGGTCTGCTTCGGTGGTCGCGTCGCCGTCGCGCAGCGGCTGACCGCCGACGTCGTCGGGTGTCGATGCCATGTCTCCTCCTTCGATCGGTCCGCCCAGTGTGCCGCCCGGAGTTCCCGGTGCCGAGGGGGTTGAGCGGGCCGACCACAGCGGGTAGGTTCCGGCGGCGTCGGGTTTCGTGACGCTACGCGTCGCTGCGCTTGCCCGGCCGCGCCCGCCGGGCTGGAATCGACTCATGACGTCGATCGCGGTCCTCGTGGGGAACCCCCACCCGTCCTCCCGCACCACGAGCGTCGCGGAGGAGGTCGCGGCACAGCTCGCCGACCTCACGGGCGCCGAGGTGCTGCCCACCATCGAGCTCGCGGCGTATGCGGACCGGGTCTTCGTCGTGCCCGACCCCGAGATCGACGCCCTGGTCGAGGAGGTGTCGACGGCGGATGTCGTGGTCGTGGCGAGCCCCACGTACAAGGCCGCCTACACCGGGCTGCTGAAGGCGTTCCTCGACCGCGTCGACACGGGCGGGCTGGACGGAGTGGTCGCCGTGCCCGTCCTCACGATCGGCTCCCCCGCGCACACCCTCGCCGTCGAGCACACGCTGCGCCCCCTGCTGGTCGAGCTCGGCGCGACGGTGCCCGTGCGCGGCCTCGCGTTCCCGGCCGCCGAGGTCGACGACCGCACGCGCCTCGTGTCCGCGTGGCTCGCCCCGCACCGCCGGGCGCTGGAATCGCTGCTCGCGCACTGACCAGGGGCGGGTGACGCGAGCGGAACGCGAGTGCCGCGGTCGAGGGCCGGTCCGAGAGGACGATCGACGCAGACGCCCGTGTGAGGAGCGGTCTTCCACGCGCTACCCGGAGCGACGGTATGTGGCGGCGCATGTCGCCGTGTTGCAGTGCACGTGCGCGGTCGCGGGGGCCGTGCGTACCGTCGTGGCATGACCGCCCCCGCCGCTTCGTCCTCGTCCCCCGCCCGCGAGCGTGCCGCCTCCGACGTGCTGGACCGGCTGTCGGTCGGCGCCGACACGTTCAAGGCCGTGTTCCGCGGGCACCCGGGAGGCGTGGCCGTGATCACCGCGCAGGGGGCGGACGGCCCCGTGGCGCTCACGGCGTCGTCGGTGTCGTCGGTGAGCGTGGATCCTCCGCTGCTGGTGTTCTCGGTGTCGGCGCTGTCGTCGGCGGCGGAGACCCTGACCTCGGCCGCGACGGTCGTGGTGCACCTCCTGGATGCGGACGACATCGAGCTCGCGCGCCTAGGGGCGACCAGCGGCATCGACCGCTTCGCCGATACGAACGCCTGGGCCCCGCTCGCCACCGGGGAGCCCGTGTTCGCGGGAGCCCGCGCCTGGGTGCGCTGCGCCGTCGTGAGCCGGATGGAGGCGGGCGGCTCGACCGTCATCGCCGCGCACGGCCTGCAGGCGCACATCGCCCGGCACGCCGAGCGCGCCCTCGTCTACCACGACCGCACGTGGCACGCCCTGGGCGCGCACTCGCTCCTCCCCTGACGGCGGGTACACACCGGCGTTGTCCGCCTCTCCGCCGCAGCGGTGCGAGATCCGCAAAGCCGGAAACGACGAAGCCCCGGTGAGAAGGATGCTCTCACCGGGGCTTTCTGGTCGGGCTGACAGGATTTGAACCTGCGACCCCTTGACCCCCAGTCAAGTGCGCTACCAAGCTGCGCCACAGCCCGTTGTTCTGCACTCTCGCGCAGGCAACTCCCCTATCTTAGCCGTACCCGCGGCCCTCTCGCGAACCGGGGCGTTGCGGGGTGTCGGAGCCACCGCGTACCGTCGCGGTCATGCCGACGATCACCACCGAACTCGCCACGTCCGACCGCTGGGACGACGTGCAGCACGCTCTCACGGGCGGGGGCGACGGTGCGAGCTGCCAGTGCATCTGGCCGATACTGAGCAACAAGGACTGGAACACGACCACCACGCCGCAGCGCACCGACATGTTCCGGGCCGAGATCGACGAGGGTCCACCGCCCGGGCTCGTGGCCTACGTCGACGGCGAGGCCGCGGGCTGGATCCGTATCGGACCGCGCACCGCCCAGGCCCGCATCCCCCGCACGCGCATCATCGCCGCGTCGTCCGCCGAGCCGTTCGACGACCCGTCCGTGTGGGCGGTGACGTGCTTCGTGGTGCGCCGCGAGCACCGGGGCACCGGACTCAACGCGGCACTGCTGCGGGCGGCGGTCGACTACGCCGCGGCCTCCGGAGCGCGTCTGGTCGAGGGGTACCCGGTCGACACCCGCGGCGAGAAGCAGCGCGCGAACGACCTGTTCCACGGCACGCTGAACACCTTCCTCGGCGCAGGCTTCACGGAGCAGACGGTCATGAAGCCCGGACGGGTTCTCGTGACGCTCGACCTGTCCTCCCGCACCGACGCATGACCACCACCCCGCGGCACACCCCCGCGCCCCCGGATATACCGCCGCGGCCATACGATGAGGGGATGCGCCGCCGCACCCTCCCCCGCCCGATCGTGTGGGCGTTCGCGCCGTACGTCGCGGTGTCGCTGCTGCACGTCGTGCTGCTCGCGCTCGACCACGACCTGGCCGCTCCGACCAAGCTGCTGCTCATGCCGCTGCTCGCGGTACCGGTGCTCGTGGCCGCCCCACGCCTCCGGCCGCGCTCCGCCCTCGTGCTCGCGCTCGCGGCGCTGCTGTTCTCCTGGCTGGGCGACGGCGCGGGGGCGCTGTTCCCCGCCGCCCCCGAGCTTCCGCTCATGCTCGGGTTCTTCGGCCTCGCGCACGTGGCGTACATCGTGCTGTTCGCGAGGCACCTCGCCCGGCGTCGGCTGCCCTGGTGGACGCTGGTGTACGCGGCGTGGTGGGTCGCGATGATCCTCACGCTCGGGCCGCACACCGGCCCCCTGCTGATCGCCGTCGCCGCCTACGGGCTGCTGCTGGGCGGCACGGCGGCGATGGCCGCCCGCTGCCACCCCCTCGTCGCGGTGGGCGGCGCGTTCTTCCTCGCCAGCGACACGATCCTCGCGTTCCGGCTCTTCCTCCCCGATGCTCTCCCGGCCTGGAGCAGCCCCGCCGTGATGGCGACCTACACGCTCGGACAGGGGCTCCTCATCGCGGGCACCCTGGTCGTCCTCGCACGGAAGGCCTCGTGATGGCTGACAGCGTCCGCGTCGACAGCTGGCTGTGGGCCGTCCGCGTCTACAAGACCCGGTCGGCCGCGACCACCGCATGCCGTGCGGGGCATGTGCGCGTGAACGGCGACAAGGCCAAGGCCGCGCAGACGGTCCGCATCGGCGACGAGCTGCGCATCCGCATCTCGGGGTTCGACCGCATCCTCATCGTCCGGCAGCTGCTCGTCAAGCGCGTCGGCGCCCCACTCGCCGCCCTCGCCTACGAAGACCGCACACCCGAACGCGAACCGCAGGCCGCGCTCGGCCTGCGCGACCGCGGTGCCGGTCGCCCGACCAAACGCGAGCGCCGCGAGATCGACCGCCTCCGCGGCCGGGACACCCCGCCCGACTGACCCCGCGGCATCCGC
This sequence comes from Microbacterium sufflavum, assembly GCF_023091155.1. Taxonomy (NCBI): domain Bacteria; kingdom Bacillati; phylum Actinomycetota; class Actinomycetes; order Micrococcales; family Microbacteriaceae; genus Microbacterium; species Microbacterium sufflavum. The sequence continues at coordinate 17,727 of NZ_JAHWXK010000002.1, read as the reverse complement.
TCGTCCGCACGCGTCAGGCGTCCAGCAGCCTCCGCAGCCACCCGCTCGACCGCACCTGCGCGCCCGCGGCCTCGACCCGCGCCTGCAGCTCCCGGTCGCTCGTGACCGCCAGCACCCGCTGCGCCCCCGCGACCCGACGCTCGACCTCGGCCACGATCGCATCATCGCCCGCGGCCTCGGCCCGCACGACCGCCAGCGCCGGCTCCGCGACTCCGGCCTCGGCGGCACCGGTCTCCGCGGCCTCGGTCCCGATGTCGCGGGCACGACCCTCGACCACGAGCGCCACCTCCGGGTACCAGTCGTCTCCGTCGAGCCCCAGGTCGTCCGCGGGCACCGCCAGCCCGGCCAGCCGGTCACGCAAGCGCGCGGCCGCACCTGCTCGGTCCTTCCACCAGCCGTCGGGCACCGACCCGACCACGTTCGCCCCGTCGACCACCACGGCCGGGAACACATCGAGCTGAGCGCGCAGCATCGGCCACGCCGCCCCGAACCCCGGGTGCAGCGGCAGCTCGTCCACGCGGTCGACCGGGACCCACTCCAGCGCCACGCTCTCCGGATCGCTGATCACCGGGTCGAACGGGCTGCGCACATCGGCGACTACCGTCGTGTACGACCAGATGCCGAGGTCGAGCACGCTCGTGAAGCGCGGACGCACGGCGCCGTCCGGCACGCCCGCCTCCTCCTGCGCCTCCCGGATCGCTCCGACGATCGCCGACTCGCCCTCGTGCAGCGCACCGCCGGGCAACCCCCACGTGCCGCCGAAGTGGCTCCACGACACGCGGTGCTGCAGCAGGATCCCGCGCGTCGCGTCGACCGCGAGCAGACCGGCCGCACCGAACCGCCCCCAGTAGCGCTCCCCCGTGTCTGCGACCACCCAGGCGTCGCCGGGGTTGCGCGGTCCTTCGGGGCGACGCGGTTCGCCGGGAGCGGGGGGTACGACTGTCACCCCCTCAGCTTTTCACAGCATCGGGGTGGCGGCGCCACCCGGCGACACACGCCGGAACGCGTCAGCGCTGGCGGCGCTCCCGCACGCGCATGTTGATGACGATCGGCGTCCCCTCGAACGGGTAGAGCTCGCGCAGGCGCCGCTGGATGAACCGGCGGTAGCCCGGGTCGAGGAACCCAGTCGTGAACAGCACGAACGTCGGCGGACGCGTCGAGGCCTGCGTGCCGAACAGGATGCGCGGCTGCTTGCCCCCGCGCAGCGGGTGCGGGTGCTCGGCCACGAGCTCGGCGAGGAAGGCGTTGAACTTGCCGGTCGGGATGCGGCGGTCCCAGTTCTCGAGCGCCGTCTCCAGCGCGGGCACCAGCTTGTCGAGGTGTCGCCCGGTCTTCGCGGAGATGTTCACCCGCGGAGCCCACGCCACGTGCGCGAGGTCCTGCTCGATCTCGCGCTCGAGGTACCGGCGGCGGTCGGCGTTCTCCAGGTCGTCGTCGTTCAGGCGGTCCCACTTGTTGAACGCGAGGACGAGCGCGCGGCCCGACTCCAGCACGAGGTCGATGATCCGCACGTCCTGCTCGCTGATCGTCTCCGACACGTCGAGGACCACGACGGCGACCTCGGCCTTCTCCAGCGCGGCCGACGTGCGCAGCGAGGCGTAGAAGTCCGCGCCCTGCGCCATGTGCACGCGGCGACGGATACCGGCCGTGTCGACCAGACGCCACATCTTGCCGCCGAGCTCCACGACCTCGTCGACCGGGTCGCGCGTCGTGCCGGCCAGGTCGTTCACGACCACGCGCTCCTCCCCCGCCGCCTTGTTCAGCAGCGAGGACTTGCCCACGTTGGGGCGACCGAGGATCGCGACACGTCGCGGCCCGCCGATCTCCTGCTTCGCGACCGCCGAGATCTCGGGAAGCTTCTTCAGCACGGCATCCAGGAGATCCGCCACGCCGCGGCCGTGGATGGCCGAGACCGGGTGGGGCTCACCGAGACCGAGGTTCCACAGCGCGGCGGCCTCCGGCTCCTGCCGGGCGTCGTCGATCTTGTTCGCGACCAGGAACACGGGCTTGCCGCTCTTGCGCAGCAGCTTGACCACGTGCTCGTCGGTCGAGGTGGCGCCGACCATCGCGTCGACCACGAACAGCACCACGTCGGACAGGTCGATCGCGACCTCCGCCTGCGCGGCGACCGAGCGGTCGATGCCGCGGGCGTCGGGCTCCCAGCCGCCGGTGTCGACGAGCGTGAAGCGCCGGTCGTTCCATTCGGCCTTGTAGGTGACGCGGTCGCGCGTGACCCCGGGGGTGTCCTCCACCACGGCCTCACGACGACCGAGGATGCGGTTCACGAGCGCCGACTTGCCGACGTTCGGCCGTCCGACGATCGCGACGACCGGCAGCGCGGGCAGGAACTCGATGCCGTCCTCGCCCAGCGAGACGCCCGCGAGGAGCGCGGCATCCTCGTCGTCCAGCTCGTAGTCGGCGAGACCGGCGCGCAGGGTCTCGGCGCGCTGCTCGGCGAGGTGCTCGTCGAGGTTCTCCATCTTCTCGGCGAGCTGGTCGGGGCCGCCTTCGTATTCGTCGTCAGCCACGGTGTGCTCCTCGGAGTCGTTCGATCACCGTGAGGACGGCGTCGATGGTCTGGGGGTAGTCGAGTTCGGTCGAGTCGACGACCTCGACGCCCTCGGCGGCGTTGAGGAAGTCGACGACGGCGCTGTCGGAGGCGTCGCGTCGGTGCAGGGCCGCGGCGACGGCGGCGGCGTTCTCCCCCGCGAGCTCGCCGGCACGGCGTGCGGCGCGCACCTCAGGGGCGGCGGTCAGGAGGATGCGCACGGGGGCATCCGGCGCGACCACCGTCGTGATGTCGCGGCCCTCGACCACGACGGCCGGGTAGGGCGCGTCGGCGACCAGCGCGCGGAACAGCTCGTTCACCTGCGCGCGCACCTCGGGCACGCGGGCGACGCCGCTCACCGCGCCGGAGACCCGCGGTTCGCGGATGGCGTCGGTCACGTCGGTGTCGCCCACCCGGACCGTGCGGTCGTCGGGGTCGAGGCCGAGACGGACCGGGAAGTCGGCCGCGGCGGCGCGCACGGCGGCCGCGTCATCGGTGTCGGCGCCCTGCTCCAGCACATGCCAGGCGAGCGCCCGGTACGCCGAGCCGGTGTCGAGGTAGCCGTAGCCGAGCTGGCGCGCGACCGCCTTGGAGACGCTGGACTTGCCGGAACCGGCCGGCCCGTCGATGGCGATGAACTTCGTGGCGGAGACGGTGGAGGTGTCAGTCATTCGTGTTCCCTGCAATGCGCCAGCCGCGTTCCTGGAGCCCGGTGATCGCGCCGTGCAGCGCCGCGGGGTCGACACTGATCTCGGCCAGACCGAACTGTGCGCCGGGCGAGTGCTCCAGACGCAGGTCCTCGACGTTGACGCCGAGTTCGCCGAGCTCGCCGAACAGGCGGCCAAGCTGTCCGGCGGTGTCGTCGACCATCACCACGAGCGTCTCGAAGCGCCGGTTCTGGCCGTGCTTGCCCGGCAGGCGCTCCACGCCGTCGTTGCCCTGCCGGATGGTCTCCGCGATCACACGGCGCGCGCCGGGGGCCGCCGGCGCCCGCAGCGCCTCCGCGACATCGCCCAGGTCGGCCGCCAGCGCGTCGAGGATCTCCACGACGGGCCCCGCGTTCGCGCCGAGGATCTGCACCCACAGCTCGGGCGCGGAGGCGGCGATGCGCGTCGTGTCGCGCACGCCCTGACCCGCCAGGCGCAGCGCGCCCTCCTCGGCTCCCGCGAGCCGCGCGGCCAGCAGGCTCGCGACGACCTGGGGCACGTGCGAGGTGAGGGCGACCGATCGGTCGTGCTCCTCCGGCGTCATCTCCAGCGGCATCGCGCCCACGTCGAGCGCGAGGGCCTCGACCAGCGCGAGATCCGTGGCCTTCGTGTCCTCGTCGCGGCACACCACCCAGGGCCGCCCGATGAAGAGGTCGGCGCGGGCCGAGATGGCGCCGCCGCGCTCACGCCCCGCGAGCGGGTGCGAGCCGATGTAGCGCGCGAGGTCGACGCCGCGGTCGCGCAGCGTCCGGAACGGTTCGAGCTTGACGCTCGCGACGTCGGTCACGACCGCGTCCGGGTACCGCTCCAGCTCGGCCTGCACCACGTCGGCTGTGACGTCGGGCGGCACGGCCACCACGATCAGCGCGGGGGCGTCGTCGTCGGCGGCGAGTCGACCGGCGCCGTAGTCCACCGCCAGTCGCAGCTGCGCCGGGGAGGCATCCGTGAGCGCCACGTCGACACCCTTGGCCCGCAGCGCATGACCGACGCTCGCGCCGAGCAGGCCGGCACCGACGATGCGGACGGTGCCGGACAGACGCGGCGCGACGGCACCGGTCTTCCGCGCCGTGGGCGCACTCGTCGTGTCGGTCATTCGGTCTCCTGCTCGCCTGGCGCCGCGGCGACACCGGATTCACGGCGCGCGAGGGTCAACAGCGCACCGAGTTCGATTTTACTCAGGTCGCGCGTCTTCCCCGCCGGGAGGGTTCCCAGGTGCAGCGGGCCGAACTGCCGGCGCACGAGCTCGGTCACGGGGTGGCCGACCGCGGCCATCATCCGACGCACGATGCGGTTGCGCCCCGAATGCAGCGTGAGCTCCACCAGGCTCGAGCCGCGCGACGTGTCCAGCAGCCGCGCCTTGTCCGCCGCGATGGGGCCGTCCTCCAGCTCGATGCCCTTCGTGAGCGTGGAGATCGTCTGCGGGGTCACCGTGCCGTCCACCTTGGCGATGTACACCTTGGTCACACCGAACGACGGATGCGCCAGCACGTGCGCGAGCTCGCCGTCGTTCGTGAGCAGCAGCAGCCCGCTGGTCTCGGCGTCGAGGCGCCCCACGTTGTAGAGCCGTTCCTCGTAGTCCTTCGTGAAGCGACGCAGGTCGGGCCGCCCGCTCTCGTCACGCATGCTGCTGACCACCCCGGTGGGCTTGTTCAGCATCACGTAGCGCTTGGTGACGTCGAGCTGCACCGCGGTGCCGTCCACGTCGACCAGGTCGCGCTCGGGGTCGATCCGACGGCCGAGCTCGGTCACGGTCTGCCCGTTCACCCGGATGCGCCCCTCGACGATGTACTGCTCGACGACACGGCGCGAGGCGACGCCCGCCGCCGCGAGGACCTTCTGCAGCCGCACGCCCTCGGGCGCGGTGGCGTCGTCGTGGGCAGCGTTCATCGGAGGGTCCCTTCGTCGAATCCGTCGGCGCCGTCGTCCAGCAACGGCGAGATCGGCGGCAGCTCGTCCAGCGAGTTGATGCCGAGGTGCTGCAGCAGCGCGTCGGTGGTGCCGTAGTTGATCGCCCCGGTCTCGGAGTCCGCAAAGAGCTCGGTGATGAGACCGCGGGCGAGCAGCGTGCGCACGACCGAGTCCACGTTCACGGCGCGGATCGACGCGACCTGGCTGCGGGTGACGGGCTGCTTATAGGCGATCACCGCGAGCGTCTCCAGGGCGGCCTGCGACAGCCGCGCGGGCGCCTGCCCGCCCACGAACTCCGCCACCACGGGGTCGAGGTCTTCGCGCACGTACAGCCGCCACCCGCCACCGACCTCGCGCAGCTCGAAGCCGCGCCGCGGTCCTCGGCCCCGTCCGTCGTAGTCGTCCCCGAGCGCCTCGAGCGTCTGCCGCACGGCCGGCACCGGCGCGCCGACCGCGGCCGCGAGGGCGACCAGGCCGATCGGCTCGTCCACGATGAAGAGGATCGCCTCGACGCGCTCGCTCAACGGCAGCTCGGAGCCCACGACCGTCGCGGCGTCGTCACCCCCGGGCTCGACCTCCGGCGCGGGTGCGACCTCCGGCACGGTCTCGGTCTCGGTCACGTCATCGGTCATAGTCGGCCCCCAGGGTCGCGAGTGTCTCGTCCGACCAGGTGTCGGCGGCCCAGCGGAGCGTCAGCTCGCCGAGCGGTTCCAGTTGTTCGAAGGAGAGCGCCGCGTGGCGGTACAGCTCCAGGACGGAGATGAAGCGCGCCACCACGATTCCCGGCTCGGTGACCCCGGCGACCAGCTCGCGGAAGCTGATCGACTCGGTGCCGCGCAGCAGCGTCACGACGATCGCCGCCTGCTCGCGGATGCTCACCAGCGGTGCGTGCAGGTGATCGAGCCCGACGTGCGGCATCTCCTTGGGCGCGAAAGCCAGCAGTGCCAGCGCCGCGAAGTCGTCCGCGCTCAGCGACCACACCAGCTCCGGTGTCTTGCGGCGGTGCTTCTCCTCCAGCGGCACCGCCCGCACGTGACGGCGGTCCTCCCGCTGCAGGCACCGCGCGAACCACGCCGACACCTCCTTGAACGCCCGGTACTGCAGCAGGCGCGCGAACAGCAGGTCGCGCGCCTCCAGCAGCGCCACGGCCTCGGCGTCGACGAGCTCGCCCTGCGGCAGGAGGCCGGCGACCTTCATGTCGAGCAGCGTCGCGGCCACCACGAGGAACTCCGACGCCTGGTCGAGCTCCTCCTCGTCCTCCAGCTCGGCGAGGTAGGCGATGAACTCGTTCGTGACCGCGCTCAGCGACACCTCGGTGATGTCCATCTCGTGCTTCGAGATGAGATTCAGCAGCAGGTCGAACGGTCCGTCGAAGTTCGACAGCGAGACGCGGAAGCCCGTGTCGCCCTCCGCGGGGGCGACGGCCTCGGCGGTCGGATCGGTCTCGGCGTGCTCAGGCGACGGCGCCACGGGCGACCAGCTCCCGCGCCAGCCGCAGATACGCCTGCGCGGCGGCGTGCTCCGGCGCGAACTCGGTGATGGGCACGCCGGAGACCGAAGCGTCGGGGAACTTCACGGTGCGGCCGATCACGGTCTCCAGCACGTCGTCGCCGAAGGCCTCCACCACGCGCTCCAGCACCTCGCGCGAGTGCAGCGTGCGCGGGTCGTACATGGTCGCCAGCAGCCCGTCCATCGTGATCGACGGGTTCAGGCGGTCGCGCACCTTGTCGATGGTCTCGATCAGCAGCGCCACCCCGCGCAGGGCGAAGAACTCGCACTCGAGCGGGATGATCACGCCGTGCGCGGCGGTGAGGGCGTTGACCGTGAGCAGGCCGAGCGAGGGCTGGCAGTCGATCAGGATGACGTCGTACTCGCCCGCGACCTGGCGGAGCACCCGCGCAAGGATGGTCTCGCGGGCCACCTCGTTGACCAGGTGCACCTCGGCGGCCGACAGGTCGATGTTCGCGGGCAGCACGTCGAGGCCCTCGACGTTGGAGTGGACGATCGCCTCGTGCGCGTCACGCTTCGTGTCCAGCAGCAGGTCGTACACGGTGGGGACGTCGTGGGTCTGGATGCCCAGGCCCGCGGACAGCGCACCCTGCGGGTCGAAGTCGACGGCGAGCACCTTGCGGCCGTACTCCGCGAGGGACGCGGCGAGGTTGATCGAGGTGGTCGTCTTGCCGACGCCGCCCTTCTGGTTGCAGAGGGCGATGATGCGCGCGGGACCGTGCGACTTCAGCGGCGCCGGGATCGGGAAGCCGCGGTAGGGGCGGCCGGTGGGTCCCATGGGGGTGTCGTCGGCCTTCTTCGCCTTCGCCCTGGACTTCGCCGCGTTCTCAGCCACCGGTTCTCCTGCTCCTTCGTGCTTGCTCGATTGTAGCGGCCGGGCCGGTCTCGGGCCGTCCCGGCGCGCGGCGGCGGACCCAGGCGACCGCGCGAGTCAGCGGGCCCGCGGGTGCGACGTGGCGTACACGTCGCGCAGCGCGTCGACCGACACGTGCGTGTAGATCTGGGTCGTGGCGACCGACGAGTGCCCGAGCAGCTCCTGCACGACGCGCACGTCCGCGCCGCCCTGCAGCAGATGCGTCGCGAACGAGTGCCGCAGGGTGTGCGGCGACACCTCGGCCGTGATCTGCGCCCGCTCCGCCGCCGCCCGGATCACCAGCCACGCGCTCTGCCGGGACAGCGGCGCACCGCGGGCGCCGAGGAACAGGCGCGCCGAGGCTCTGCCCTTCGCGGCGAGCCCGGGACGCACCCGCGTCAGGTACGCGTCGACCGCGTTACGCGCGTACGAGCCCACCGGCACGATGCGCTCCTTCGACCCCTTGCCGCGCAGCCGCAGCACCTCCCCGTGCGCGAGGTCGTCGACGTCGAGCCCGACCGCCTCCGACACGCGGGCGCCCGTGGCGTACAGCAGCTCCAGCAGCGCGCGGTCGCGGATGCCGAGCGGCTCCTCCGGCGACGGCGCCGCGAGCAGGCGCTCGACCTGCTCGATCGTCAGCGCCTTCGGCAGCCTCCGCGGAGCCTTGGGCGGACGCAGCCGGCCGCTGGGGTCGTCGGCCTCGATCCCCTCGCGCGCCAGGAAGCGGTGCCACCCGCGCACGGACGACTGCAACCGGGCAAGGCTCGTGGCCGCGGGGGCGGGCTCGGCAGACGCACGCTCGGCGATGAAGCGGTCGATCACCGCGGGGGTCACCTCGGTCGTGTCGGTGATACCCTCGGCGGCGAGCCACCCCCGGTAGCCGTCGAGGTCGCGCCGGTACGCCGCGATCGTGTGCGCGCTCAGTCCGCGCTCGATCGTGACGTGACGCAGATACGCGTCGAGGGCGCGATCGAGCAGCATGTCAGCCCCGGTCGCGGAGCCTCTGCGCGGCCGCGAGCACACCGATCGCGAGGATGCCGTTGCGCGTGCGACCGTCGAGCACCGCGGCCACCGCGTCGTCGAGGGGCACCCAGGCGAGCCGGATGTCGGCCTCCTCGTCCTCCCGGGAGTGTGCGGCGTCGGCGGCCGTGATGCCCGTGGCGAGGAACAGCTGGATCAGCTCGTCGTTCCCGCCCGGCGTGGTCCACGACGACACCAGGGGCTCCCAGTGCGCCGCGACCAGGTCGGCCTCCTCCGCGAGCTCGCGCTGCGCGGCCGCGGCAGGGTCCTCCCCTGGCACGTCGAGCAGACCGGCGGGCAGCTCCCAATCGCGGTGCCGGATCGGGTGCCGGTACTGCTGGATCAGCAGCACCCGGCCCCCGTCGTCCAGCGCGACGATCGCCACCGCGCCGGGATGGGCGACGTACTGGCGCACGATCTCACCGTCGCCGTAACGCACACGGTCGGAGCGCACGTCCCACACCCGCCCCTCATACACGAGCTCGGAGGACAAGACCACGGGGTCGAGCGGCTCGTCGCGCAGCGGACCGCCGTCGGGCAGGGCGCCGATGTCACTCATCGGCGCTGACGTCGAACAGCTCGCTCGCGCGGTGCCGCTCGATCGCCGCACCCACCAGTCCGCGGAACAGCGGGTGCGGGTCGGTCGGGCGCGACCGCAGCTCGGGGTGGGCCTGCGTGGCGATGTAGTACGGGTGCACGTCGCGCGGCAGCTCCACGTACTCGACCAGGTCCAGCTCGGGGTTCAGGCCGGAGAACACCAGCCCGGCCTCGGACAGCCGGTCGCGGTACGCGTTGTTGACCTCGTAGCGGTGGCGGTGCCGCTCCGACGCCTCCGGGGTGCCGTACAGCTCCCGCGCCAGCGAGCCCTCCGCGAGGGCGGCCTGGTAGAGCCCCAGGCGCATGGTGCCGCCCAGGTCGCCGCCGTCGAGGATCTCGACCTGCTCGGCCATGGTCGCGATCACGGGCTCCTTCGTCTCCGGGTCGAACTCGCTCGACGATGCGCCCTCGATGCCGGCCACATCGCGGGCGAACTCGATCACCATGCACTGCAGGCCGAGGCACAGTCCGAGCGTGGGGATGCCCTGCTCGCGCGCGAACTTCAGCGCGCCGAGCTTGCCCTCGATGCCGCGGATGCCGAAGCCGCCCGGCACGCAGATGCCGTCGAGCTCGGCGAGCTGCTCCTGGGCGCCCTCCGGGGTCTCGCACAGGTCGGAGGGGATCCAGCGGATGTGCACTTTGGTCTCCTGCGCGAAACCGCCGGCCTTGAGGGCCTCCGTCACCGAGAGGTACGCGTCGGGGAGGTCGATGTACTTGCCGACGAGGCCGATCGTGACCTCGTGCTTCGGGTTGTGCACCGCGTGCAGCACCTTGTTCCACCGCGTCCAGTCGACGTCGTCCGCCTTCTGGTCCAGACCGAGGCGCCGCACGATGTACGAGTCGAGCTCCTGCTCGTTCAGCGTGGAGGGGATGTCGTAGATGCTCGGGAGGTCGACCGTGTTGATGACGCCCTCGACGTCCACGTCGCACATCAGGGCGATCTTGTTGCGGTTGCTCGCGCTCACGGGACGGTCGCTGCGCAGCACCAGCGCGTCGGGCTGGATGCCCACCTGACGGAGAGCTGCGACGGAGTGCTGCGTCGGCTTGGTCTTCTGCTCACCGGAGGCGCCCATGAACGGCACGAGCGACACGTGCACGAAGAACACGTTGTCGCGGCCGAGCTCATGACGCAGCTGACGCGCGGCCTCCAGGAACGGCTGCGACTCGATGTCGCCCACCGTGCCGCCGACCTCGGTGATGATGACGTCGGGGCGCGGGTCCTCGGTCGCCTGCAGGCGCATGCGGCGCTTGATCTCGTCGGTGATGTGCGGGATGACCTGCACGGTGTCCCCGAGGTACTCGCCGCGGCGCTCCCGGGCGATGACCTGCGAGTAGATCTGGCCGGTGGTCACGTTGGCCGCCTGCGACAGGTTGATGTCGAGGAAGCGCTCGTAGTGACCGATGTCGAGATCGGTCTCCGCGCCGTCGTCGGTGACGAACACCTCGCCGTGCTGGAACGGGTTCATGGTGCCCGGATCCACGTTCAGATACGGGTCGAGCTTCTGCATGACCACGCGGAGTCCGCGGGCGGTGAGCAGGTTGCCCAGGCTGGCCGCGGTGAGGCCCTTGCCCAAAGACGAAACGACACCACCAGTCACGAAGATGTGCTTGGTCGTGTCGTTCTTGGGCCCCGCAGAAGAAGAGTTCATCACGGGCTTCTATCCTAACAGTTCCCTCAGACGCCGAGGCTGAGAAGTTCGCGGGCATGGGTGAGCGCGGCGTCGGAATCGGCGAGGCCGGACAGCAGCCGCGCCATCTCGGCCTCCCGCTCCTCCCCCTCCAGACGCCGCACGCTCGAGGCGGTGACGGCCCCGTCGTTGGACTTGACGACCGTGAGGTGGTTGTTCGCGAACGCGGCGACCTGCGCCAGATGCGTCACCGCGATCACCTGCGACTTCTCCGCCAGCCGGGCGAGTCGCCGGCCGACCTCGATGGCCGCGGCCCCGCCGATGCCGGCGTCGACCTCGTCGAACACGAACGTGGGCACCGGGTCGGTCGCCGCGATGACGACCTCGATCGCGAGCATCACACGCGACAGCTCGCCGCCCGAGGCGCCCTTGGCCACCGACCGCGGTTCGGCTCCGGGGTGCGGGGCCAGCAGGATCGCCACGTCGTCGCGCCCGTGCGTGCTCTCGGCGCCGGGGGTGACCGAGACCTCCAGGCGGGCATCGGGCATCGCGAGCGCGTGGAGCTCCGCGGTGACGGCGTCGCCCAGGCGGACGGCGGCCTCCGTGCGGACGGCGGTCAGGGCGTCCGCCGCGGCGTCGAGCGCGGTACGCGCCTCCTCCCGCTCGGCGGTGAGACGCTGCAATCGCTCGCCGTCGTCGTCGAGCTCCGCGAGGCGCGTCGAGCCCGTCTGCCACAGTCGGATGGCGTCGTCGAGGGACCCGTGCGCACGGATCAGCACGCCCAGCGCCGCCCGCCGCTCCTCGACCGCGGCGAGTTCGTGCGGGCCCGACTCGTCGAGGTCGGCGAGGAAGCCGGACAGCTGCCCGGCGGCGTCGGCGATACGGTAGCCGATGTCGGCGAGCGTCTCGGCGACCTCCGCGAGCGTCGCATCCGAGACCCGTTCGAGCGCCCGCCGCGCCTCCGCGACCAGTGCCGACGCATCCGGCTCGCCCTCCTCGTTCGAGAGCGCCCCGTGCGCGAGCGAGGCGGCCAGTCGCAGCTCCTCGGCGTTCGCGAGCCGTTCGGCGCGGGCCGCGAGTTCGGCGTCTTCACCCGCCTCTGGTGCGGTCGCCTCGATCAGCGCGAGATCTTCCCGCAGTCGCGCGGCCTCCTCCGCCCGGCGGTCGCGGTTGCCCGTGATCTCGGCGATCTCCGCGTCGAGGCCGCGCCAGCGCTCGAAGGCCGTGCCGTAGTGCTCCAGCGCCCGGGCGATCGCGTCACCGCCGAAGCGGTCGAGGGCGTCGCGCTGCGCAGCGGCGGACCGCAGCCGCAACTGCTCGGACTGGCCGTGCACGACCACCAGCTCGTCGGCGAGGGCGGACAGCACGCCGGCCGGAGCGGCGCGACCCCCCACGCTCGCCCTGCTTCGGCCCTCGGCGTTGAGGGTGCGCGACACGTACAGTTCGGCGCTGCCGCCACCGACCGGTTCGAGTTCGCCCCCGGCGTCGGCGACGATGTCTGCCACGTCCCCGGTCTCGGGCACGACCCAGACTCCCGCCACCGAGGCCTGGCCGGCTCCGGCGCGCACGGCGCCCGAGTCGGCGCGCTGTCCGAGCAGCAGCCCGAGCCCCGTGACGACCATCGTCTTGCCCGCACCGGTCTCGCCGGTGATGGCGGTGAACCCCGGTCCGAGCGGGAGCACGGCGTCGGCGATCACACCGAGGCCCCGCAGGCGCATCTCCTCGATCACGGCTGGTTCCTCCGGTCCTGTCCGCGCCACCCTTCGACCGGCAGCTGGAACTTGCGCACCAGCCGGTTCGTGAACGCGGTCGGGTGCAGGCGCGCGAGGCGCACCGGCCGCGAGGACCGTCGCACCACCACACGCGCTCCGGGCGGGAGCTCGTGCGAGCGTCGGCCGTCGCACCAGAGGATGCCGGAGCCGTCCGTGCGCTCGAGCATCTCGATCGCGACCGCCGCGTCGGGGCTCACCACGAGCGGCTTCGCGAACAGCGCGTGGGCGGAGAGCGGCACCACGGCGATGGCCTCCACGGTCGGCCAGATCACGGGCCCGCCGGCGGAGAAGTTGTAGGCGGTGGATCCCGTCGGGGTGGACACGACCATGCCGTCGCAGCCGAAGCTCGACAGCGGGCGGCCGTCGATCTCCAGCACGACCTCGATCATCCGCTCCCTGCTGGCCTTCTCGACTGTCGCCTCGTTCAGGGCCCAGGTCTCGTAGACGACGTCGCCGGCGGCGTCCTTCACCCGCACCGAGAGCGCCAGGCGCTCCTCCACGTCGTAGTCGCGGGCGATGACACGGCGCACCGCGTCGTCCATGTCGTCGGGGTCGATCTCGGCGAGGAAGCCGACGTGGCCCATGTTGATGCCGAGCACGGGGGCACCGCTGTCGCGCACGAGCTCCGCGGCGCGCAGGATCGTGCCGTCACCGCCGAGGACGATGGCCAGCTCGAGCGCGGTCGGGTCGGCGGAGACGCCCAGGACGTCGACGTCGGCGAAGAACGGGTCGACGGCGGAGAGCGCATCGTGGTCGTCGGGCGCGAGGACCGGGCGGGCACCCGCTCCCCGCAGGGCATCGGTCACGCGACGGGCCGCTTCCACCGTCTCGACGCGGCCGGCGTGCGCGACCACCAGGATCCAGCGCTCGTTCATCGTCCCCCTGCCAGCCGGTTGATGGTGTCCATCCATTCTGTCGGATTGCTGCCGCGTCCCGGCGCGAGGTGCACGAGATACTCCGCGTTTCCGTGCGTGCCGAGGATCGGGGAGGGAAGGATGCCGAGCATCCCGAACCCCGCGTCCCACGCGCTCCAGACGACGCGGGCCACGGCGTCGGCGCGGGTGGCCGGATCGGTGACCAGTCCCCCGCGCACCGCGGTGCGCCCGACCTCGAACTGCGGCTTCACGAGCAGCAGCACGTCGGCGCCCGGCGCGGCGACGGCGGCGATCGCCGGGAGGACGAGTTCGAGTGAGATGAACGACAGGTCGCCGACGATCAGGTCGGGCGGCGCGGGCTCGCCCGTCGCGTCCGCGAGGCTCTGCGGTGTCATGTGCCGCACGTTGAAGCCCTCGACCGACACGACCCCGTCGTCCGCGGCGATGACGGGAGCCAGCTGTCCGTGTCCGACGTCGACCGCGAGCACCCGCCGCGCACCGCGCTCGCGCAGCACCTGGGTGAATCCGCCGGTCGAGGCGCCCATGTCGAGCGCGAGCCGGTCGGCGACCGCGACGCCGAAGCCGTCGAGGGCGGCGACGAGCTTGTGCGCGGCGCGCCCGACGTAGTGGTCGGCGCCGGCCACGGTGAGCTCACTGTCGTCCTGGACCGGCGTGGACGCCTTGACGACGGGGCGACCGTCGACGCTCACGAGGCCCTCCGCGATGAGGGTGGCGGCATGGCTGCGCGACCGGGCGAGTCCCCGCGAGGCGAGGGCGGCGTCGAGTCGCGTCATCGTGTTCCCGGGGTCTCCCGCTGGTCGAGCCGTGATCCGCTCTCCAGCCGCCGCGAGAGCTCGTCGTGCAGCGCGGAGTAAGCGTCGGCGCGAGCCGGAAGCGGCTGCCCTTCGATCAGGCGCAGGCGGCTCCACAGGCCGTCCGTCGGCGCACCGGTCGTCTCATCGCTCACGGGTTCCACTGTACGCGGCTCCTCGGACAGCCGACGGAGCCACGCGTGTGGTCAGGGGCGGTGGAACGGGTCGTCGTACAGCCGCTCGGGCACGCGCAGCACGAACACCGGAGTGCCCGAGGCCCAGATCGCGGCAGCTCCGGCCCGCAGCAGGTCGAGCTGGTTCCCGGACTCCGCGACGATCTCCACGTCCGCGCCGTGCACCCGCACCGCCGCGCCGCCGACGTCGTACACGCCGTCCGTCACCGTCGGGACCGGGTACGGCTCGTGCAGCCCGCGGAGGTCGCCGAGGATGTAGGTCGGGCGCGACCCCTCGGGCGCCGCGAGCACGTGCTTGGGGCGGTCGATCCCGGTCAGCACGAGGGCGGAGTCGATGCCGGCTCGGCTCGCTCCCATGATGTCGGTGTCGAGGCGGTCGCCGATGAACAGCGCCGTGGACGCGCCGAAGCGGTCCAGGGCCTCCTGGAAGATGGGGGTCTCCGGCTTTCCTGCCACCGTGGCCAGCCGCCCGACGGCGGTGTGCACCGCGGACACGAGGGTGCCGTTGCCGGGGGCGACGCCGCGTTCGCGCGGGATCGTCCAGTCGGTGTTGGTGGCGATCCAGGGGATGCCGCCCTCCTCCTCGGGGACCTTGAGCGCGAAGGCCGCTTCGGCGAGGTCGGTCCACGCGACCTCGGGGGCGAAGCCCTGCACGACCGCCTGTGGGTCGGCGTCAGCGCTGCGGGTCACCGTGTACCCGGCCTTCTGCACCTCATCGACGAGACCGTCGCCTCCGACGACGAGGATCGTCGCGGGAGGGGGAACGATCCCCGAGAGCAGTCGCATGGCCGCCTGCGGGCTCGTGACCACGTCGTCCGGCGCGACCGTGAGGCCCAGGCTCGTGAGGTGCGCCGCGACGGATGCGTCGGTCCGCGCCGCGTTGTTGGTGATGTACCCCAGACGCGCCGTGGCGGCTGCGGCGTTGAGGCTCTCCACGGCGTGCGGCAGGGCCCCGGGCCCGGCATACACGACTCCGTCGAGGTCGGCGAGGATCGTGTCGACGCCGTCCAGCGGAGTGCGGGGCGTCTGACGCCTGCGCGTGAAGAGCGCCATCACGCCTCCGGCTTCGAGGAACCGGACTCGTCGTCTTCGCCGACCTCGTCGACGTCTTCGCCGAGGAGCTCGCGAACCTCGTCCTCGATCGTGGGCTCGGCCTCGCCGTCCTCACCGAAGAGCTCGGTCCCGGCACCATCCCTGTCGCCGTCGCGTCCAGAGGCAGCATCGTCGTCGCTGTCCAGGTCTCGGCCCGCGTCGACGTCGAGGTCCGCGTCGCGATCCACGACACCATCACGATCCACGGCACCGTCCACGGCACCGTCCACGGCGTCACCATCAGCATCCGCGCCACCGTCAGCATCCGCGCCACCGTCCACGGCGTCACCGTCGAGGCGGGCGGCATCGTCGCGGGTGCCGTCACCGTCGCGGGTGCCGTCACCGCCGCCAACGGCGTCACCGTCAGGCGTAGCAGTGCCGTCACCGTGATCGTCGAGGAACTCGTCGTCGATGAGGCCGTCTTCGACGTAGATCTCCTCGTCGCCGGCTTCGTCGACGCCGAGCGCCTCCGCCGCGACGTCGGCGCGGTGGGCCCAGAATTCGGCCTCGTCGGTGCGTCCGAGGTCTTCCAGGACGGCTGCCCGCGCGGAGAACAGGGCCGGGCTCCACTCGAACGCACGATCGGGATCGAGCTCGGGAATCTCGAGCTCACCGAGAGCCAGCTCCAGGTCGCCCTGGTCGAGCCTCGCGCCCGACATCGCGATCGCAAGAGCCACCCGCACCGCGGTGTCGAGGGTGGAGCGGTCCACGGCACGACCGGTCTCGAGTGCTCGGTCAGGACGGCCGATTCCGCGCTCGCTGTCGACCATGAGCGCGATCTGGTCGTCCTTCCCGGAGATCCTGCGATAGGTGCGCAGCTCGCGAAGAGCCAGGGCGAAGTCACCTGTCGCATAGGCCGTGATGCCGAGCGTCTCGCGGACGATCGCAATGCGACCGGCCCGGCGCGACGCCGCCAGTGCATGCTCGTGTGCCAACGCGGGGTCTTCGTCGATCAGACGCGAGGCCATCGCCAGGTGTCGGGCGACGTGCTCCGCGTTCTCCTTGCTGAGCGTCTTCAGCTCGTTGCGCGCGGAGGAGTGCAGATCCCGGGCCGTGACCTCGTCCG
The DNA here is from genome assembly GCF_023091155.1 of Microbacterium sufflavum. Lineage (NCBI taxonomy): Bacteria > Bacillati > Actinomycetota > Actinomycetes > Micrococcales > Microbacteriaceae > Microbacterium > Microbacterium sufflavum. The sequence goes on along the minus strand of NZ_JAHWXK010000002.1, from coordinate 1,146 downwards.
GAACGGTCGGCTCGTCGAACCGGGCACGCTCGTTCGACGCGTTGGCCGGACGCTCACGCCCGGCACCGCCGCGCTGCGGGAACGACCGCGACCGGTCACTCCCCCGCTCACGCTCCGTCCGCCCTTCGCGACGCTGACCGCCATCACGGCTGAAGCCACCCTCACGACGCTGCCCACCATCACGGCTGTACCCACCCTCGCGACGCTGACCACCGTCACGGCTGTAGCCACCCTCGCGACGAGGAGCCGCGTCACGGCTGTACCCACCCTCGCGACGCTGACCGCCATCACGGCTGTAGCCCCCTTCGCGACGCTGGCCACCGTCACGGCTGAAGCCACCCTCACGACGCTGACCGCCATCACGGCTGAAGCCACCCTCGCGACGCTGACCACCGTCACGGCTGAAGCCACCCTCCCGACGAGGAGCCGCGTCACGGCTGTACCCACCCTCACGACGCTGACCACCATCACGGCTGTAGCCACCCTCACGACGCTGACCGCCGCCATCACGGTTGAAGCCGCCCTCACGACGCTGCCCACCGTCACGGTTGAAGCCGCCCTCACGACGCTGACCACCATCACGGCTGTACCCGCCCTCACGACGCGGACCACCATCACGGCTGTACCCGCCCTCACGACGCTGACCACCATCACGTCTGTACCCGCCCTCACGACGCTGACCGCCGCCATCACGGCTGTAGCCACCCTCACGACGCTGACCGCCGCCATCACGGCTGTAGCCACCCTCACGACGCTGACCGCCGCCATCACGGCTGTACCCGCCCTCACGACGCTGATCACCATCACGGTCAGGGCGAGCCTCACCTCGCGAACCGCGGGCATCAGAGCCAGATCGTGGGCGCGAGGCACCATCGCGATACACAGGGCGCCCACCGGAACGGTTGCCGCGCGGTCCTCCATCGTCACTGCGACGCGGACGGCGCTCTTCCTCTTCCGGCATGGTGCTCCCTATTCTCGTTGTTCGTCAAACGCAAAATGGCCACCCAACGATGGGTGGCCATTTTGACTAAAAGGAGTCCGGCGGTGTCCTACTCTCCCACAGGGTCCCCCCTGCAGTACCATCGGCGCTGTGAGGCTTAGCTTCCGGGTTCGGAATGTGACCGGGCGTTTCCCTCACGCTATGGC